>JAFMDE010000224.1 GCA_017857425.1 Akkermansiaceae bacterium
AAGCGCAGCATCCCAATTGGAAGTCCCCTTGGTATTATCAGGCTGCAGTCTTAACTCACCGTTGAATTTGTATACGTCCTCTAGATCGGTACCGCGGGCAAAACCACTTGCATAACTAAATGTTGCTGATGAAGATGTATAAATTTCCAACGCGTGAATCTCATAATAAGGCTGCTCTGAGCCTGTGCCTGTCTGGTTTATATCCAGGTAAAAAGCCACACTGGTTTGACCTTCGTAGACAAGGGTTCCAGCATCCTCTAAGGTAAGTGAGGTAAAATCTTTAGCGTATTCACTGGAGCTGTCATTATATCCGGTGATGCTGGTAGTTCCTCCTGTGTCCTGGCCTGTGGCCTGCGTGCTCAGAAATACATCACCTTTTTTTTCTTTGGTGTCTACTATTTGGTAGTATGTAAATTCACCACCGCTTGTGGCATATGCCTCATCCTTATAAGGATTTTTGTCGGAGTCAGTGACTACAATAACAGCTTCTGCCGTTGAACTAAAGAATCCAAGGGTGGCAACAAACATTGCAGCGATGGAGATTTTGAAAGAGGGAATTTGGAGGGAGGGGGAGGTCATTGCCACATCATAATGACCTAACAAGAATACAACCCCAACGATATTCAGGTGCTTTATAAATAACAACTATTGTATATTATTATGAGCTAATAATAAGCTCAAATAAAACAAAGATCTTGTAAGGCTTATTTTTACTTACTAGCTAGATCTTTTTTCAAAGAGGTAATGACCCACGAAGACGAAATACGGCCAGCATGAAAAAACAAAAAAAGCGGATTTTTTTTGCAAATTCAATTAAGAAAAACTAACTGAAAAGCCGTTTGGCATGCAAGCATCCATGCGGGATGTTGAGGCTCAAGGGGTTGTTATTCTTCACCCTCGTCAATGACCATAGCCCTAGGCGGTGTGCTACTGTCTTGGGAGGTGGCAAGGTCCTCCTCAGCATCATTTGATGTGCTAGGGGAGGAGTCTAAATCTTGCTCCGCTGTGCCGCTTTTGCTCAAGCCGGCCAACTCCTCGAGCGAGGCAGGGGCATTGCTTGGTATGAGCATGTTATCGCCAGGGGATATAGGGTCAAATAGGCCAGGTGACTCGTCCCCTTTGTTGATCTCTTGATCGGGTGATGGCTGATCGGCGGAGAGCTCAAGGGAGCTGCTGCTTTGCTGCCCTGCAGTCAGCCCGTTGGTGCTTGCTGATTCAGTGGCGGCTGAGATTTGCTTGGGCTGATATTTTTTGCAGGCATAAAATCCTCCCCCAATGATCAGTGCGATGAGAGTCACGACCACAAGGGGTAGTATCACATTTTTGCTGTTGGAATGATTTGAAGATCCTTCCAGCTGATTGAGCCGTTTTTTACTATTTTTCCTGTGGCGAGAGTTTGGCGCTGAGCCACGTTTTTCACTGAGGCGATCGCGGCGGTTTTGAAGGTAGCTGATATTGGTGATGTCTTCCTCAAGGACAAGGGAGTCAGGTAAGGCGCTAACATCTACATCCAAAAACTCGCTGTACTGTAGCAGAAAGCTACGGGCATATGAGGCATGCAAAGAAGAATAGTCATTATTCTCAAGTGCGATCAAAATGGTCGATGTGATCCGAGTTGACTGCGCAATCTCGGCATGCGTGAGATTTTTGTTTTCTCGTGCCTTAAGTAGTTGTTCACCAATGTCGATGCGTTCACTCATAATATTCAATACAGCCTTTGTGATAAGCCTCTGTAATAAGAGAGGCTTACAACTTGGAAGCTGTGGCTGAGGCTAGACTTATATATCGTTTTGCTCAAGCACTGATACGGGGGGGCGATCAGAAGATGGGGTCGAGAGTTCCGCAAGGCATTTGGAAACGGCAAATAAGCCAAAGGTAGCCGTGATATGAGTAATACTACCAAATCCAGATACGCAGCTTAGTCTGCTGGGCGCATCTTGATTACGGCTCGGCTTGTGGGGTGTGACTTCGCCATCACACTGTTCAAAAACAGGTGATTCAGATGAAAAAACACAGTGAATGCCAAACTTGCGGGCCTTTATTTTCTTTTTGGTGTCCTTGCCGGCTGGAAATCCGTATTGGCTGCGCATCGTTTTGCGGACCTTGTTCATGAGGCTGTCATTGTGACAGCGAGAGAGGTCGTCAATGCGGATGAGAGAGGGGTCTCGTAATCCTCCGGCGGCGCCGCAGCTGATGGCGGGAATGCCTCGCTGTTTACAGCCGGCCAATAAGAGCGACTTTTCCCGGACGTGGTCAATGGCATCAATGAGGTAGTCAAATCCGCTATTGAGGATTTCTTCGGCGTTGCGCTCGCTAAAGAAGGTTTCCTTGCACATGACCTGGCAGTCAGGGTTGATGGCCTTCACTCGGCTGGCCATGGCGGAGGTTTTCTGTCGGCCAATTTCGCCATCCATGGCATGTAGTTGGCGGTTGATGTTGCTGATGCAGATTTCATCAAGGTCGATCATGGTGATCTGACCAATCCCTGACCTGGCAAGTGCCTCAACGCACCAAGAACCGATACCTCCAATACCAACTACGCAGACGTGAGCACGCTGGAATTTTTCGATGCTGGCCTTGCCGTAAAGACGCTGAATGCCTCCAAATCTATCCATGATTCTGATCTCTGAGACTTTGTGATTATGATTTGATCAGCCCTTGCTGGTTGGCGATGTAAAGGCAGGCGTGGATTTTAATATCCACAAGCAGCCCTTTAGCCTGTTGGTGATTAAGCCACGTTTCAAGCTCGGCGAGTGGGACCCGGTGCACGAGGATATCTTCTTGCTGGGT
>JAFMDE010000046.1 GCA_017857425.1 Akkermansiaceae bacterium
AAACGCTTTTGTTATTTTCACTTTTCTATGAATAAAAGTGAGCTCAATGCCGTCTACTGGGCATGAAACGCAATAACTCATGGGTTAAGTCGGTGGTGGTAGCGGTGGCATCAGCAGTGATGTTATCAAGTTGTGTGACGTCCTACGACCGCAGCGGAAGACCAATCCAGACCGTTGATCCGGTGGCTGCTACGGTCGGAGCAGTGCTCATTGGGGCCATAGCTTACTCGGCAGGTAATGATGACCGTGACGATTACCGACACCACGGCCATAGGCCGCGCAGGTATAATCATTGTCGCTAATGGGGGCAGGATACAGCAGTGTTATGGCACTAGTAGCCTCAGATACAGGTAATATTTTTCTCGCTTGGGGTGGCGCTATGCCTTAACGATTGGGGCACGTGGAAAGTGCAGATTACAAAGTTAGGCTGGATATTTTCGAGGGTCCTCTCGACCTTTTACTCTATCTGATCAAAAAGGATGAGGTCGATATTCATACCATTTCCATCGAGCGTATCACGAAGCAGTATCTTAACTACATCGATACCTTTAAGATGCTCAACATCGATTTGGCCTCCGAGTTCATCGTGATGGCGGCGAACCTGATGTATATCAAGAGCAGGACCTTGTTGCCCAAGTCAGTGCAGCCTCCCGAGGAGGATATGGAAGAAGACGACCCACGCTGGGAGCTGATTCGTCAGCTTATTGAATACAAAAAGTTTAAAGATGCGGCCGGGTTTTTGTCTCGTAAGGAAACCGAGCAGGAGGATCTTTTTGCCCATGCACCTGAAAAAATAGCGCCGCCAGTTGCTGAGGACGAGCCGCTTCCAGATGTTAATATTTTCGATCTCATCCGTGCGTTTCAGAATGTGCTTAAGCGCTTTGAGGAATCCACCGATCTTGGAGATATTGTCGATGACCGATACACGGTGGCTGATAAGATTGAATACTTGCTAGGTGCGATGAAACCAGGTGGAGCGATGCAGTTTAGCTCTTTGTTTGCCGAGGCAACATCAAAAACAGAGGTGATCGTCACCTTTCTCGCCGTGCTCGAGCTGATGAAGATGAATCAGTTCAGGATCAGGCAGGACAGCATCCTTGGAGAGATCGAGGTGCAGCGTAAAGAGGTCGCTTAGATTTGCCGCCCGTCGATTAGTGCGCCTGCAGCCAGTTTGACCCTGTGCCCGAGTCCACTTTGCAGGGAATGTCATGCGGTAGTGCCATGGCGGTTTCCATTTCATGAATGATCTTAGGCGTCAGTGATTGCTGTTCGCTGAGGTGAAGATCAAAAAGAAGCTCATCGTGAACTTGCAGAATTAACTTTGTCTTTGATTTCTCCTTCGCCAGTAAATGATGAACCTTGACCATCGCGATTTTAATCATATCGGCAGCAGATCCTTGCACGGGGGCATTAATGGCGGCGCGCTCAGCTCCGCTGCGGATGGTGCCATTTTGTGAGTCGATATTTCTGACCCAGCATTTGCGACCACTGAGCGTGCTGACATAACCGTTCTGTTTGGCGGACTCGATGGTGTTGTCCATGTAGTCCTTAATGCCCGGGTATTGCTTGAAGTAAGTTTCGATGATCTCGCTTGCTTCGGTGCGGCCGATGCCAAGTCTTTGTGATAAACCGAATGCTGAAATACCGTAAATGATGCCAAAGTTGACCATTTTAGCACTGCGGCGCATCTCGGAGGTGACCTCGTCAATGCTTGTGCTGAAGACTTTGGCGGCGGTTGCGGAGTGTATGTCGAGCTCGTCTTTGATGGCCTGGATCATCGACTCATCACCAGAGAGTGCAGCCATGACGCGCAATTCAACCTGGGAGTAATCGACAGCAAGCAGGGTGTGTTCAGCATCACGCGGGACAAAGGCCTTACGGATTTCCCGTCCAGCCTCTGAGCGCACCGGTATGTTTTGTAAATTGGGATCGCTGGATGCCAAACGACCGGTGGAGGTCATCAACTGGTGGAAATGGGTGTGGACGCGACCTGTGCGGGCAGAAACATGCGTCGGTAAGGCATCAACGTAAGTGGACTTGAGCTTGCTGGCCTCACGGTAGTCGAGGATATCCGCGATGATGGGGTGTTTGTTAGCGAGTCCTGAGAGCGTTTGCTCGTCGGTCTTGAATTGACCTGTCTTGGTTTTTTTAGGCTTCTCAACCAATTGCATTTCTCCGAACAGAATTTCGCCGAGTTGTTTTGGCGAGTTGAGGTTAAACTCTCTTCCTGCAGCGGTGGTGATCTCTTGGGATAGATTAGAAATGCGTTGAGCAAGGGTGTCACCAATATCCTTGAGCGCCCGGACGTCCATGGCAATGCCCTCGTTTTCTATGGCGGTGAGCACTGGTAGCAAGGGAGCCTCGATGTCACGGTAGATGGAGACTTGCTCGCATTCCTCAAGCAGGGGGCGAAGTTTGTCGGCAATTTGCAGAGTGATATCGGCATCCTCTACCGCGTATTCTGCCAGATCACTGGCTGGGATCAGCGACATATTGAGCTGCTTTTTCTTGCCGCGTTTTTTCGGCGCTTTGGTGGCTTCTTCAGCTTCATTCTCAAGTCCGAAGAGATCACCCTCAGGTTTGATTTCTTTCTGCGCAAGGTCCTCGAGTTTGACGGGGCTGTAACCTAATAGCATTTCTGAAATCTGATTCATGCCATGGCGCTGATCAGGCGAGACAATGGCATGCACGAGCATGGTGTCAAAAAACGGGCCGCTGACCTCACAGCCGTTGGCAAGCAGGACGGAGAGATCAAACTTGAGATTATGTCCCAATTTTTCCTGTTTGGACTGAAAAATGATGCCGAGCTTATCGAGTGTGGTTTGAGGGGAGAGTTGACTTTCTGGCCCGATGTCAACGAAGTAGCCCTCGTGAGCGCTGGTGGCAAAGGCGATGCCGAGGATGTCACAGCTTCTGGGGTCGAGGGATGTGGTCTCGAGATCGAAGCAGAAACGATCTGCAATAGAGAGTTTTTTGACTAGGGAATGGAGTTCGTTGACGGTTTGAACCACCTGATAATGGTGCTCGGTGTCGGAGATAGTGCGAAGTAGCGCTACTGGGGTTTCATCGTTAGCTTCGTCGCCTGTTTGATCGCCCGCTTGAGCATGACTATGCCCGCGGCCAGCGGCAAAGTCTTTGCCGAGTATGCGTTTGCCGAGGGTGTTGAACTCAAGCTCGGTGAGTAGGGCTTTGATTTTCTCATCATCGCGCCCGCCTAGAACGAGGTTGTCCCATTCAGCATCAATCGGCACATCGAGAATGATGGTAGCTAGTTTTTTTGAAAGTAGTGCCTGGTCGGCAAAGTTTTCGAGGTTTTCCTTCTGCTTGCCTTTCAGTTGGTCGGTTGATTTGAGCAGGGTTTCAATAGAACCAAACTGGGCGATGAGCTTCTTGGCAGTTTTTTCACCAATGCCGGGTACTCCGGGGATGTTGTCTGCGGCATCACCCCACAGCCCAAGGATGTCGATGACCTGACGAGGTTGTTCAACGTTCCACTGGTTTTGTATGGTGGGAATATCGAGTAACTCGTGGTTGCCTCCTTGTCGGCCTGGCTTCCACATGGTGGTTGTTTCACTGACCAGCTGTGCGAAATCCTTATCAGGAGTGACCATGTAGGTATGAATGTCACCGCGTTGATCGGCTCGGTGAGCAATCGTGCCGATGATGTCATCCGCCTCGTAACCATCTAGCTCGAGGACCGGTATGCCGAGTGCATGGCACAATTCTTTGACATAGGGGATCGCTGTTGCCAGTTCCTCCGGCATGGCTTCACGCTGTGCTTTGTATTCCGGATAGATGACGTGGCGCTCTGTGGGTGCTTTGGTGTCAAATGCCACGCCGATGTGGCTGGCATCATGGTTTTCCATGATGTCGAGTAGTGCGTTGGCAAAGCCGTAAACAGCGGAGGTGTTAAGCCCTTTGCTGGTAATGATTGGATTACGAAAAAAGGCAAAATGGGCACGATAGACGAGTGCCATGCCGTCGAGGAGAAAGAGCTTATGCATTACGAGCTGAGAGTGAATGTTTCTCCACCAAGTTGGAAGGATAAAGGTGAACAGCTCAGCTTGATATACAATGCTGGGAGCTCATGCGGCGCATGTCCTAGGCATCATAGCCATGTATACTGGGTGCAGCTCTCGGAGGAACTTGGAACCCTAGGTGGAACTAATACCGGTAGTCCTTGCCTCAACGGCAAGTTGAAAAGCCTGATGATTTCCGTAGCGCCTGATGGAGAATTTGACGCAGCGGCGTTGGCCTGGGGCGGGGGACCAGGTGGCCTGCCAAAAGTAATACGAATTGCCATTGCTGGCGATCACCGTGATTTTGGATACCCCGACTACTCCCGAGCTATTGCGTTGGGAGCGCTCACAGACTCGGGCGCGATCAGCTATATTTTCGAGAAGGGCGTCGCGCCAATCTCGGGCAGCACTGAGGGCGAAGTCAGGCTTTCCGTGAACCCGATCGGCAAAGAATTTACCATACTTGATGCCTCTACGCTGCAATCTGACCTGGAAGCCGTGCGTGCCGGCACTAGGCAGATCAATGCGGGTGATGGCATAGTAGGGGTCTTGTTGTCTCGGGTCTTGTTGTCTGGGGTTCGCCATAAAGATGATACGCGAAACCATGCCACTGTATTCATCAGTGCGCAAGCTGGAAGCTTGCTTCTGAAGTCATTCCCTGCTTCAACGGTCCTAGCCATGTCAGGAATAGTTATCAAACCACGAGCCCGTATTTTTCACGGCCACGATTGGGTCTACGCATCGGAGATTCGCAAGTTATTTGGAGATCCAAAAGCGGGGGATGTTATTTCTCTCAAGGACTATCGTGATCGGCCATTGGGCACGGCGATTTATAATCCAGATTCACAGATTGTGGCGCGCAGAATTTCCCGCAGGAAACAGAAGCTGGACAGCGATTTTTTCCAACGCCGGATCGGACAGGCAATCGAGCTGCGCAAGAATGCGGGTATTGATATTAAGCTGGCGAGATTGGTGTGGAGTGAGTCGGACGGACTGCCAGGGGTGATCGTTGACTGTTATGGTGATCACCTTGTTTTGCAGACGCTGACTCTGGCAATGTATTTGAATCGTGAGATCATTGTTGAGACCTTGAAGGAGCTGCTTAACCCTGAGTCGATTGTTCTACGTAATGATTCACCGATGTTGGCCGCCGAGGGCCTTGAGGAAGAGGTGGCTATGATGCACGGCGATAACCCCGGAGTTTTTGTGGTCAATGCGCCCACGGTAGAAGGTGGCGTGAAGTTTGAGATTGATTTGTTAGATGGCCAGAAAACAGGCCTGTATCTTGACCAGTTGGATGCGCACCGTGAGATTGCGAAGCTGGCAAAAGGTAAGCGTGTGCTGGATTGTTTTTGCAACCAGGGAGGTTTTGCTTTGGCCTGTGCCAAGGCGGGGGCTGCTAGTGTGACCGCAGTAGATTCATCTGGTCCAGCGATTGAGGCGGCTCAGCGCAATGCTGAACTCAATGGTGTTGAGATCAACGCGATCCAGCACAATGCCTTTGATTTTCTTAAGCACTGTGAAGACGAGTATGATTTAGTGATTCTTGACCCTCCCTCGTTTACCAAAAACAAGAAGAGCCTTAATAATGCAATGCGCGGCTATAAGGAAATTCATTTGAGGGGCATCAAGCTGCTCGACCGTGATGGTATCCTCGCGACTTACTGTTGTTCGCACCACGCGTCACGGCAGATGTTTTTGGATAATATTGTTACCGCCTCGGTGGATGCCAAGAGAACATTGAGAATGTTGGCTAGTCATGGTCAGCGGCTTGACCATCCAGTGATTCCTGCGATTCCAGAGACGGAATACTTGAAGGGTTTTGTACTGCAGGTGATGCCGTCCAGGTAAGCGCTGAAAAGATCAATGCACTAAAAAAAGTGGCGATATTACCCGGCATAGTGGACGGGCGGTGGTAAATTTGAAGTTGTAAGCAGTGCGCCAGAAGCTTAATGATTTGTTGCTATGATGACATTGATTATCGCATTGGGATCCTTGGTTCTCTATTTGCTGGCCTACCACACATACGGCAAGTGGCTAGGGCGTAAGATTTTCAGGCTCAGTGCGGAGACGGTGGTGCCCTCTATAGAGCTTGAGGACGGCAATGATTATGTGCCCACCTCTAAGGGCATTGTCTTTGGCCATCATTTCACGTCTATCGCAGGAACTGGCCCGATTGTTGGGCCGGCCTTGGCTGTGATTTGGGGATGGTTGCCCGCATTGCTGTGGGTGTTGGTGGGTTCGGTATTTGTTGGGGCCGTTCATGATTTTGGTGCCTTGGTGGTATCAATGCGCAACAAGGGGCAAACGGTGGGTGACATTGCCGGCCGCGTGATTTCCCCAAGGGTGCGTATATTGTTTTTGCTGATCCTGTTCATGGCACTGACGATTGTGTTGGCCATTTTTGGTTTGGTGATTGCCTCGGTTTTCAAGGCCTATCCTCAGTCCATCGCGCCTTGTCTGATTCAAATCCCACTCGCTGTTTTCATCGGTCTTTTTATCCATCGAAAAGGGGGCAATATCATGCTGGCATCGGTGATCTCTCTCGCGCTGATGTATCTCTCTGTGGTTTTTGGCGATATGGGGTGGTTGGGCCAAATCAACGAGTATCTCAAAAGCTGGTCGATGATGCAGTGGGTCAGTGTGCTTTTGGTCTATTCCTATATTGCCTCGGTGCTGCCGGTTTGGGCCTTGTTGCAACCGCGTGATTATATCAACTCACTGCAGTTGCTTAGTACCTTGGGCTTAATTGTTGTTGGGCTGGTGTTTGCAGGTCTCTTTCATGGGGCACCTGTCGATGGCGTGCGTCCGGCTCTTGAAATTGCGGCTCCGATGGTTGAAACCTCGATCAAGCTGAAAGACCTGCCTCTGATTTTTCCCTTTCTTTTCATCACGATTGCCTGCGGTGCTGTTTCTGGTTTTCACTGCTTGGTGTCCTCCGGCACCTCGTCTAAGCAATTATGCTCTGAGACAGACGCCTGTTTTGTAGGTTATGGTTCAATGCTGACCGAGGGGTTTTTGGCGGTGCTGGTCATTCTTGCGTGTGTCGCTGGTCTGGGACTCGGTGTAGCTGATGGCTCTGGCGGGACCTTGCTTGGTGCTGATGCTTGGAATGCGCGTTATGAGGGTTGGGCAACGATGAGTGGCCTCGGCGCGAAGGTCGGTGCCTTTGTCGATGGCGCTGCGAATTTTCTCAAGGCTCTTGGTATCTCTGCTGTATTTGCCACGGCTTTGATGGGTGTCTTTGTCGCCTCTTTTGCGGCGACCACACTTGATACGGCATGCAGGCTCCAGCGTTATGTGGTGCAAGAATTGGCGGCATGTCTAGTTAGGCCAAAGACGGAGGAGTCTATGGGTGAAGCATCAGACTCCCCGGCAGTGATTCGCACCACTGCAAATCCCTTGACCTGGTTGGTCAATAAACACGGGGCTACTATTTTTGCGGTTGCTGTTGCCTGGTGGATGGCTTCCTTGCCTGCTGCTGAGGGCAAAGCTCCGGGGACGGGCGGTTTGATTTTATGGCCGCTATTTGGGGCAATCAACCAGCTGCTCGGAGGATTGGCATTCCTAGTCATCATTTTCTGGATGTATCGTCAGCGCATGGCGGTATGGTTCATCGTTTTCCCGGCGTTTTTCATGCTGGTGTTGCCGGCTTGGGCGATGGTATACCAAATTTTTTGGCAGGCCATTGGCTCCACTGAGAGCTGGATCGAGCAGGAGAGGTGGTTATTAGTCGGCATTGGTTCAGCCGCCCTCATCCTCGAAGCCTGGATGATCCTCGAGGCGGTCGTTGGATGGAGAAAAAGGGCAAGGTAGATTGCTGCGCCCAAGTGCTGCGGATAGCCCATTCCATTGGGACTTTAGCCTAGACATCATAAAGGCAGCTGATTAGCGTCCAGCTCTGATGCGCGGTCTATGGTTGAGCCTTTTATTCTTAGTTTGTTCGGGGGTTTCCGAACTTGCTCCGCAGGCATCAGCGGCTTTGCCAGAGAGCAATGCTCAGGCTTCTCAGCGTCACGTTATTTTATGTGGTGGTCCGGCACTTCGCAAGTGGGAGGACCTCAGGGTAGAAGCGGACCAGCACGACCGCTGGTGGGCAAACTTCATAAGAGCGTCTACCATACGCATTGATGAAATTAAGCGTGCCTATGGCGATAACGCGGTGGTTACATGGATCGTTTATCGCCCCGGCTATGTCGCCCGCGGTAGCGAGGACCGCCAACCATACACAAAGTGGATCACCGCCCAAGCTGCTAAGCGTGGAGTCAAGCTGGCATGGGTCAATAGCGGCAATGGGGCCATCAACGCTATCAACAAGCACCCATCTAGGTCAGTAGTGACTTTTGATTTCTTCGGGCACTCAAACAAGCATTGTTTCCTTCTGGATTATAGCGCCATCATCATGGGCGCTAGCAAGGCATGGATTCACGAAAAAGATTTAGCCCGCATCCGGCCAGAGATTTTTGCTCGCAATGCTCAATGCCAGAGCTGGGGATGCCACACAGGCGAAAGCATGAGCGCTTACTGGAAACGGGCGGTCGGTCAAAACCTGCTTGGTGCCCGAGGTAAAACCAACTATGAACCTGTAGGACTCGGACAGATGCCCTCCATATCTGGTAAGTGGGTTCGATAACAACGTCATTTCCCAGACAAGAAACCTTTTCTTTCCATCTAATTTTTATTACCACAAATCTATGAAATTCGAACAACTCAAAGAAATCTACGAACTTCCGTTTTTTGAACTGATTCACAAGGCTCATGAAGTGCATGTAGCGAACTGGCCTGAAAAGGAAATTCAGCTCTGCACCTTGCTCTCCATTAAAACGGGTGGTTGTTCAGAAGATTGTTCTTATTGCTCACAATCCTCGCGTTACAAGACAGATATCGAGCGTGAGCCGCTGATGGAGTTGGATGCCGTCATGGAGAGTGCTACTGCTGCTCGTGATAATGGATCGACCCGTTTCTGCATGGGTGCTGCATGGAAGGGTGTGCGTAAAGGGACTAAGCAATTCGATGACGTGCTTGAGATTGTGCGCAATGTTGCAGGCCTAGGGATGGAGGTATGCACAACTTTAGGTGAGCTGGGTGCCGAAGAGGCTAAGCAACTCAAGGAAGCCGGAGTGACTGCCTATAATCATAATCTGGATACGTCCCGTGAGCATTATCCTAACATTGTCACCAGCCATACCTATGATGACCGCTTGAATACGATTCGCAACGTGCAGGATGCTGGCATGAGTGTTTGCTGTGGTGGTATTCTTGGACTTGGAGAGACTTCAGATGATCGTTTGAAAATGCTGGAGGTGATTTCTGAGTTCAACCCACAGCCTGAAAGTGTGCCGATCAACTCTCTCATGCCAATGCCTGGCACGCCTCTGGCGGAATCCAGCTCTGTGGATATTTTTGATGTGGTGCGCATGATTGCCGTGACTCGCATCGCCTGTCCTAAAGCGAAGGTAAGGCTCTCCGCAGGCCGCAGCAATATGTCCGAGGAGGGTCAGACGATGTGTTTCTACGCTGGATCAAACTCGATCTTTTATGGTGAAAAGCTGCTCACTACGGTGAACCCAGCTATCAAGAAGGACCTGAAGCTTATCGAGAAACTTGGCATTAACCCACTCAAACCAAATCCTGAGATGGATGCTCCTGGCCAAGAGTGTGACAAGGAACTCTCTCCTTGCTGCAAGTAAGGATCAAGGTCGTGTGCGGATTAGCATCATGATCTGATAGGATCTTTAACGACCTTTTTGTAAAGTCATGAATATAGCGATTACTGGTATCGGCCTGACCAGTGGTCTGGGAGACGGAGTGCAAGCTCATCGGAAAAAAATGGCCGCTGGAGAGCATGCCTTGCGCCCACTTGCCGATCTGCTGGGTGAGGACTCTCCATTTGCAGGTGCCAATGCTGCATGGATTGAGAAGAGAGAAATAATGCAGTCCCGCAAGTGGGCGCCGGCATCGATGCTCTCTCTTCATGTTGCCAAGCAGGCGGTGGCTGATGCGGGCCTGAGTTCGGAAGATTTGGCGCATGCTGCCGTCATTGTTGGTAGTAGCCGTGGCAACGCCGCAGGCTGGGTTTCGGAATGGCCTGCAAGGCGTCCCTTTAAGCTGATGGCGGCGAGTAACTCCATGCACGGGGAGCTGGCATCGGTAGTGAGTATTGAGCTGGGTATCCGTGGCCCGTGGCAAGTGATATCGAGTGGCTGTGCGGCCAGTCTGGATGCGATGGGCATGGCCTGGATGATGATCAAGCAGGGCATGGTGAAACGGGCCATCGTTATTGGCGTTGAGCTGCCATTGATACCTAAAGTTTTGCAGGCCTATGCCGATACCGGAGTGCTGGCGACCGATATGGTCAATGATCCTTACTCGCCGCACACCAGTGGATTGTTTCCTGCTGAGGCGGGTGCTGCAGTGGTGCTCGAAGCGCTAGAGCAGGACGCTTCAAGTTCAAGGGGGTCCAAGGCTTTAATGAGCGGCTACTGGTGTAACTCAGATGCTGATTCCCCGATAGGAATGCCGAGTGATGGTTCGGGTTTGCGAGATTGCCTCAAGCAGGCGCTGGCAGGCTTAGAGAATGAGCCGGCGATCGCAGCTATTTGTCCGCACGCGAGTGGCACGCTGCTGCATGCCAAGGCCGAGCTGGCAGCACTGAAGGCGGCGCTGCCTGCCGAGCGGACTATTTCCCTGCACCCACTTAAACCCTATACGGGTCATTCTGTCGGAGCTAACGGAGTGCTGGATTGTGCGATTCTGGCACATTACTTACAGAACCGAGAGCTGCCACCCAACCTGCAAGGCATCACGTGCCCCGGTCAGCCGTTCAGCCTTCAATCTAATGCTCTTTCAGAGCAAGGCTCGACCGTTTTAAAAATAGCAGTTGGCATGGGCGGTCATAATTCCATTGTCTCACTGCGATCCCCATCGATCAAATAATGCATATTTACATATCCATCGGTGAGCAAAAATTGCGCCTGTTTGAGGGGGATGCATTGGTGGCCGAGTATGTGGTCTCGAGTGCGGCTAACGGCATTGGTTTTGAAGAGGGTAGTTATTGCACACCGACGGGACGCTTCGAGGTGAGTGAGAAAATTGGTGACGGCGAAGCCTTGGGGACGATCTTTAAGTCGCGCAAGCCAATGGGGGTGTGGGATGGAACACCGAGTGATGACGATATGATTTTATCGCGCATCCTGCGTTTGAATGGACTGGATGCTGAGAACGCTAATAGCATGGAGCGTTACATCTACGTGCACGGCACCAATCATGAAGCCTTGTTAGGCGAGCCTACCAGTCATGGCTGTATCCGCATGGCGAATGCAGATATCGTTGAGCTCTTTGATCGCATCGAGCTTGGAGCGCCACTGTTGATTGGCTACTGATCGAGCTTTTTGAGCACGTGTTCGAGCAGCTGTTGGCATCCGTCTTCAAGCATGTCGGCCACGAGCTCAAAGCCCTCATCGCCGCCATAGTAGGGATCGGGAACATCGGCAATTTGATGGTCAGCGTGTTCGCAGAAGCTGGTAAACAGGGTGACTTTTTGAGAGCTCTCAGCTGATCTTGCAAGAGCGCTCACTCCGGCGTGGTTATCGCGATCCATGGTGAGGATCAGGTCGAAGTCGGAGTAGTCGCTGATGGTGAATTGTCTGGCCGCACCAATGCTAGGGATGTTGCGTTTGCGCAAGGTGTTGCTCATGCGTGCGTCCGGTGACTTGCCGGGGTGATAGTCATGCGTTCCCGCTGAGTCGATGTGGATGTACGTCTCAAGCCCAGCTTGCTCGACCTGATGGCGGAAAATATTTTCGGCGGCAGGGGATCGGCAAATATTTCCGAGGCAGACAAAAAGAACACTGAAGGTGGTTTGGGACATGGATCTAGTATGCTATTTAGGGCAGTGAGCGGTTTTTACGCAGTAGCAGCCAGAGGAAGAATGGCCCTCCGAGAATGGCGGTGATGATGCCCACGGGCACTTCCGCTGCTGAGCTGATATTACGAGCGAGGGTATCACAGATGGTGAGGAAGGTGGCCCCAAAAAGAAGGGAAGCGGGAATGAGGAAACGATGATTAGAGCCGATGATGAGCCGGCAGATATGGGGAGCCATGATGCCGACAAAACCGATAGGGCCGCAGACGGTGATGATGCCTGCCACCATCAGCGAGACGGCAAAAAAGAGCAGATGGCGGCTGCGATCAACATTAACCCCTCGGCTGGCTGCCATATCGTCTGTGATCGATAGCAGATTGAGTTCGCGGTGCAGCAATGAGACGATCAGCACACCACTGATGATGAAGGGAGCCAGCTGCAGCACCGAGTCCATGCTGGCGCGGCTGATGTCACCCATGAGCCAGTGCAGCACACGAAATGAGCTGCCCGCGTCACTGAGATACTGCAGCAATAGGATCAGGCTCGAAAAGAAAAAGCTAATGGCAACTCCACCCAGTAGCATCGTTGTTGGGGAGAGCTTGCCCGAGGCGCGGGCGATTCCATACACCAGCGCGATGGAGAGAATAGCACCCGATAAGGCAGCCAAAGAGGTGCCAGAGAGTCCCAGCAGGCTGAAGTGCATACCGCTCACGATGGCGATGGTGACTCCAAGGGATGCGCCACTTGCCACCCCTAAGGTAAAGGGTGTGGCTAAGGGGTTGCGGAACAAGGCTTGAAAAACAACACCGCCGAGTGAGAGGCCAGCACCAGCGAGTAATGAGAGTAGGACACGGGGCACGCGGATTTGCCAGAAGATGATGGCATCCATATCATCTGCACCTGGCCTGAAGATGACATCCCACTGCGGTAGGTGATATCCGAGCCACGGGGTTACCACAGCACACAGCAGGGTAATGCCGAGCAGGGCAATAAGCAGTTTGGATTTTGTACGATCGGTCATGGTTTCAGGGACGGGCAGGGAAGCACCATGGGGCGACCTGACTCAGGGTGGGGGTGGAGCAGCCAGTCAGCGTCAAAGATGTCTATCAAGGTTTGCTTTTGCATGAACGCACCGGCTTGAGCGTCGACCATGGTCTGGCCGGCCTTCATGCCGATGATGCGGTCAAAGTCTGCCGATGCCCAGTTGAGGTCGTGGGTAATGACGATCAGGCTGATGTTTTGCTCACGGGTGATTTTGGCTAACAGGCCATGAATGATATCCCGTTGTTTGGGGTCGAGGTGTGCCGATGGCTCGTCGAGTATGAGGGTGGGGGTCTGTTGGGCAAGGGCTGCGGCAATGCTAACTTTTTGACGTTCGCCGCCACTCATGGTGGAGAGTGCTTGGTGACGTAGGTGGCCGATCCCAGTGAGCTCGATGGCCTGCTCGGTGGCCTCCATGCCTTCCTCATCCGCCTGTTTGAAACCAGCTCCACGGCCGCCTCCACCTCCACCTCCATAGGCGTAGCGGCTCATGCTGATGAACTCCATCGCGGTAAATGAGATGCGTTCGGCAAGTTGCTGGGGAACGTAGCTGAGCTGGCGCGCAAGCTCAGTATGGCTGAGTTCGGCAAGAGGACGGCCGTTGATTTCAATGCGACCACTATCGGGCTGGGTCAGGCCGAGCAAACAGCGGATCAGAGTAGTTTTTCCCGCACCATTGGGGCCGACAATGGCAAGTCGTTCACCCGTTCTGATAGCAAGGCAGGCGTCATCGAGTAGCTGGGTCGAGCCAATGCGCAGATTAAGGTCTGATGCCTGAATAATAGGTGTGGGGTCGG
>JAFMDE010000225.1 GCA_017857425.1 Akkermansiaceae bacterium
AAACAACCTCTGGCCAGGCTGAGGTGTTAGCTCACAGTCCATCGCTGCGCTTCACGGTGGCAGGTGTATTCGGATTGATTGCTCTTGCCGTGCTCGGTGTCATTCTCGCTCACCCCGATGCTATCCGCTACTCCCAGTTTAGTCTTGCGAGTTATGGCTACGACGTTCTTGCTCTCTATGGTTTCTTCAGCATGTGCATGTTCGGTGCAATTTACTTTATTGTTCCTCGTGTCACACGTCGTGAGTGGATATCTCGCCGCCTCATCCGCACCCACTTCTGGTTTTCGATTTACGGTGTCTGCCTGATTCTTCTGTTTTGCACAGTGCTCGGATCATTCCAGCAAGGAGCTGCTCAGGAGAATTTCAATCAGCCCTGGAAGCAGGCAGTCAAAAGCACTTTCCCTTATGCTGTTGGAATCACCTTTGCTTGGGTTGCCATTCTCTGGGCAAACATCTTTTTCTTTATCCACCTGACATTGATGTGGCTTCGTCTGGGTCGCCGCAGCTCTCACCCAACACTTTTACGCCGTGATCACTCGGCTCTTGGTCCACACGGACCGGAGGGCGACATCGATGAGCTGGAGAGCGCAAAAGCCTAGTATCCCATTCAATTTTAAACTGATAACTTTAAACTAAGTCCATGACCTTTAAATATTTTCTCATTGGGATGTTTGCCAGCTTCGGCTTGGCCTGGCTCTGCATGATCGCCATTCCTACGGCTAAAATGGCCTCCCTTCCGCCTGTCAAAATGTCCGGTGAAGAGGATGCAGAATACTACCAGCGCAAGACCTCTGGCAGAGTTTTGAATGGTGCTCAGATTTATGCAGCTAATGGCTGTTACACCTGCCACTCGCAGCTGATCCGCCCCACTTACTTAGGTAGCCAGATCTTCCGCAAAGACTTTGCCGGCATATCCAACGCGGACGTGGACACAAGACGTGAGACTCACTATGATGATTATCTTGGCGAAAAATACGCTCAGATTGGCCTGACTCGTATGGGGCCAGATCTCAGCAACTACGGCCACCGAGCAGATGCCTACGCTGCCAAAACAGGCATGTCTGCAGAACAGTGGACGATTGCTCACCTCTACAACCCGCGCAACCAGAAGCTGCAACTTGGCGATCAGGGAGAGGAAATCGATATGACCTGGTCGAACTGTCCGTCCCAGCTGCAGATGTTCAAAGAAAAAGATTTGGTAGGTCAGGGCGATAGCTTGGCCCTGAACATTAATACCGTGGCAATGACACAGGTTGTGCCGCTCGAACAAGCTCGTGTTTTAACCGACTACCTCCTTACCCTTAAGCGTGATTCTGCACTGCCTGAGAGCATGAATAACGCTCCCAAAAATTCCGGCGCTGCAGCTGCTGACGTGAAGTAAGCTTCCATAATAACTCTTTAATTTCTCTTCATACCATGTCCGACCCATCTACTAGCAAACCGGATCTCGATGATGATACCAATGTGAGCACTGATGCTGCTGCGGTTAAGCGCGAGAACCAAATGTTTACCCAAGGATCCGAGCCCATTTCGCTGTGGGTCATCCTAGGGGGTGCTTTGATTATTTTGATCGCCGGAGGCGTCATTGCAGGCAGCATCTTTGATTATAACAACTACGTGAAGCCAGGATACGTTCGTGCTACAGCACCTGGTGCCGCGAGTGCAGCAACACTACCCAAGTCCGCGCTCGATGCCTACCTCAAGATCGGTAAAAAGGCTTACACTGCTTGTTCAGGTTGTCACCAGCCGGGAGGAGAAGGTAACGCGGCCTATCCGCCACTGGCTAATTCGGAGTGGGTTACTGGCCCAAGCTTGCGCCCAGCCTTAATTATTCTCAATGGCCTTCACGAGGCGATCACCGTAGATGGCAAAACCTACAATGCCAATATGCCCAGCATGGGTTCAGGTATGGAGGCGAAGCAACTTGCCGGAGTGCTTAACTACATCCGTAACAGCTTTGGTAATACGAGCGATTCACTGGTAAGCCTCGAGATGGCGCAGAACGCTCTCGATGTCTCCAAGGAGCGCAATGGAGGTCAAGTGACTGCCACTGAGCTCAATGCTGATTATAACATAGATCTTGTGGGTGCTCCACTCGATCCCGAGACGTTAGTCGATCCCAAAACACTTCTCCCTGTCGAGTCTAACGAATGACACACTCTCATTTGACAATCATTCCTAGCCGGCTACCTATCTACTACCATCACCAATCACATACCCGTCATGAGCGATAACCACGACAACCACGGAGATCATCACGATCACCACAATCCTGGATTTATTAAGAAATATATTTTCTCCACTGATCACAAGACGATTGGCCTGCAGTATGGTCTTACGGCAATGCTATTTTTGCTGTTTGGATTCTATCTGATGATGGTGATGCGTTGGAGCATTGCTTATCCTAATGAGCCGCTTCCTGCATGGATGAGCTGGCTCTTCACGGAAGATTGGAAAGCGCAGTGGCTTACCGAAGGTAAGCTGCCAGGGGAAACCTACAATATGTTTGGTGCCATGCACGGAACCATCATGGTGTTCCTGGGCATTGTGCCGCTTGGTTTTGGGGCATTTGGTAACTATGTGACTCCACTGCAGATTGGAGCTCCTGATATGGCCTTCCCCAAGCTGAACATGGTGAGTTACTACCTCTATGTCATCGGTGGAGTCATGATGTGTGCTAGTTTCTTCATGGAGTCTGGTGCTGCCAAGTCCGGCTGGACCAACTACCCGCCGCTCTCCTTCTTTGCCGATGCGCAATATCC
>JAFMDE010000226.1 GCA_017857425.1 Akkermansiaceae bacterium
GTTCTTGGTTCCTGGTTCTTGGTTGGTCGCCTTTAAATTTTATGTTTCCATAAATATAAAAACATTTGCGTTGAGAAACGTGATCGATGTCAGCGCTTTTAATGCTTTCCCCTAACTGAGGAGTCTTTGTCGGCCGATCTAGCCAATGCAGTCAGCACCGAAATAGGATGCCAGAGCTTCTGGAATTTTGATGCTGCCATCGGGCTGTTGATACTGCTCGATTAGCGCCACATAGAGGCGGGGCAGGGCGGTGCCTGAGCCGTTGAGGGTATGGCAGATCTGGTTTTTGCCATCGGCATCCTTGAAGCGCAGGCGCATGCGGCGTGCTTGGTAGTCGGCGAAGTTTGAGCAAGAGGAAACCTCGAGGAACTTGTCCTGACCGGGGGACCAGACTTCGATGTCGTAGGTTTTGGTTGCAGAGAATCCGATGTCACCGGTGCAGAGCTCGATCACACGGTAGTGCAGGCCGAGTTTTTGCAGAATCGCCTCGGCGTGGCCGGTGAGTTCCTCAAGCAGGGCGGTGGATTGATCCGGGTGGGCGATCTGGACTAGCTCAACCTTGTCGAACTGGTGCGTGCGGATAATGCCGCGGTTATCACGGCCGGCGCTGCCAGCCTCACGGCGGAAGCAGGGGGTGTAGGCGGTGAGTTTCACTGGTAGCTGGTCTTCGCTGAGCAGGGTGTCGCGGTAGAGATTGGTCACTGGCACCTCAGCCGTGGGGGCGAGGAACAATGAATTATCCTCGATGCCATACATATCATCCTCAAACTTGGGTAACTGGCCCGTTCCCTCCATGCACTCACGCTTGATGATGTGAGGCACATTGACCTCCTCATAGCCGTGCTCGGTGGTTTGGGTATCGAGTAGAAACTGAATCAAGGAGCGCTCGAGCCGGGCACCTTGGCCTCGGTAAACAACATAGCCAGAGCCTGTTACACGGGCGCCGTCTTCAAAGCTGAACAGGCCGTGCTTTTCTGCCAGGGCGACGTGGTCGAGAGGTTCGGCAATCACGGGCTTTTCTCCCCAGACGCGCAGTTCTGGGTTGGCATCCTCGTCGCTACCCACCGGGCAATCTGCATGCGGTAGATTGGGAATGCTCATGAGTAGCTGAGTTTGGCGGTCACCGGCGGTGTCGGAGGCGATGTCGAGCTCGGCGATTTGCTCGCCGACGACGCGGACCTGCTCCTTGATGCCCTCTGCCTCGTCAGCCTTGCCTTGCCCCATGAGAGCACCGATTTGCTTGGAAAGCTGCTTGCGTTGGGACTGCAGTTCCTGTTTTTGCGTCTCCGCTTTACGGCGTGTTTCGTCACAGGCGAGCACTTCATCGATGAGTAAATGAGCGTCACCACCTCGGCTGCTGAGGCGGTTTTTGATGGTGTCGGCGTCTTCGCGGATGGCTTTGATGTCAAGCATGGCGGGGTAGTGATAGCGGGTTTTGATTTTTTTTGAACTGAGAAATACACCAAACAGGCTAAAACTTTTCCAATTTGGTATTTGGCGTTGGCAGACGAAAACCTAAAGTGAAGCCGATGTCAGCAAAGAGAGCGAGTTGGGTAGCGGTGTGCACGGGCATAGCTCGGATGATTTTGCATACGCGGGAGATGCGGCGCAAGGTTCTGCTGCAGCTGGTGATGGTCTTGCTCGTACTGGTGGTTCTCGGTGCCTGGCCACTGGCCGGCTGGTTGAGTGGCAACATGTGGCTGTTTCTACTCTGGTGGGGAGCATCGCTGTTTTATGGGCTGATGGTCATTTTACTCGCCATTTATGACATGCTGGCCGTCTTCAAGGAAGAGCGGGAAAAGTTGTGAGTATGGGCTCCTGAAGCACGCCCGAAAGATTACACAAAACCCCGTTTTTTTTAGAATTTCAGCTGTTTGCTACCAAAAGATGATTGGGTCGCTTGGAATAGAGTTCGGCCTTAAGGAGTGTATGCAAAACACTTAACTAAAGTAAATCTTCGTAACTTCCTAACTAACAGAGGGGTCGCTCGGCACTTTAATTTTTTAAAAAAATACTTCGGTATTTTTTAATAAATATAAAAAATAAACTTGTTTTTTTTGCAGTCTGTGTTGACCGCGTGCCATAAGCGGTTATCTTTAGGTTGTTGTCAGCACAGCAGACAATCATCAGCGCAATAACGAGATGACGGTTTGCCGTGATCTAACATTCCCCTGAAATTTCCCTAAAATCCTCCTAAAATCCCCCTTTAACGTTATTCCCTAACGTTAACCACACGCACCCCCAAACCCTGGCCCGTGCCCACAGCATGACCCACGCTCCAAACCAACTCTCTGAATCCGGCGAGCACCGCTCCAACATTTGCGCGCGCGGGCAACGAGAAGTGCATCTCGGTAAAGCGTGCACCGCTGATCCGGCTCACCAAGCTGCGGTATCTCAGGGGCCCTCGCTTTACCTAACAGATCTCACCAGCCTGAGATCCTCGCTCGCTCTAACGCTAACAACCTGCCTGGGCATCCTGAGCCTGGGTATCCTGAGTCTGGTCAGCACCGCGCAGGCGGTTGACTACACCTGGGATCCGGATGCTGCTGATGGCGGAATTGTTACCGAGGGCTCTGGCAATTGGGATACCACGACCACCAACTGGACCACGGACGTGGGAGTCACCAATGAGGTTGGTGGAACTGGCAGCGATCCATTTAGTGAAGACCTCAAGTTCGGTGGTGGTACAGCAGGCACAGCCGGCACTGTCACCCTTACCGCAACTGGTA
>JAFMDE010000227.1 GCA_017857425.1 Akkermansiaceae bacterium
TCCAGGAACAAAGAACCAGGAACAAAGAACCAAGAACTTCAAAAACCCCTGCCCTTCAAACGGCGGGGTTTTTTGTTTTCAGCAGATCTGTGCTCATCATCTTCCATCCGTGCCCATCTGTGTTGAAGAACACGCAAATCATCTACGACAATCTTCATGTCTCCGCCCCCGGCGGCTGGCGGAGTCCCTTAGCGCCATGGCGTCTTTGCGTGAGCCCCCTATCAGGCTTGGTGAACCCATCGTGCTGGACCAACTCAACACTCAAAACTTCCGCCTCCGGCGGCCGCAAAGGTTTCCAAGCCTGGAGTGCCTAGGATATTCATTCAGAACACAGATGGCACCGATGCCCACAGATGAACACGGATCCTATCATCTGTGCTCATCCTCTTCCATCCGTGCCCATCTGTGTTACTGAACGCAAGGCGCCAACTCGAACTCCCAACTCGAACTTAAACTCTCCACTTCAACTGCCGCCCCGCGGCTAACTCCAATTTCCCCCGTAAGATCGACAATCGGCCGGGAGTGGGTAAATTGAAGAAACAATGTCTACCACTGATGACAACAACGAGGAGTTCCTCAGGCTCCTTGCCCGGCATGATCCTGCCATCCGCGCCTATGTCCGGGCCTCGATCCCGGATCCGGCCGATGTGGCGGATGTGATGCAGAATGTCAGTGTCATCGCCTGGAAGAAGTTCTCCGTGCTGGATAATCCGGAGACGGACTTCGGCAGGTGGGCCTGTGTCATTGCCCGCTATGAGATCATGAAGTTCCGCCGCGGCAAGGCGCGAGACCGCCTGGTGCTCGATCCCGATATTGTCGAGAGAATCGCTGATGAGGGCATTGAAGAAGCTCCGGAGCGGGAGAGTTGGATCAAGGCCCTGCAGTATTGCATGGAAAAACTTCCCGAGTCACGGCGCGCATTGCTGGTCGAGGCCTACCACCCGGATAGCTCGATCAAGGAACTCGCCGCTGGTATGAACAAAAACCCCAACGCGCTCTACCAGACCCTTTCCCGCTTGCGTCTTAGCCTGGTTGATTGCATAGAACGCCAGACCCGCCAGCAAAGCACCTGAATCCGCCACTTTCCCCAGACTCACTTTCCCTACTCATTTTTCCCTGAACCCATGACCGCTGAACAAGACCAGTTACTCTGCCGCTACCTCGATGGCAGGCTCAGCCCGGAGGACAAGGACGCCCTCCAGGACTTGCTGCGCAGCAGTGCCGTAGCACGCAGAAGGCTGCGCATGCTCGCCGCGGTGACCGAGGGTATTTCCAGTGGTGAGGTGACAGCCCGTGCTTCAACCGCAAAATCAACCATTCTAGCAACGCCCAACAAGCTATTGCTTGCCCCCATCATCCCGTGGGGCATTGCCGCGGCAGCTTGCATCGTCGCCATGCTGGCGTGGTTTGACGGCGCTCCTTCCGGCCAGCAGGGCACGACCAGCACGACCACCACCGCCACCACCAGCGGCAACACGGGTGACCAGACAGATTCACTGGTGGCCCTGCTCGTGGATGAAGCGGGGGCAGAATTTTCCGATGGCAAGGCTCCGGATGAGGTCCGTTTCAACAAGGGCAGCTACCAGCTGCAACGGGGTGCGGTGCACCTGCGCTTTGCCAACGGCACGGACATGGTGATGAACGCACCAGCCAGCTTTGATATCGATGACGCGTTTCATGTCCGGCTGCACCAGGGAGACATGAGGGCCATTGTGCCACCTAGTGGTGAGGGATTCACCATTGTGACCGCTGGTATTGATTACGAGGACCGTGGCACGGAGTTTGCCGTCTCGGTGGATCCCGACAAGGGACTCAATGCATTGCACGTCATCAACGGCCAGGTCGATGCCAAGGCACCCGGCTCTGATACGCTCATTTCATCCGTCACCGGAGGCCAATCCGTGCAGTTTGCCGATGGTGAGCTGGGGCAGGCTGATGCCCCGGACATGAGCCGCTACCCAAGCCCCGGCTCGATCGGTTTTCTCAGGTGGCAGCAGCAGCGCAGCAACTTTAGCAGGAATGACCCTGACCTGATCGCCTATTACCCCTTCACTCAATCATCACAACTGCGCAACGAGGCCGACAGCGCCATTGCTGGAGACGGGGAGATCCACGGAGCCCGCTGGGTATCGGGCCGCTGGCCGGGCAAGCACGCCCTGCTCTTTGACCGCGATACCGACTTTGTAGAGCTCAACATCCCGGGCAAATACCGGCAGCTTAGCTTTGCGGCATGGGTCAAGCTGGAGGGCTTTGACTTCAGCCACAACGCGCTGTTTAACTCCAACGGCTGGGAACCGGGTGATGTCCACTGGACGATTCATCGCCATGGCACGATGGCCCTTAGCTACCATGGCGGTAACATCACCAAAACAGACGTCCTGAAGCCCGTGCCCACCAACGAATGGGTCCACCTTGCGGCTACCCTCTGCCAGGAATCCGGAAAGAGCCTGACCTACGTCAATGGAGAGCTGGCAGTGACAAGTGATATCATTGCCAAAGGCTTCATCCGCCCGGGCACAGGCCGCATCGGCAACTGGCTCATGGGAGACCGGCAGGATCCCGCTCCTCTGCGTGCTCTGCGCGGCAGGATGGACGAGCTCGCCATCTGGAAACGCGCCCTGACCAAGGACGAAATCGAGCAACTCACCAAGCAAGGCAGACCCTCCGCCCTCTGGCCCATGGCCGGCCGCTGAT
>JAFMDE010000228.1 GCA_017857425.1 Akkermansiaceae bacterium
GTGGCGGGTCATTTAAAAGAAAGTACGCAGACTGGGATTCGAACCCAGGACCAATTGGTTAAAAGCCAACTGCTCTACCAACTGAGCTACCTGCGCCTTGATTGGATTTTCTTTAGCCTGACGTGCGTTGAGGCAACATCAGGCGGGGCGCAAAATACGTACAGGCTTCATTTAGGCAAGAGAAAATTACCCGTTTCTCTAGTTTTTTTTATAGGTAAAGTCACGATCTGGGAATCAACCCCGCTAGTTCACTACTCTATCCGCCCTTTACCGACACTTTCTGCTCATGCCTCTGCTGTTTTAAAAAGCAGACACTAGACCTGCAGCTAAAGAACCAGCGACAGTGCATTCCGCTATGCGCGCCTACCAGCGTCAGTGCATTCCGCTATGCGCGCCTAGTACTAGCCTTTAAGACTAAGCCGCACTGATCTCGTAACGGAGATTCTTAATAATAAAATCCTGACGGTCCGGCGTGTTTTTCCCCATATAGAAGGCAAGCATCTCCTTGATGCCCTTACCCTCCTCCATGAGCACAGGGTCGAGCCGCATGTCAGGACCGATCATGAATGCAAACTCATCGGGAGAAATTTCACCAAGACCCTTGAAACGCGTTATTTCTGCGGCTTTACCAAGCTTATCGAGGGCTGCCACGCGCTCATCATCATCATAACAGTAAACTGTTTCCTTTTTGTTTCTAACCCGAAACAAAGGAGTCTGAAGAATATACAAGTGCCCGTCCCTAACAAGCTCTGGGAAAAACTGCAGGAAAAAGGTCAATAGCAGCAAGCGAATATGCATGCCGTCGACATCCGCATCCGTTGCGATCACTACCTTGTTATAGCGCAGCGCCTCCAAATCCTCTTCAATATCGAGCGCGTGTTGCAGCAGGTTAAATTCCTCATTTTCATACACCACGTTACGTTTCATCCCAAATGAATTCAGAGGTTTGCCTCGCAGGGAAAACACCGCCTGAGTTTCCACATCACGGCTCTTCGTGATCGAACCACTAGCACTATCACCCTCAGTAAGGAACACGGTCGACTCCTTAGCACGCTTGTGCTTACTGCAGAAATGAGCCCGGCAATCACGCAGCTTTTTATTGTGAACCTTCGCCTTACGGGCGCGCTCACGTGCAATCTTCTTCACTCCAGATAGTTCCTTGCGTTCCCGCTCCGATGCCAGAATACGTTTCCGCAATGACTCGGCAGCCTGTGGATTTTTATGCAGGTAGTTATCCAAATGTTCCTTGAGAAAATTAGTAATGAAAGTCTTGATCGTCTCGCCTTCTGGAGAGACCGCCATGCTACCCAGCTTCGTCTTGGTCTGGCTTTCAAAGACAGGCTCCTCAATCCTCACCAGAACCGCAGCCTCCAGTCCATTGCGGATATCCGCCGGGTTATATTGCTTTTTATAGAAACCGCGGATGGCGTCGACAATCGCCCCCCGGAACGCAGCTAAATGAGTGCCTCCCTGAGTGGTGTGCTGGCCGTTAACAAAAGAGTAATACTCCTCACTGCTTTCAGGCGTGTGAGTGAACGCGATTTCAATATCCTTGCCGCGCAGATGGATCGGCCCATACAGCGCCTCGCCATCCATTTCCTCCTTCAATAAATCCAACAAGCCATCCTTGGACTTGAATTTCTTACCATTGAAAATAATCGCCAAACCAGGATTGAGGTAGGCGTAGTAGCGGCACATCTTCTCGACATACTTATGCTTGAAGGATGTTTTCTTGGGGAAAATGCTGCGGTCGACATCAAAGGCGATGCGGGTGCCATTCACCCCCGAGTCCTTACGAGGCTTCTTCATCTCCTCGATGACCTCCCCCTTGCTGAATTCAATCGCCTTGGTCTCCCCCTCCCTCCAGGCCTGAATCTCAAAGAAACTCGATAGCGCATTCACCGCCTTGATACCTACACCATTCAGACCAACCGATTTCTTGAAAGCCTCACTATCATATTTAGCCCCTGTATTAATCTTGGCAGCACAATCCATCAATTTACCGAGCGGAATACCACGGCCAAAGTCCCTCACCTCCACTCGACTATCTTCGTCAATATCGACGGTGATTTCATTGCCGTAGCCCATGACAAACTCGTCAACAGAGTTATCCATGGCTTCTTTGAGCAAAATATAGATGCCGTCATCGGAACTGGTGCCATTGCCAAGTTTACCAATATACATGCCCGGCCGCATGCGGATGTGCTCTTTCCAATCGAGGGACTTAATGTCTGCTTCAGTATATGCTGCTGCCATGGGATATTTGGGAGATAACGGGAAAAAAGGGGGAAAAAGGAAGAATCACCGGACAGAAACATCCAAGTGACTTAGTTAAGATGTCTTAAACGCTACGGGATTGCAACCCTGATTTTCCAGCAAAAAACCAAGCATCTCCTCATTGACATCACCAAGCCCCAAACTACCATCTGACTCAACGGAGAGTGAAGCGTGCCTGGTGGCCGCCGCGGTTTTCAAAACCGTTGAAGGGCTGTTATGGTCTTTGGTTGGTTCGATTCCTTCCCTCTCCGCCATTAATGCTCTCCAAGACCGGGAATCGCCCCGCTACCATTCATCCCTATTTCACCCTTCACCCAGAGGGAAGGATGAGAACCATTCCGAAGTGAGCACGGCGAGCGTAGGCCTTGGTTCAACGCACACGCAGTGCGTGTATCACGCCATCTATATGA
>JAFMDE010000047.1 GCA_017857425.1 Akkermansiaceae bacterium
TCCATGTCGAAGATGATGGTGACGTCTTCTGGTGGAGGGGTCTGGGCGAGGATGCTGCTGATATGGTGGGAGAGTAGGCGGGCTGAGGGGGCGAGCATCATGAGCTGGAAACGGTATTGTCCATGCGCCTTGGTGATGGGGGCAGGTAGAGGGTCGTGCAGCACCATGCCTGCAGGCAGGCTTTTTTTGAGCCGTTTATGGAGGTTTTGGAGGGTGAACTCTGCGCGCCGCTCGTGGGTGGAGCGTGTCTGAATCACCGCACAGTGGGTGTAGGGGGGGTAACCAAATTGTTTTCTGAAGTCGAGTTCCTGATCGGCGTAGCCGCAGAAGTCGTGATGGCGGGCGAACTGTATGGAGGGGGAGTGTGGTGTGTAGGTCTGGACGATGACTTCACCCTCGAGCTCACCACGTCCGGCACGTCCAGCGACCTGGGTGAGTAGCTGGAAGGTGCGCTCACCGGCGCGGAAATCGGGAACGTGCAGGCCGAGGTCCGCGTTGAGCACGCCTACGAGGGTGACATTGGGGAAGTGCAGGCCTTTGGCGATCATCTGGGTGCCGATGATGATGTCGATTTTGCGTTGGCGAAATTTTTGTAGGGTATCACGTAGGGCGTTTTTACGGCGCATGGTGTCGGTGTCGATGCGTGCGACTCTTGCCTGTGGGAATACTTTTTTGATGACGCTCTCTACCTGCTCGGTGCCGTAGCCTTGGCTGCGGATGGCGGCGTCTCCACACTCGGGGCATTTCTTGGGGGGCAGTGCTTGGTGGCCACACATGTGGCAGATGAGGCGTTCATCAGCGCGGTGATAGGTGAGCGGGATAGCGCAGTGGCGGCACTCGCAGACATGGCCGCATCCCGGGCATTGCACGGAGCGGGCGAATCCGCGG
The DNA here is from genome assembly GCA_017857425.1 of Akkermansiaceae bacterium. Classification (GTDB taxonomy): domain Bacteria; phylum Verrucomicrobiota; class Verrucomicrobiia; order Verrucomicrobiales; family Akkermansiaceae; genus Oceaniferula. The sequence continues at coordinate 889 of JAFMDE010000047.1, forward strand.
CGATTGAGAAACAGGATGACTTGCTCTCCCTCGGCAAGTTTGGCTTCCATGCGGCCGCGTAGGGGATCGGAGAGGATGGCTGGCCCGCCTTTGTGTTTTTTGCCTTCGATACGCATGTCAACGATGCGAATGATGGGCAGGGATTGTCCATCGGCACGTTCGGGAAGGGTCAGCAGGTGGTATTTGTCGGTTTCGGTATTATGAAATGATTCTAGCGAGGGGGTGGCGGAGCCGAGCAGGACGGCGGATTTTTCCAGATGACCGCGGAGCACGGCGAGGTCACGCCCATTGTAGCGGGGGGCGCTGTCTTGTTTGTAGGAGTTCTCATGTTCCTCATCGACGATGATGATGCCGAGGTCGGTCAGTGGAGCGAAGACTGCACTGCGGGCGCCAATGACAATACGTGCTTTGCCCTGGCGGATACGATGCCATTCATCAAAACGCTCGCCTTGAGAGAGATGTGAGTGAAGCACGGCAACCTGATCCTGAATGGAGGCAAAGCGGGATTTGAAGCGCTGGACGGTTTGAGGGGTGAGTGATATCTCTGGCAAGAGCACGAGCACGCTTTTACCTGTGTCGAGGCAACGTTGGGCGGCTTGGAGATACACCTCGGTTTTGCCTGAGCCGGTGACGCCGTGCATGAGCATGGGTTTGTCCGGTGATTTGATCTGCTCGAGCACATGTTCCATGGCGATAGCTTGGCCTGGGTTGAGCTTGAGCGGTTTGTCTTCGAGGAATTCTTCACCTTCATCGGGGTCACGACGCACGGCCTCGTCCTTGAACTCTAAGAATCCCTGTTTCTCTAATGCTTTGACCGATGCGGTGACTGATCCTCCGCCGAGATCCTTGAGAGACATCTGGCCACCAGCGGCTTCAAGTAGGGTGATGATAAGATGCTGGCGTGATGCGCGTCTGGCAATTTTAGCCATGGTTTCCTCATCTGGCTTTTGAGTGAGGACAACTGTTTTACGTGTTTTTTCCGAGTGGGATTCCTGTCTGACGGCCTCAGGGAGCAGCGCACGCATGACAAGCTCCATGGGGGAGCCGTAGTAGTTGGCGATCCATTTCCCGAGCTTGAGTAGATTGGGCGTGATGAGGGGCTCTGGGTCGATGAGGGTGCCGATCGGGCGAAGGGTATAGTTTGCCGGCATCTCGGCGGTGATGTCGATAATGGTGCCTGTGGATGCTCGATTCCTCAGCGGGATTTTCACCCGGCACCCCGCCTTGGCGTCCATTCCTTCGGGAATGGCGTAGTCAAAGACCAGTTCGGATGGTCCGTCGATAAGAACTCGAGCAGCGGGCACATGATTTTTCTAGCTGCTGAGTGGGTAAGTCGAAATACCAAACTGCGATTTCTCGAAAAAACATGGCGCGCAGCAACCATCGCCAAGAGGTGATTACAGTTTTCGAAGTAAAAAGCATCCGATCTGTGCTAACCAAAGTCGCCACCAGGGTCTGATGCCTTGCCAGTCACGGGTGACGAGCTCGGAAAGGTTGAGGTCGTTTTCCCATTGCCGGTTGAGCTCCTCGGTGACCTGATCATCAAAGACGACAATGGCCGTCTCTCTGTTCATCAGTACGGAGAGGATATCAAAGTTGTTGGAGCCGATGATGGCGATGTTGTCATCGATGACCATTGTTTTGGCATGCAGTATGGGGCCGAGGTATTCGATGACACGCACGCCCCAGCGAAGCAGGCTCGGGTAGAGTCCCTCACGCAACCAGTCCACCACTCGAACATCCGAATCCCTAGGCAAGAGCAGGGATATTTTGACGCCGCGCTGGGTGGCACGGAGCATGGATTTTCTCAGTCGTTTTGGTGGCACGAAATAAGGCATGGTCATTTTGACCGAGTGGCGTGCCTTATCGAGGTGCACGGAGAACAGTTTGCGGATTTGTTTTCTGCTGCCGAGTCCCTGACTGCCAACGACCATGCAGCGGCAGCTTCCGGAGGGTTGGGTAAGGGTGGGCGGGATGTGGGCTTCGAGTTTCTCCCCGGAGCAGTATTGCCAGCTGTCGATGAAGATGTGGTCCAGGTGGCCGGCGGCGGGTCCGGTCAGTCTTATCTGGGTGTCGCGCCAGGCATTTTCGCGGTATTGTTGCTGTGACCATGGGTCGCCGATATTCATCCCTCCGGTGAAGCCGATGTTGCCATCGACGATGAGATTTTTGCGGTGGTTTCGGCCGAAGAGACCACCGCGTTTCCTCCATGGGGCCACTGGGCGGTATTCTGCAACTTCCACCCCTGCTTCACGCATACTGGCCCACTGCATGGGATCAGCGGCGGATGAACCGATGGAATCGAAAATGACCCTGACGGGAATGCCCTCGCGAGCCTTGCTGGACAGCGCTTGGGCGAAGTTTTTGCCGATGGTGTCCGAGAGAAACATGTACATTTCCAGGTGAACAAAATGCTGGGCAGATGCGATGGCCGTGAGCATGGCGTGGTAAACCCGGTCGCCATCGAAGTAGATTTCCACATGGTTGTCCTCGCTCATACCTCCCACGGTATCACCTGAGAGCTCGCGAGCGATGGCCTGTCGCCAATCGGCCATTTGTCTCCTGATGTTATGGGGGATGACCTGCACGTAGCGAGTCTATGCTGATTTCCCGCAAGATCAAAGCGGGAAGCTGATGGGTCGGTGGACTATTTTTGGGTAAATAGCCATTGTCATGATCCCCGCCTGTGGTAATTAAACTGCCAGCGATGAACAAATTTATTCTCAATCTCGTTTTCCTTGTCACGACTTTGGCATCTCCGGTAGTAATGGCGGGTAGCGGTCATGGTCAGGAGATCCCTAAATTCGAGAAGCGCTTGGAGTCCTTCTCGGTTGAAGAATCCAATAGTGGTATTAGCGGGATTTGGGATAAAATAAGCTACCGCGCTGGAGAACAACCATTTTTGGTGGTCGCAAGCATCATTTTCCTGCTTGCGATCATCCACACCTTTTTTGCGGTTCCCATCACCAAGCGTGCGCACAAAGTCCAGCACGATCACGATGCCGAGATACGACGTCAGATGGGTGCGGCAGGTGAGTCTGCAACTGCCAAGGATATGGTGAGCTTTAAGGCGACGATGCTTCATTTCCTTGGCGAGATCGAGGCCATATTCGGTATCTGGGTGCTTGCCCTCATGGCCGCAATGATGGGCTTCTATGATGTTGATACGGTAAAGAGTTATATTTCGAGAGTGAATTTTACCGAGCCGATGTTTGTGGTGATTATCATGGCGTTGGCCTCGACGCGTCCAGTGCTGCGGTTTGCGGAGAATGCGCTTAGTTTCTTCGCCAAGTTTGGCAAAGAGACACCCTCCGCGTGGTGGCTGTCGATTCTTATCGTAGCACCTATTCTTGGTTCGTTTATCACGGAGCCCGGGGCGATGACGATTGCGGCGATGCTTTTGGCAAAGAAATTTTATAAGTTGAAGCCAAGCCCGAAGCTGGCCTACGGCACACTGGGTCTTCTTTTTGTCAATATATCGGTGGGGGGAGTGTTGACCAATTTTGCAGCGCCTCCGGTGTTGATGGTGGCTGGTCCTGATAAATGGAACCTAACTTCGATGGACATGCTGGTGCACTTTGGTGGCAAGGCTGTGGTGGGGATTTTGATTTCTTCGATGCTCTATTTTGTTTTTTTCCGTAAGGAGTTGCGTGCACTATCCAACAAGCTCGAGGACCACGATGGTGACGGCCAGGGAGACTTAAGCAATGATCATGACCGGCCCATTCCCATGTGGATCACGGTTACTCATTTGATGTTTATGGGGTGGACGGTTTTCTTTGCTCACACGCCCGCTCTGTTTGTCGGAGGTTTCCTGTTTTTCCTAGCTTTCCGTCAGGCGACTGCCCATCACCAGTTTGAGATTCAACTGCGTGGCCCGATTCTGGTCGGGTTCTTTTTGGCCGGCTTGGTGATTCACGGTGGTCTGCAAGGATGGTGGCTAGCTCCGGTGATTACGAGCCTCAGCGAGATACCACTCTTCGTCGGGTCGGTGGTGCTGACATCCTTTAACGACAATGCGGCGATTACCTTCCTTGCGAGCCAAGTGGATGGTCTGAGTGCCAGTCTCAAGTATGCGGTGCTTGCCGGCGCTGTCTGTGGTGGTGGTCTTACCGTGATTGCCAACGCACCCAACCCCGCTGGTCAGGCCCTTCTAAATCGTTTCTTCGGTGATGGAATTTCACCGGGCAAGCTGATGATGGGCGCCCTTATCCCGACCGTGATTGTTTCTTTGGTGATGTTATTCTTTCCGGATCCAAATAAGAACGCTATTTTCGATAAGGCGGACGCCGAGTCCAAAGTTGAAGCTTTGGAGTTAGAGGCTAAGCACTAGATACATCAGAGAGCGGCACGATGTTTACTGGACTAGTAGAGGCAACTGGCAAGATTTGCTCGATCGAGTTCCGTGGCCAACAGGCGAGGCTGAGTGTGGAGCTACCCTTTGCAGATGAGCTCAACGATGGTGAGTCTGTTGCAGTTAACGGTTGTTGCCTCACGGTGACAAGCCATGACGATAACACGGCTTGTTTTGATGTGCTTAAGCAGACGCTTGATGTGACTTCACTCGGCGAGCTGAGTGAGGGACGGCAGGTCAACCTAGAGCGGGCAATGCTTGCGGGAGGTCGCTTTGGTGGGCACTTCGTGCAGGGGCATGTGGATGCCACAGGTAAGATTCTTGATCTCTCAGAGCATGGGCAGGATCATAGGCTGGAGATCTCACTGCCTGAGGAGATCCAAAGCTTATGTATCGATAAAGGCTCTCTTGCGATAGACGGGATTTCACTCACGATCGCCGAGCTCAAGGATGATAGCGCTGTTTTCTGGATCATCCCGCACACCATGCAAGAGACGCGGCTCGGTGACGCTGAGGTAGGCCAGAAAGTGAACCTTGAGGCTGATGTCATCGCTAAGCACGTCGCTAAGCTGATGGAGGGCAGGACAGCTTAGAGGACAGATTAGGGGACAGATTAGGGGACAGCGCAGTTCCTATTTGTCGCTACTTCTTGTATCTACGTAGCTCGAAGGTCTCGTAGGTTTCCTCGGTGGTGACATGGGGGAATTGCTCCTCAAAGGGAGGTAGATGGGTGTCACCACTATAGTCCTGGTAAATGTGGGAAACCAAAAGCTCGTCAGTGATAGGCAGAAAGACTTCGTAGACCTGCGCACCACCGATGATATAAACCTGCGGGTCGATGAGATCAATTGTCTCTAGGTCCTCAGGCCGGTGAATGACGGTGGCGCCCTCCGCTGACCAGCTGGTGTCGCGGGTCAGGACAATGCTTTGTCGGTTGGGTAGGGGCCTGCCAATAGAGTCCCATGTTTTGCGCCCCATGACGATGGGGTGGCCCGTGGTGTGACGCTTGAAGAGTTTGAGGTCTTCTGGAAGGTGCCAGGGCAAACCGCCGTCTTTGCCGATGACACGATCTGCGGTCATCGCAACGATGGCGGTAAGTTGGATTTCCTGTTCCAAGAGCTGAACGTATGGCGCGAGGTGAAAGAGGCGGGAAGGATAGGCTTCCAAGGCTTAAGCCTTAAGGCTTCTTCTTGTCGAAATCATTCAGGTTGATGAGCGGGATGGCGTTGTCTCCTAAGGTGACGCGTGGCACGCTGCCGTCCCACTTTTCGATGGCTCTGAGTTCGAGTATCTCAGGATTTTTGCGAAGCGCTTCACCTTCGATATCGATGGCTTCAGCTTGGGCTTTGGCTTGAGCGGTTATCTCGTAGGCTTTGGCATCGGCAAGGGCGATGCGTTTTTCCGCTTCTTCGATGGCAGCCATTTTTTCTGCTTTGGCTTGAACTTGCTTGCCTTCCTGCTCGGTGGTGAATCGCTTGAGCTCCTCAATCTGGCGTTCAGCGAGTTGCTTCTGTTGTTTCTTTTCCTCGACGCCCTGAACGATCATTCGGGGTAGGTCAAAGCGGCGTAAAAGCACTTCTTCAACGAGGATGCCTTTCTCTGCCAGATTATCTACTAGGCCCTCGAGGATGCGGGTTTGCATGAATACCTGAATGTCATCTTTGTAGAAATCCTCGGCATTTTCGATGCCTTTGCCTGCTTCTCGGATCAGCGAACGCAGCTTGGGGGTAAGGTGGACACTTTCTAGCGCTGCAGCATCACCGGTTTCTTGCACCGCCTCAGCGGCCATGTTGCGGTCAATACGCCACTTAAGGGTGACGTCAACCTCGGTGGTGAGCTGGTCTTGAGAGGGAACGCCGACATCTAAAAGAGTAAGCTCTTTGTTTCGGCAGTCGATTTTCTGAATTTTTTTCAGTGGGTTAATGATGTGGAAGCCCTCAGGGAGTTCCGCGGGGTCAACTTTACCGAAGAGGCTAGCAACTCCCACATGACCCGCTGGGATAGTGGTGAATGGGGTGAGTGCAGAAAATACAAAAACGAGTAGTAAAAAGGGGATGATCAACTTGCCGATCCATTTGGCTTTTTGCAGGCTGGCTTCGTCGATATTGATAGTGTTTTGGCTCATAGAATTAGTAGATGGTGGTGTTGTTTGGTAATAAGTTGGGAAAGTATCGGGAATCAGACGGAGACGGCTGCCTTGATGTGCGGGTCAGGGTTGTAGTCACGCAATTCGAAGTCGTCAAAGGTGAAGCTGTGAATGTCATTGATTTCTGGATTCACCCACATGGTGGGTAGGGCCTTGGGCGTGCGGGTGAGCTGTAGATTGGCTTGCTCGATGTGATTGCTATAGAGGTGCAGGTCCCCAAAGGTGTGGACAAAGTCGCGCGCTTCATAGCCGCAGACCTGAGCGACCATCATGGTGAGCAGGGCGTAAGAGGCGATGTTGAAGGGGACGCCGAGGAAAAGATCGGCACTGCGCTGGTAGAGTTGGCAGGAAAGACCCGGTTTGTCCGAGTCGATATCATGAACGTAGAACTGAAAGAGCATGTGGCACGGGGGCAGGGCCATTTTATCAACCTTGCCAACATTCCACGCGGAAACCAGATGCCGGCGTGAGTGCGGGTTGTTTTGGAGTCCATCAATGAGGCGCTCAATCTGATCGATGACCTCGCCGTCGTCACCTTCCCAGGCGCGCCATTGCTGACCGTAGACGGGGCCGAGCTCGCCGTTTTCATCTGCCCACTCGTCCCAGATGCGGACGCCGTTTTCCTTAAGGTAGGCGATATTGGTCTCTCCCTTGAGGAACCAGAGCAGCTCGTGAATAATGGAGCGCAGATGAAGTTTCTTGGTGGTGAGGCAGGGGAACCCTTCGCGCAGGTCAAAGCGAGCTTGGCGGCCAAAGACGGAAACCGTGCCAGTACCTGTGCGGTCTGTGCGCGACTCGCCGTTATCAAGAACGTCTCTGAGGAGATCGAGGTATTGCTGCATAGGTGAAGGTTGGAGATTTAAGATTCAATATTCAAGATGAATCATACACCGGTCATCAGTAATGCGCTTGAGGCCTGGCTTGTGAGCTTGGTCCTGCCTTTGAAGTCTGTTTTGGCTGGGCTTTTGGCTGGGCTTTTGACCTAGGGGGCAGGGCATCACCATCACAGCTAAAATAAGATGTTTGGAAATTGCTAATAACGCCGAGTTCGAAGATAATCAGCTTCTGTGCACATTGCCTCCTTCATACCGCGGCTCATATCGCACCTTTTTAATCTCATCAAGGTGGGTGTGATGCTTGCGGCAGCGTCTAGTATCCTAGCCCTAGGTGCTCGCGGGCATTGGCTTATGGATTTATTGGCAAATTTCCGAGTGCAGTATGCATTGTATCTAGTCGTTGCTGCGTTGCTTTTTTTTCTGTGCCGTAACTCTCGCTGGGCTGTTGTTGCGGCGGCGGCGGCGGCTCTCAATCTTTGGATTATTTCTCCGTATCTGGTGCCTTCGCCTCGTTCAGCTGTTGCAGAAAAAGAGCTTGGTGAATCTTTTCGGCTGATGAACTTTAATGTGCTCTCTAGCAATAGGCGCCATGATGATGTGATCACTTACTTGCGTGAAAAAGATGCTGACTTTGTTTTTCTCCTCGAGGCGAGTCCGGAATGGGAGCCGGCTTTGAAGAAGCTGAGCGATCTATATCCTCATCAAAAGAACGAGATCCAAGCTGGTAATTTTGGCATCGCCTTACTCAGCAAAACTCCATTTCAGAAAGTGGAAGTTGCTGAATATACACCTCTAATCGCTTCAATCGATGCCCTTGTATTGGTAGGAGACAAGAGGGTGAGGCTGATAGGCACACACCCGTATCCGCCGATCAATGCTAAGGTGTGTCGGCTGCGTAATGCCCATATGCAAAGGTTGGCCGAAAGTATAGCTAAGGAGACGGGGGCTACGAAAACGATCGTAGCAGGTGATTTTAACATGACGCCTTGGTCGCCACACTTTGTAGACTTTCTCTCCGCCTCGCAGCTCGAGGACAGCGCAAAGGGCAGGGGCGTAATGCCTACTTGGTATGCTTTGCCTCTGTTTTCTTTTGGCGTCCCGATCGACCACATTTGTGTCAGTGAGGGTATTCACATTGAAGACCGTGGCGTTGGGCCAGACCTTGGTTCAGATCATCGAGCGGTCTGGGTCGATGTTAGGGCTGTTTATCAGGCGGATCAGTGATCTTAGCAGTTCAGTTCAACGGGAGTGATGGCTAATCGTTACTACCTGGGTCTTTACGCAGATTTTTCTTTTGGGAGTGCTTGGATTTGTCGTCCAGCATACGGTTTTTGGCTCTGCGTGAGCGCCTGCGTTTTTGGCGGCGGATTTTTTCCTGTGCCTGTTTTCTCGCGGATTTTTTGCCGTCCCTGATTTCCTCAAGTCGTTCGCAAAGTTCGCGCCGGGCGATGTAGCGGTTGAGCTCGCGTGAGCGTTGTTGCTGGCACTTCACCTCAATGCCAGAGGTGCTGTGTTTGAGGTAAACACAAGAGGCGGTTTTGTTGATTTTTTGACCACCGCTGCCGCTGCCTTGGATGAATTTCTCGAGCAGTGTGTCCTCGGTGATGCCTAGTGATAGCATGCGAGCTTCGAGGGCTGCTATTTTCTCAGGAGAAGGCATGTGGAATGTTGAATGCTGAATTAAGAATAGTGAATGCTCAGGCTGAGTGATCAGGACATGAATTCAGAGTTCATCATTCAGCGAAGCGACCCGATGTATAGCTGGGCGGCTTTTTTTATTTCCCCGGCGACGTCGGTATGGGGCTTGGCGAATGGCGGGACGAACCATGGATAGGAGCCGATGACGTCGCTGATGACGGCTACCTCACCGTCGCAGGTTTGTTTCCCTGATGGTGGTTTGCAACCAATGCCGATGGTTGGGATAGTAAGTTCTGCTGTGATTTTTTCTGCGAGTTCAGGCACGATGCTCTCGAGCACGATGGCGAAGCAGCCGGCTTCTTGGAGAGCGAAGGCGCCTTCGAGAATGGCAGAAAACTCCTCCTTGGTTTTGCCTTTCTTTTTGTATCCACCCTCTTCCAAAACTCGCTGTGGCAGCATGCCGTGGTGACCGATGACGGGGATGCCAGCTTCAATGATGGCACGTATTTTTTCGAGCTGACGGATGCCTCCTTCGAGTTTGACGGCATCGGCGCCTGCTTGCACAAGCGCTTGGGCTGTGGCGAGTGCTTGTGCCGGCGTATCGTAGCTGTTGATCGGCATATCGCCGATGATGAGGGCCTTGTTAACACCACGCGCGACGGCGGCGGTGTGGTGGGTCATCATCTCCAGGGTGACATGAGTGGTGTCTGGAAAGCCGAGCACAACCATGCCGAGTGAATCACCGACGAGGATCATGTCGACACCCGCTTCATCAAGGATGCGTGCGGTCGGGTAATCGTAGGCCGTGAGAGCCGAGATGCGGTGCTTGCCGCCCTTCATGCTGGTGATCGCTTTGGCTTTATCGTGGGCATTCATACGCTCTATGGCTACTGAGTTTGTGACGCAGCTGGACTACCAGTTTACTTGTTCCAGACTAAGTGGGGGCTCGGCAGAGTCAAGGTGTAGTAGATGATCGGCAATGGTAATGTCATCTCCGGGAAGAATAAGCTCAGGGCGGATGTCGGCAAGTGGCTGCAGAACAAAACGCCGGTGTGTCATTTCTGGGTGAGGAAGGGTCAGTAAGGCATCATGATATAAGTCTGTGCCAAAATAGAGGATATCGATGTCGATGATACGAGGCGCGTTTTTCTCGCGAATCACGTCTCGGCCCAGTTGGCGCTCGATGGTTTGTGTCTGTCGCAGAAGCTCATCAGGGCTGCCGTCGTAACTGAGCTCGATGACGGTATTCAAAAAAACGGGTGAATCCTCGGGGCAATCTAAGGGTTCGGACTGATAGACGTGAGCTTGGATAAGGTCAGTGCCATCAGGTGTTAGTTTTTCTAGCAAGTCGCGGGCGAACTTGATGTTAGATAGGCGGTCGCCAAGGGGGGAGTCCAGATTAGAACCAAGAGCGATGCCGACACGGGTGGCCACAGAGACTTAAGTGATGTGGTTATTTGAGGCCGAGGACATCTTGCATGTCATAGAGGCCTGCAGGTTGCTCTTGTAGCCAGATAGCAGCTTGGACAGCTCCCGAGGCGAAGGTCATGCGGCTTGATGCCTTGTGGGTAAGCTCGATGCGCTCACCATCAGCGGCATACATTACGGTATGGTCTCCGACCACATCACCACCGCGCAGGGTGTGCATGCCGATTTCGCGGTTGGGTCGTGCTCCTATGTTACCGACGCGGCCGTGGGTGACATCGTCCTCGTAGCTGGTGCCTGTTTCCTCGTTGAGGATTTCTAGTAGACGGCGAGCAGTGCCAGAAGGCGCGTCGATCTTGTGGCGGTGGTGCATTTCAGTGACTTCAATATCAAAGCGGTCGTTGCCTAGGATTTGGGTGGCTTTGCGGGTGAGCCAGAACAGGGTATTGACTCCGATGGAGAAGTTTGGCGCAAAGACAATCGGTAGGGTTTTTGCAGCTTCCGAGATCTGGGCCTTTTCCTCATCACTATGGCCCGTAGTGCCTATGACAAGAGGTGTGTTTGATTTTAGCGCAGCGGCTAAAACCTCCTTGGTGAAATGGTGTGCGGTGAAATCAATGGCGACATCAACACCTTCAAATGCGGAGTTAAGATCCTTGCCTATGTCATGAGTGGAGCTTACTTCAGAGTTGATGTTATCCTGTCCGGCTTCAATGAGGGTTTCACCCATGCGTCCACTGGCTCCTGTAATTAGTAACTTAGTCATTTGTTGATAATGTTAGATGAGGCTGTAGCTAGCCATGGCGTCACGGAGGACAGCCGTGTTTTCAGCTGATAGATTGACAAGAGGTAATCTGAGCTCGTCGGTGCAGTGACCTTGCATTGCAACGGCTGACTTGATTGGAACGGGATTGGTGTCGATGGACATGAGGGTTGTCAACAGGGTCCCGTATTGAGCTTGGATGTCCTCGGCATCATCAATGCGACCTTCTGCCATGGCGCGCACAAGATTGGACATGACATCGGGGATTAAGTTGCTGGCAACGGAAACGAGACCAACAGCACCTCGCTTCATGAACTCAATCGTGAGCGGGTCGTCGCCAGAAAGAACCTGAAAATCATCAGGCAGTGCTGCCTTGATCTGAGTGACGCGCTCGGGGTCACCGCCAGCTTCCTTGTTGGCGATGATCGTAGGGCAGTCCGCAGCGAGACGGGCTATCGTATCAACGGCAATCTCAATGACTGAACGGCCCGGTATGCTGTAGAGCATGATGGGGAGATCGCTACATTGGGCGATTGCTTTGTAGTGTTGATAGAGACCCTCTTGGGATGGCTTGTTGTAGTAGGGGCAAACTTGCAGCGTAGCATCGACACCTAACTTTGCAGCTTCTGTGGTGAGATGAATTGCCTCTGATGTGGCGTTGGCGCCAGTACCGGCGATGACCTTGATGCGGCCAGCGGCATATTCAACGGCGAGCTCGATGACACGCAGGTGCTCTTTGCGGCCTAGGGTGGGGGATTCACCGGTGGTGCCGCATGGGACAATGCCGTCGACGCCGCCTTTGACCTGGCGGTCGATTAGTGCGCGAAAGGCCTCCGTATCGACTTCGCCGTTACGAAATGGGGTGATCAGTGCTGTATGGGTTCCTTGGAACATGGTTTTAGTTGGAAGTGGAAGTTGGAAAGGAAAATGGGAGGGGAAAGAATTTAGAGGGTGATTTCACCCTGGAAGACAAAGTCGGCGGGACCGGTGAGCGTTACGCTGGTGAAGCTGTTATTGGGGGTTGGGACGAAGCCGATTTCCAATGTCTCGCCACCCTCGACATCAACACTGATGGGCGAAGGTGTGCCGTTGAGGAGATG
>JAFMDE010000229.1 GCA_017857425.1 Akkermansiaceae bacterium
GTAACGACGCCAATGAGCAGATTGCCAATGATGCCTCCATTACCATGAGCAGTGGCGCCTACTCGCTCAACGGAGCCACGGAAACCATCGATGGCTTCACCAACTCCGGCGGAACCTTCACGACCGGGGCGGGAACCCTTACCGGTCTCGGCAACACCATCACCTGGTCCGGAGGAACCAACACCATCAATGACGGCGGAACCGTGCAGGACACCCACTGGGATGTCTCGGGCGGCACTAATACCGTGGAAGGCGGAGCCACCGGCGGCACCCTGCACGTCCAGAGCGGCGGCACAGGCTTTGAGTTCACCGGTTCGGGAGCCCCGACGATCACGCTTAATAGTGACAACACCGCCGCCGGACGCATGCTACTGGAGGGTAACCTCAGCGTGGCAAGTAGTATCACTGGCACGGCAACCATCAGTAACGGTGGTGTTGCTGCTAATAGCGGCTTTATCGACATGAACGGCGGCACGCGCACCTTCACCGTCAATGATGCTACTCCGGACATTGATCTCGAGATCTCAGCTCTTATCACCAACGGCGGCCTGACCAAGGCGGGCACTGGTACGATGGAACTCACTGGGGTGAATACCTACGACGGCGGCACCGACATCAACGCGGGCACCTTGCTCATTAACGCGAGTAACGCCGGAGCCATTGGCGACGTCAACATCAACAGCGGAGGTACTCTGGGAGGTATTGGTAGTGTTGGAGGAGCAACCACACTCAACAGCGGAGGCTTCCTCTCTCCCGGTGACGGCGGCACAGGCGATACCCTCTCTTTCCTGAGTTCACTCGACATCACTGATGCCTCAGCTGGATCCTTGCTCTTTGACCTTGGCTCAGCTGGCACGGGTGACTTGATCGACGTAACAGGAAACCTCAATATCGGCAGCGGACTGCTTGATCTGGATGACTTTGTCTTCACCAACCTGGGTGCGACCAGTGTCACCGGCACCTACACATGGAACCTGTTCCAAGCGACTACCTTGGATTCCACCAATTTTGGCTTAAATACCACGAAAAACATCTTTGGCAGCTACAGTGCTACGCTGGCCATTTTCGGCGGCAATGTGGTGCAGCTCACCATGTTTGTGCCTGAGCCTAGCTCCACCGCACTGCTCGGCCTTGGAGGCATTGCCCTGATGCTGCGCCGTAAGCGCAGCTAAGAATGTTGAGGTTTTAGTGTTGAGTTTTAAGTTGTCCACTTTGTGGCAGTTCTTAGTTCTTGGTTGGTTCTACCGGCGGCATCCGCCATCCTTCATCAGAAATCCGCCTTCAGCCCTCTCAGGGCTAGTGGCAGTTCGAGTTGAGAGTTCGAGTTGTAAGCGGAGGGACATCGGTGTCATCGGTGTTTTAAGAGAATGCATTGCCCACATCAGGCTTGCATGAACGCAGTGCCCGGAGCGGGTAGGAAAACATTGACGTGGCTGCGCCCAAGAGACACATTTTACGGTAAGCATGCAGAACGGTCGCAAATGGCTATTACTATCCTTTAAGCTCATCATCCCGGTGCTCATCCTTTGCGCTATGGCGTGCTGGTTTTTGGGGAGTCTAGGGCGTGGCGGGTTGCTTGGCCTTATCATCGGGTTGTGCTGTATCGTCTTGGCCGGAGTCATTGCAGGCATACCCCTCGCCCGTTTTATTGCCAATACGCCTTGCAATTTGTTCTTTCCCGACGCCAGATTTTCCCGACCCTTGCCCCTTTACAGTATACCGGAGACAAAGCGTACCAGCGGACTCTATGAGGAGGCGATCTCCGGCTACGCAAAGATAGCGGCAGATTACCCGCAGGAAATGAGGCCTTACTTAGAGATGATGGACATCGCCATCGTTGAGCTCCATGACACCGAGCGCGCTGAGCAGATTTTTCAGCAGGCAAGGAGCATATTCACCAAACCGGAGGACCGGGAAATACTGGAGAAAAAATATGCATGGATCCTGGAGTGCCTCGATGAAGAGGCGGCAGATTGAGCTCTGCACTCATGAGACTCACGCCAAGCCGCCCCTCATCAGAAATCCTTCATCCCTCATCAGCCCGCCAGGGCTACGGTGGACGAAATCTGTAAGCTTGCTACTCTATGGCCCGTAAACTCCTTGACCCGTAAACTCCTTGACCCGTAAACTCCTTGACCCGTAAACTCCTTGGCCCGCAAACTAAAAACCGACCATGAACTTCCGTCTCCTCTGCCTTCTTCTCATTCACTATTCACTATTCGCCATTCACCATTCGGCTGCTGCGGAGCCACAGCGGACGACCGGAGGAAGTGCAAGCGCTACCCCAAACATCATCTACATCCTCGCTGATGACCTCGGCTACGGGGATCTTTCCTGCTTCGGGCAGAAGAAGCTCAAGACACCCAACATTGACCGCCTCGCTACCGAGGGCATCAAGCTCACCGACCACTACTCGGCTAATACCGTCTGCACCCCATCCCGCCACTCGCTGATGGCTGGTCAGCACGCCGGTCACTGCCTGGCCCGTGGCAATGGCAATGAAAACAGCCTTGCCCTCAAGGAGGAAATGACGGTGCTGCCCGAGGTCTTCAAGGCGGCTGGCTACGCCACCGGCATGTATGGCAAGTGGGGCCTGGGCATCACTAACGATGCCGGTGCACCCAACCCCATGACCCACGGCTTTGACGAGTTCAGCTCGTGGAAGAGCCAG
>JAFMDE010000230.1 GCA_017857425.1 Akkermansiaceae bacterium
AGCGGGTTATACCACCGGCATGTATGGCAAGTGGGGCCTGGGCATCACTAACGATGCCGGAGCGCCCAATCCTCTCAGCCACGGTTTTGACGAGTTCAGCGCCTGGAAAAGTCAGATGATCGCCCACACCTATTACCCGAAGTCCATCGTGCGTAACGGCAAGGAGGAGCCGCTCAAGGGGGGCACCTACGTGCATGACCTGATCATGAATGACGCCCTCGCTTTCGTGGAGAAAAACGCCGTGGCGGGGAAACCCTTCTTCTGCTACATGCCCACCGCTGTGCCTCACGCGGCGATGCACTCACCTAAGGAACTGCACGAGAAGTATCGTAAAATCTACCCGCAGTTTGACAACAAAATCGGCAGATACGGTGCCGGCCCGGGTCAGCCCTGCCCCAATGTCATAAACCCGATCGCTGGCTACGCCGGCATGATGGAAAACTTTGATAACCAAATCGGCCAGCTGCTTGACCTCCTTGAGAAAACCGGTCAGGCGGAAAACACCCTAATCTTCTTCTCCTCTGACAACGGCGCCCACCTCGAGGGCGGCCATGACCCCAGGTTCTGGGATTCCAACGGCCCGCTGCGTGGCCACAAGCGCGATCTTTATGAGGGTGGTATCCGCGCCCCGTCCATGGCCCGCTGGCCAGGCACGATCAAGGCGGGGACGAGCAGTGCCCTGCCCAGTGCGCATTACGACATCCTTGCCACCATCTGTGACCTGCTCGATCAGCCTGTGCCCGCCCAGAACACCGGTATTTCATTACTACCAACCTTGACCGGCAAGGGGGAACAGCAGCCACGTGAATATCTCTACTGGGAACACCCACAGACTCCGAAACGTGACCAGGCGGTGCGTATCGGCAAGTGGAAGGGTGTTAAGCTCGGCTGGAAGGTGAAAACACCGCAGAAGCTGCAGCTCTTTGACTTGGAAAAAGACCTCGGCGAGCAAAACGACATCGCCGCCCAGCACCCCGAGATCGTCAAGCGCATGGAGGAGATCATCAAAGAGGCGCACCAGCCGCTACCTGCTAATAAGTCCGCGAAGAAAGCCGGCAACAAAAAGGCAGCGGGGGAGGGTAAAAAAAAACTGAATTCTACACCCCGGCAGCCGACCGGCAAAGACTGAAAAAAGCCCCGGCTGCCAAAGCCTGGCTCGATCCGTCCCTACCCAAGGTACTGATCCTTGGAGACTCCATCTCCATAGGATACACCCCGCTGGTTATTGAGGCGCTTGCGGGCAAGGCCAATGTCAGCCGCCCCAAGGTAAACTGCGGACCCACCACCAGATACCTGCAATCCCTCGACAGCTGGCTGGCTGGGCCGGGTATCAATCACCCTGCAAACACCCAGTGGGATGTCATTCACTTCAACGCCGGCCTGCACGACCTCTGCTACCGCCACCCGGACGCCAAGGGCTATGGGAACCGGGATAAGGTCAATGGCACCCTCTCCGTTACACTGGAGCAATATGAGGCGAATCTGGAAACCATCATCCAACGCCTCAAGCAAACCGGGGCGAAGCTCATCTTTGCCAACACTACCCTGGTACCCGAGGGCGAGGCCGGCCGCAAAGTAGGGGATGACCTCCGCTACAACGAGGTGGCTGCCAAGGTCATGGCCAGACATGCAATCCCCGTAAATGACCTGCACGCCCTCACTACGACCTTCCCGGCGGAGCTCTTCGTCAAACCCGGAGACGTGCATTTCAAGACCATCGGCAGCCAGAAACTGGCGAAGCAAGTGAGCACCGCGATCGCGGTGAAGATTGAAGAGTGAAGTGGCCGCTTTGCGGCTGTTCTTGGTTCTTGGTTGGCCGCGCTGCGCTGCGCTGCGGCTGAATGGGGACTGAAACTTGAACACAGATGGCACCGATGAGCACAGATATTCATCGATCTCATCATCTGTGTTCATCTTCTTCCATCCGTGCTCATCTGTGTTAGATAATCACGGGCTCGAACTGCCGCGCTGCGGCTCCCCGTTATTTTCAGCTTTTCCTCGGTAGGGGCGTGTGTCCCTACACGCCCATGAATACGGTGACCATGGGTTGCCTGATCGGTCACCTAGGGACAGGTGCCCCTACCAATGTGATGCGCGGTTCCCCCGCTATTTTCTATTTGTCTGTCCAATAAAAGGAATTGCCACGTGACCGCTTGGGTGAATCAAGAAAAGTGTTACCCATGTCCGCGCACATCTGTTACCCATGTCTTCGGCCTTTACAAGGCCTCAACGCGCCGTTTGGCTGGAACAGGGGATTAGAAATAGGGTTAAGCGGTCGCTACGCGACGTGATTGTTCTCATCATGCCCATCCGTGGGTTAAAACCCACGGCTAATATGCGTTGTCGCTACGCGACAGTGGCTTGCGTCACGTAGTGACTGATGATCGTAGCCGTGGGTTTTAACCCACGGAAAAGGGTTTATTCATGTTCTGCGTCGCGTAGCGACCGCTGAACAGTTCCAAATTCCAAATTCCTCATTCCTCATTCCTCATTCCTCATTCCTCATTCCAAATTCAAGCCAACGGCTTACCTCCTCAATTTTATGGGTATCTATTCCACCCAAGAATATGCTATGAGATATCTCATACTTACGATGAAAACATTCCGACTTTTTCTTTATCTCTGCCTGTTAATGACGCTGGGC
>JAFMDE010000231.1 GCA_017857425.1 Akkermansiaceae bacterium
GTCTCTGCTCTCTGGGCTCAGCCGAGGTTCTTTCCAGGCAAACAAGCATCAGCAAGCACAAGCAACAGCTTGCTGACATTGACTCCCAGTTGGACACCCTTGCCAACTACAACCCACGCAGTGGCGTAGGTGTAGGTGGTTTCCGATCAAAACGACGTGTGCAAGCCACTCACCCGGAATGGATCGAAATCGACCTGGGCCGGAGCTGTAAGATCGAGGAAGTGATCCTGGTTCCGGAAATCTGGCGCAACACCAAGACCAATCTGCGTGCCGACGGCTTCCCTGAGGAGTTCCGGATTCTGGCTGGCACTGCCAGTGACAAGAAGGGGAAAGTCATCGCCAGCTACACCATGGAGGACAAGATCCTGCCGCGCATTGCACCCCTAGTCATTGCCTGCGAGGACATCGAGGCCTCGTGGATACGCCTTGAAACCACCAGACTCGGCCCGCGCGCGTGGGATGAAGACTTCGGCCTCCATCTGTTTGAAATACTCGTTTTCAGCGGCTCGGAAAACGTCGCCTTGCACCAGCCCGTGAGAGCCTCATCACGAAACATTGCATCAGACAGAAACAACCCGGCCTATCTGGTCGATGGTTTTCTTCCTTATGTGATGGACTCAGCCAAGGGGCAGAGAAGCCGTGCGTTCTTGGCCAAGTCCACAGCGGATCAACCCGGCCACCTGAGCATCGACCTGGGCGAGCCCCATTCCCTTGACCAAGTATATCTGCACGCCGTGGACTTGAGCGATGCCATTCCTCAAAAGCAGCTCAGCAACTTCGCCATGCCTCGCCATCTGATCATTGAGGGTGCCAATATTCCGGATTACAGTGACGCAGAAAAACTAACAGAATTCAGGGTTGCCTCCGTATTCTCTGCCGGGCCGATCATGATGAAGAAATTCCCCGCATCCAGCTGCCGCTATGTTCGCCTGCGGGTGCTTGAGCCCAGCAGAGCCACTTCATCACCGGGAGAAGCGCAAGCCATGAGCAACATCGGATTCGCCGAGATCGAATTATTTTCCCAGGGCAACAATGTCGCAAAGGGCAAACAGGCCAATGGTAACTACGGCTTCTCAAGCTTTAACCGCTCCTACGCCTCACTCACCGACGGGCGGAATTTTTACGGCGATATTCTACCCATTCGCCAGTGGCTTAACGAGCTAGCCCTGCGTCACGAGCTCGAGCGGCAGCGGCCTCAGCTTGCGCTGCGCTTGAATGAACTTTACGAAGAACAAAAAAGCCTACTCAACCGCTTCATCGCCTTGGCGGTCATTTTGGCGGCAGCCATGATCATCACCCTGCTTGTCACCCGCATAACCAGGATGAGGCAGCTTGCCAGAGTCCGCTTACGTCTCGCGGCTGATCTGCACGACGAGCTCGGCGCTAATCTCCACACCATCGGATTACTCAGTGACCTCGCTGTGGAAAGCCGTGAAGATGACGAGGCCTTTGCAGACATTCAGCGCAGGATAAGGTCTGAATCAGATCGCTCCGGCACCGAGATCAGGAGCTGCATGGATTTACTCGCCCTGAAGAATTATTATGAAAATCTGGAAGCGGACATGCAGCGCGCCGCACGCAGGATCATGGCCAAGCTCGATCATGAGCTCATCATCGAGGGAAAACCCTATCTCCAAAAGTTGAAACCTCGGGTCAGAGTCGACCTCTTTTTATTCTACAAGGAGTGCCTGGTGAACATCAGTCGGCATTCCAAAGCCACCGCTTTCAGCTCCCACCTCTCAGCGGACAAAGCAGGAGTCTGCCTCACCATCCGGGACAACGGCATCGGCATCAGCATCGGCATCGGCGAGCAACAAGACGGCATGACCCCCAAGTCCCTCGAACGCCGCGCCGGCCTACTCAGGGCCAAGGTCCGCATTGACCACCCAGCCGAGGGAGGCACCGTCGTCACACTCACCATCCCCGCCAAACGACTGGGCATATTCAAATCCATCTACCTATGAACAAGAGCACCAACATCATCATGGTCGAAGACCATCCCGAGTACCGCGAAATTGTCGAAATGGCCATATCTCGGCAAGATGACATGCAGCTGACCGATCAGTTTGGCACCGCAGAGCGAGCTTTGCAGCACCTTCAGAACGAGAGCCTAAGTGCCAAGCCCGACGTCATCCTGCTCGACCTGAACCTACCCAGCATGGGTGGGCTCGAGGCCCTAGAAGAAATCCCCAAGGTCGCACCCGACGCCAAGATCATCATCCTCACCCAGTCCGACCAGGAGGATGACGTGCTCAATGCCATCATGCTCGGCGCCTCTGGCTACCTGCTGAAATCCTCCACCGTAGGACAGATCGTTGAGGGCATCAAGCTCGTCAAGCAAGGCGGGGCTTCCCTCGATGCCAGAATAGCCCGGTTTGTCATCGACAGCCTCAAGACCAAACTCCCCCCAAAGGAAATCGATCAATTGCTCTCCGCACGTGAACTCGAAGTCCTCGAACTCCTCGCCAAGGGCATGGTCAAAAAGCAAATCGCCACCACGCTCGGTATTGGTGTCACCACCGTCGTCAGCCATGTCGGCCACATCTACAGCAAGCTCGAGGCCAGCAACGCCCCCTCCGCCATCGCCAAAGGCTTCAAGCTTGGCATCCTTGAGGTGAATGATTAGCCGCCGGAGCCGC
>JAFMDE010000048.1 GCA_017857425.1 Akkermansiaceae bacterium
AAGCCCTACGCAGGAGCGAAGGGCTTTTTTAGAAATTGGAGCGGGTGATGAGATTGCCTTCGCTCCGCTCAGGCTATGCTGGTTTCGCAAAATCCTCCTCCGGATTTTGCTGGGTGTATATTTCCCGCGATACGCGGGGCTGCGCCGTGCGTTCGAACTTCGTTCTCATCTCATCACGCGCTCAATAAAAAAGCCCTACGCAGGAGCGAAGGGCTTTTTTAGAAATTGGAGCGGGTGATGAGATTCGAACTCACGACATTCTCGTTGGCAACGAGATGCTCTACCACTGAGCTACACCCGCATAGAGTGTGTTGTTTTGCGCCGGATGCGAGATCTTGACGCGCGATCTGTTTACACTCTGATGGGTTGCTGACAAGTGATTTTTCCTAAAAAATGCAAATTTTGCGACTTGGTGTTTGGAATTTTGGAAATCGAAATTAAAGAACCTGCATGGACATTCTTAGCGAGATCATGGAGCACAAGCGTGGTGAGGTGGAGGCGGTTTTGCCTCAGCTGGAAAAATACCGTGCTGCTGCGCTGGCAAGAAATGATTTTGGCGGCTTCAGGGCGGCGCTCGATCTTGGGCCTGATCGGCTCAGTATTATTGCGGAGGTGAAACATGCATCACCTTCAGCCGGGGTGATCGATCCTGACTTTGATCCTCTGCGCCAAGCAGGGATGTATCTCGATGGTGGGGCAAGCTGTATGTCGGTGTTGACGGATGAAAAATACTTCAAGGGCTCTCTAGCGGATCTGACGAAGATTTCACCCATTGCTAATATCCCCTTGCTGAGAAAGGATTTTATTCGTCACGAGATTCAGATTTACGAGGCGATCATTGCTGGGGCGGATGCGGTCCTGCTGATTGTGGCGGCACTTGATGATGAGACTTTGAAGCGTCTTTATAAGGTGGCGCGTGATTTCCAGTTGGATGTCTTGGTGGAGGTGCACGATATGCCAGAGATGGAACGTGCGCTTGATCTGGGTGCTGATCTTATAGGCATTAATAATCGCAATCTTAAGACGTTCAAAACAGATCTGGCGACCACGGAGCAGTTGGCCGATGAGGTGGGGGACGATGTGCTGTTAGTCAGTGAGTCTGGCATCAGAACGACAGCGGACTGCCTGCGGGTGCTGGAGGCGGGTGCAAATGCGATCCTTGTGGGTGAGACGCTGATGCGTGCTAACAATCCTGCTGAGACGATGCAGCAGTGGCTCGACATTAGATTGCGCTGATTGATCGGGCTATTTGATTTTCAAATAGAGTGCCGACATGGCGGGGAGCTCGCCAATGAGTAAGCCCTCACTGGGTAGGTCTTTGGCTACGGCTTTCCATTTCTGCTGGCTGCCGAGGGTGTCTGCAAAGGTGAGAGACTTTTTGTTTTGATGCTTGCGCGATAACCAGCTGAGGGCGTCATCGGGAATCTGAATGGAAACATCGTGCAGTGACTCTGCGGGGTTGAGGTTGGCGACGACGAGGAAGGCCTGAGCACTGCGCTCATCACGGCGCATGAAGCTGTAGAGCCAATGCCCTGATGGTTCTTCGCCATGGATGCGGCCATAGTGGGCATTGCTTTGGTTGGCGTGGTTGAGGCCGTAAAAATCACCGTGGGTAAAGGCGGGCTCAGCGCAGGTTTTGAGAAGTTTGGCGTAGAAGTGACGTAGGTCTTTTTGTTCTGCGCTGAGTGCGCTCTCGTTGTAGCGGTGTTGGTTCACCCAGGGGATGAGGGAGGGTAGGCAGCCGTAGTCAAAAATACTGCTGCGTCCGTCGTCTCCGCTGAAGCCTTCAGCGCCGTTTGCGGCTTCGCCGGTTTCTTGGCCGGAGTAGAGCATGATCGGCCCTCGGCCGAGTCCGTAGAGGATGGCGGAGACGGGCTTGCCGATGTCCATGCCGCTTGCTGCCCAGTTTCCTTTGGAGGCAAGGCGGACTTCGTCGTGGTTTTCCGCATAGCGCAGGGAGTGGTGAAAACGATCGGTGAAGCAGTTGGCGGCGGCATCGATATCATTAGCCCAATGCTGTCCTTCCACGGTTGATTTGATGGTGGAGTAGGTGGGGTCATCATAAACGGCATCAAAGCCACATTCAAGCAGCTCATCGAGTACGTTGCCTTCGGTGAGTTTGGCGGGGTCGTTGTCATAGGCTTCCGCCATAAAGAAGACTCCGGGTTCGCGTTTGTGGCAGCGCTCCACCTGCCAGCTCCAGTATGCCATCGGGATCATGTGCGCCATATCCACGCGGAAGCCGTCAACGCCCATTGCTTGCCAGTAGGATAAGATGGCGTCCATCTTGCGCCAGGTGTCTGGGGTGTCTTGCGGTGCTGTGCCCGGCTCGGGTAGTGGGTGAAGGTCGTCACGCGGCGGACCTACGGTGAAGTCATGGCCGTAGTTGAGTTTGATGGTTTCATACCAATCATGGATGGAGGGGGTCCAGGTGATGGCGTTGTTGCCAGTAACACGGCCGAACTCGCTCTCGGGTTCGTAGGGGACAGGGACAGGGCCATGGCTGCTAGGTAGTTTGAGCGGGGCTCCTCCTCCCGGGTGAAGATCACCTAGGTAGTAGAAGTTATTGTTAGGGTCAAAAAACTTCCCGGTGTCGTCGTTTCTGCCAAAGGAGAGTTCGGGGCGTATGTCGCTGGAGTAGGAGCGCGCTACGTGGTTAGGGACAAAGTCGATGATGGTTTTGAGCCCGCGTTTTTTGATGCGCTTAAGAAGGGCTTTGAATTCATCGAGACGTTTGGTGGGGTCGGTGGCGTAGTCTGGGCAAACGTCAAAGTAATCACGGATGGCGTAGGGCGATCCAGCTTTGCCTTTGAGAAGCAGTGGGCTGTCAGCGGGGCGCTCAGGGTAGGCGGTGGAGCTGGCTTGTTCGAGTATCCCGGTAAGCCATAGGTGGGTGATGCCGAGCTTGCGCAGCGATATGAGGGCGGCGTCATTGATGTCGGCAAACTTACCGCAGCCGTTTTCAGCGAGGCTGCCATTGACTTTGGGGGTCTCATTGGTGTTGCCGAAATGGCGCACCATGAGTTGGTAAATATGCGGTCTGGTTGGATGATCCACGTTTAGATTCTGGTTTGCATTGGCTGGATTGCAAGGCGGGGCTGATGCATTCTGGTGGCCGTATATTTAGTTCATCTCAAGCCAGCTGTTGAGGATTTCAACGGCCGCTGCTTGGTCGATGATCTGCTTCTGGCTCTTGGCGTTTTTTCCTGCCTGATGAAGTTTTTCTGCTGCGGCTACGGTGGTCAGGGTTTCATCACAATAGTGCAGCGGGATGTCGGGTAATCTTTGGTGAAGCATGTCGCCAAAGGCGCGGACTTTTTTAGCAGCATCTCCTTCACTGCCATCCATGCGGAGGGGTAATCCTAAGACGAGCTGCTTGACCTGGCGCTGACTGACAAGCTCTGCAATGCGCTCAATGGGGTAGCCTTCCTTGACCTGAATGGTTTCCACGGGATGAGCCATGATGCCGATAGGATCGGTGGCGGCAATGCCGATGCGGGCATCACCGTGATCAATGGCTAAAATAGGGTGCTCGTCATTCATGTTAGAGCAATTCGTCAGGGAGCTGGCTGCCGAGGTTTTTGATGTCATCGGCCTGGTGCCGGTTGGCGATGAGCAGGGCGTCATCGGTCTGCACGACAATAAGATCATCCACTCCTAAGAGGGCGACTTTGCTGCCAGGGCGCGCATTGAAGACGATATTGTTTTCTGAGTCGATCTCGGCGAGTTCGGTATTGGTTTGGTTATTGTCACCCTGGGTGTCGAGATACTTTGCCACTGAGAGCCATGAGCCGACATCGTCCCAGTCAAAGGTGGCTTCGATGTTAAGCACGCGGGAGGCGCTTTCCATCAGCGCGTAGTCGATCGATATCGGTGTCAGGGTGGGAAACTTATCGGCGACGGTTTGGAGAACATCGCTCGACTGACCAATTTCTGTGATAAAGTGAGCCAGCTCTGGGGTGTGCTGGGTGAGCTCGTCGATGACGGTTTTGACCGACCAGATAAACATGCCCGCATTCCAGGCGAAGTTGCCTTGAGCGAGGAATGTCTCGGCCAGCTCTGGGTTGGGTTTTTCCCGGAAGCGGGTGACCTCAGAGGGTGCGTTGTCGAGGGCGGGGCCGTCGATGTTGGCGATTTCACCACGCTCGATGTAACCAAAAGCTGGGCAGGCCCAGGTTGGTTTGATGCCGACGGTGACCAGTGCTGCATTATTGGCGGCGGCGGTCATGGCATCACGCATGACGGATTGATAAGCTGCGGTGTCGTTGATGAGCTGGTCCGAGGGCAACACGATCATGGTGGCGTTCGGGTTGCGTGCGGCGATCAGGCCAACGCCGAGAGCAACTGCTGGTGCGGTGTCACGTTTGGCGGGTTCTGCAAAGATGTTTTCCGCGGGTAGCTCAGAGGCAACTTCACGCACGGCTTGCTCCTGCAATGCGTTGGTGAGGATCAGGATATTTTCCTTGGGGATGAGTCCTTCAAGCCGGCTGATGGTTTGGTTGAGCAGCGTGGCTTCGCCAAAGAGGTTGAGCAGTTGCTTGGGTTTGGCATTTCTCGATAAGGGCCAGAAACGAGTGCCACTACCACCAGCAAGAATTAGTGCATACTGATTAGAGTTTGGGTGGGAGTTCATTTCAGAGGTTGTGCTTGTTGGGCTACTCATGGATCAGAGAATGGGAGAGAATTTCTCGATGAAAAAGGAGAAACGATTAAATTAATCAACCTTTTCAGGGATTTGCGCTTTTCTCAGAAAAATCAGAGGGTAGAATAAATTCATGGCACAAGAGCACTCTGACAAAAACTGGATTGAAACCAGCGCATCGTTTGCGCCCGCTATGTTGGGCGCTGCCGCAGGCGTATTCCTAGGCGATCTGATGCACCGTGATACTCGCAGGCCGGTGGCTTTGACCCTTGCCGCGCTCGGGGCAGCCGCTTTGGCACCAACGATCGTTGAGCTGGTTGCCGATAAGGTGAACGGCCCCGAAAGCAAGCGAGGATCAAAACGCACACTGCGTAACATCCGTGATGCCGGCATCGCGACCGACGAATTTGCTGATCTCGAAGACGAAATCGGCGAGCAAATGTTTATCGGCTAGTTTCCTTTTTTGGTTTTTAAGTTCTGCTTCATCATTCGCTAGATCATTCATTAATGCGCGTCTTATTGACAGGCTCCACCGGTAGACTCGGTGGAGCTTTTTTGTCTCTCTGGGGTAAGGATCCTGCTTGCGAGTTGATCACTCCCACGAGGCAGGAACTGGATCTCTCTGAGCCGGAAAAAGTAAGATCTTTTTTGCGCCAAGCTGAGTTTGATTTGCTCGTCAATCCAGCGGCCATTACCAACCTAGAGGAATGCCCGAATAATCCTGAACTCACTAGGCGGGTCAACACTGACTCCCCACAGGTCATGGCAGAGGTGTGCCAAGAAAAGGGTGCGCGTCTGGTTCACTTTAGCACGGACTATGTTTTTTCAGGTGAGCAGCCGGGCATGAAAACAGAGCAGGATACTACGGAGCCGGTCAATATGTATGGTGAAAGTAAGTTGGCGGCAGAACGCGCGGTGATGGAGGCTGATGAGTCCGCTCTGGTGTGCAGGGTTTCTTGGTTATTTGGCCCGACTCCGGCAGGGCGCCCATACCACTTGGATAATGTTCTCAAACGCGCGGAAGCCTGCGAGGTGCAAGATCTCATTGCTGACAAGTTCGCGATGCCAACATACACTCATGATATTGTCGATTGGGTGGAGCTCTTATTGCGGGCGCAGGGATCGGGTATTTACCACTTGTGTAATTCCGGGGAGCCTGAGAGTTGGTATAGCTCTGCTAAGAACGTATGTGAACTTGCCGGTAAGTCCGGCTACGAGGTGGATGCCAGTCACTTAGTCGCCACGTCGATTAATGATGCTGTTTTTTTCAGTGAAAAGCGTCCCGTGCACACCACGATGGCGCCTGCTAGAATGATGGCTGAGGGTATCGCGACTCCGCGTCATTGGCTTGATGCCGCCGAGGCCTACTTGAAAATGCGTTGACCGCGATGACGGGCAAGGGCAGAGTGTTCACTATGAAAACTGTTCGATTCGTTCGATTCGTTGTGCCGTTGGTTTCAGTGCTGATCTGGTGTCAGCTAGTGAGTTGTAGTAATAGCTATCGGCCAAGCAGCGGCGATCGTGGCTGGTCTGGTCCTCCCCGGGCGATCCCTGCCGATGAGCTCGATGCTTATGGTCCGGATTTTACCCCAGGTAGCTATTTGCAAACCATCAACCCGAGCTCACCTTTTTTTATGAGCTACCCAAGGATCGAAGATCAGCCTTACAAACTATTGCCTGATTCCACCGAGGTGAAGGTGGTCTCGCTCAAAGGCTCTTATGCCAAGGTGGAGGTGGTTCGTAGCGGTGAAGTGGGATACACCCCCTCTATGATGCTAGGGGGAAAGCGCTCGTCCAACGCGGTTCCGCTTACTCCCAATACTGATACTAATACCAATACTAATACTGATACTAATGAGGAGCTGACCCCCGACATCAGTCCTGAGCTGATAGACCCTAGTAGGCCTGCTGAATAAGGCAGGCTGGAGAAACTAAGCTGTCATGGCTTCCCATTTATGAGTGATCAATTTTCTGAGTTTGGCAAACGCCTCTGCATGGGCAGTGGTATCGAGGAGCTAATGGATGATCTGGGTAATGCCCTTGCCTCGGGTGGCCCGGACGTGCGCATGCTCGGCGGTGGCCAGCCAGCTCATATTCCCGAGGTGAATGCGCTCTGGCGACGTAGGCTCGAGGAGATTATGGCTTCGCCAGGTAGCCTGGAGAAGATGCTCTCTAACTATGATCCGCCCCGAGGTAATCCACTCTTTCTTGATTCCATTGCGGCCTTGTTTAGGAAAAATTTTGGCTGGGATATCAGTGCTAAAAATATTGCCATCACCGCCGGTGGCCAAACGGCTTTCTTTTTTCTCTTCAATGCCCTTGCCGGCAAATTCAAGGATGGCTCACGTAAAAAGATTCTGCTGCCACTCGTTCCCGAATACATCGGTTACGCCAACCAGTCTGTGGGTGATGACATCTTCTGTGCCTGCAAACCGCTGATCCAAAAAATCGGAGATCACGATTTCAAGTACCGGGTCGATTTTGAAAACCTGCGGGTCGATGACGATATTGCGGCAATCTGCGTATCACGCCCGACAAACCCGACGGGCAATGTGCTGACCGATAATGAGATTTCTCACCTCAGTGATTTGGCCGAGAAACATGATATTCCGCTTATTATTGATAACGCCTATGGCGCGCCATTTCCCAATATCATTTTCACCGAGGCAACCCCGGTCTGGAATGAACACACGATATTGACCCTGAGTTTATCAAAAATAGGTTTGCCGGGCACGCGCACGGGCATCGTGATTGCCAGTGAGGAGATCGCTTCCGCGGTGTCCTCGATGAGTGCCATTGTGGGCCTCGCCAACGGTAATATTGGTCAGGCAATCATGGAGCCGCTGATCCGCAGTGGGGAGATTCTGAAGCTGAGTAGTGAGGTGGTGCGCCCTTATTATGTGGAAAAATCCCGCCAGGCTCGAGCATGGGTGGCTGAGGAGTTCGATGCCGAGCTGCCGTATCGCGTTCATCTCAGCGAGGGAGCTTTGTTCCTGTGGCTCTGGTTTGAGGGCATGCCTATTACCTCAGGCGAGCTCTACGAGCGGCTCAAGAAGCGCGGTGTGCTGATTGTTTCGGGGCATTATTTCTTCTTTGGGGACGATGATGTCGACGCGTGGCCGCACCGGCACGAGTGTATTCGCATGACATTCACCATGGACGAGCGCACGGTTCACGAGGGGATTAAGATCATTGCGCAAGAAGTAGCGGCGGCTTATGCCGAGGCTTAAGCTGCTTTAGCTGACAATTCGTGATTGCAATTTCCTTGAAATGAAGGAGTGTGCGCGTCCTTTCCAGCCCGTTTTTTAGATGGCAGGGAATAAACACCTGACAGCCATGACTGAAAAGATTCGAAATATCGCGATTATCGCCCACGTTGACCACGGCAAAACGACCCTTGTCGACGAGCTGCTTAAGGCAGGAGGCGCCTATGGTGAACACCAGCAAGCCGGCGAGCGCGCCATGGACTCGATGGATCTTGAGAGGGAAAAAGGCATTACCATCAAAGCGAAGAATACCTCGGTGAAGTGGGGCGACTATACGATCAACATCGTTGATACTCCGGGTCACGCTGACTTCGGCGGCGAGGTAGAGCGAGTCATGAAGATGGTTGATGGCGTTTTACTTCTTGTAGATGCCCATGATGGACCACAGGCACAAACGCGTTTCGTACTGCGTAAGGCACTGCAGCAAGGGCTGACGCCGATCGTGGTCGTT
Source organism: Akkermansiaceae bacterium (assembly GCA_017857425.1). Taxonomy (GTDB): domain Bacteria; phylum Verrucomicrobiota; class Verrucomicrobiia; order Verrucomicrobiales; family Akkermansiaceae; genus Oceaniferula. The sequence goes on from JAFMDE010000048.1 coordinate 8,360, forward strand.
AACAAAATCGACCGTGAGCATTCTGACCCAGTGAGTGTGCATGATCGCGTGTTGGAGCTCTTCCTTGAGCTTGAGGCGAACGAAGAGCAATTTGAAGCTCCCTTTGTCTACGGATCAGCTAAGAATGGATTTTTCATCAAATCACTGGATGATGATCAAAAGAATGTCATCCCCTTGTTGGAGACAATCGTTGAACACGTCGCCGCTCCTGACTCTGATCCTGATGCGCCGTTTAAAATGCTGGCATCGAATATTTCCTGGGATGATTACGTCGGCCGGGTAGCACTTGGTAAAATACAAAGTGGCTCGGTGAAAAAGGGCGACAGTATTTTCCGCCTCACCAAGGAGGGTAAGACGGAGCGTGGTAAGGTAAGCAAGGTTTTTGAATACAGTAGTCTTTCCAACCAGGAATCCGCTGAAGGTTTCGCTGGTAACATTGTTGGTGTCGCAGGTTTTGAGGATATCGACATTGGCGAAACTCTTTCTGCTGATCCTGAAGCTGAGGCACTTCCTTTTGTGTCCATCGATCCTCCTACCGTGCAGATGCAGTTTTCCATCAACGATGGCCCTTACGGTGGCCGCGAAGGCAAGCATGTCACCTCACGTGCGATCCGTGAGCGCTTACACCGCGAGGTGAAGACCAACGTTTCCATCGAGGTGTCCGATACCAATCAGGCAGGTGTTTTTGAAGTGGCTGCCCGCGGAGCGATGCAGATCGCAGTGCTTGTTGAAACCATGCGCCGTGAAGGTTACGAGATGCTCGTTTCCCGCCCGATGGTTATTACCAAAAAGGGTGAAAACGGCGGCGTTGAGGAGCCTTTTGAAACTCTCTTTGTCGAGGTGCCAGAAGAATACACTGGGGGAGTGATGAAAACCTTGGCAAACCGCCGTGCTCGTATCGAGGACATGGGCAGTAATGCTCATGGCGCGACCATCGAGGCAACGATTTCCACCCGTGGATTGATTGGTTTTGAGTTTGAGTTGCTCAACCTGACCAGTGGCCATGGTGTCATGTCTCACTTGTTTAAGGAATACGCACCGCACTGTGGTGAGATCACCACTCGTAATACCGGCACTTTGGTTAGTATGAGCACAGGAACTGCGATGGCCTACTCACTGCTGCCGCTAGAGGAGCGGGGTAAACTCTTTGTCGGTCCTGGTGATGAGGTTTATGAGGGGCAGATTATTGGGGAAAACCCGCGTAAGGATGACCTTCCTGTGAACCCGGTGAAGGCTAAGAGCCTGACCAACCACCGCTCCGCTACCAAGGGAATCACCGTAGGTCTATCACCTGCCATCAAGATGTCACTTGAGCGTGCCATCGAATACATTGCCAACGATGAATTGCTCGAGGCAACGCCAAGTCACCTGCGACTTCGTAAGCGCATTCTGGACCCGCATGAGCGCAAGCGTGCTGAAAAATCTCGCAAGGCGGAAGCCGGCTTGTAAGCATTCAGTTGAGTGCCCTTTGGTTCTATCTGGAGGGGCTATAAGATACTAGAATGGGCTATTTCCATTTCTGGTAAAGGCGCCAATCTTTCTCAGCCTTGCCAAGATTTTTGTGACCAAGCTCGCGATAGACCTCGACCCTCTTTTTGAGTAAATCGGCATCATCAAGGGGGAAGTGCGGCTCCTGATCGAGAAGTACGGGAAGTAGGTCCTTTGCCTCAAGTCGTGAAGCCAGAGTGATACGAAGGCGTGTCCGTTGCAGCTCCATTAAGCGGGTATCAAAGGGTTGCTCCAGAAGTAGTAATATCTCAGCTTCTTTGCCTCTAAATCGATTGGAAGACTCTTCAATCCTCTGATGAATCATTGAGAGGCAGTTTTTCACACTGAGAAAGTTGGGGAGATGCCATACCTTGCCCTTCATCTTTTTGATCAGCTCGATGATTTCCATTTCTTCGAGTACGGTGTTGTTGGTCACCCAGAAATATTCCAACCGGGCAATGTGATAGTCCAGAGGCATGCTGTCTACGAATGTCTCGCAGTATTCGATGCAGCGCGCATTAGCAGTTCTTGCAAGCGCACGCCCCCATAGTGCTTGTTCCCTTGGGTTGAGTGCTTCGAATATCAGGTCCTTGTTGTTTCTGAGGATTTTTTCGAGCTGCTTGCATAGCTTTGAGCGCCTTAGGGCAGCGGTGCCATCAAACCAGGATACCTTGTCCCAATCCGTGGTGTCGCGCTTGAGGCTGTGAGCCGCGGAAGCCATGGAATAATTGAACCGAAGTGAGCCAATGCTGCTGTCTATGCCTTCGATAACGAGCCCTTCACGCGTGGTTTGATCCAGAATTTGTTGAATGGGGTCACTGAAGCTGACTCCACCAGTTCTTGCGACTTGGAATTCAAGTAGGTTGCGGTCGTCTGTGTTAACTTGATTTATTTTTTGAGCCAGCTTGCTGACGTATTCTGAGTTCGCCACGCTGTGGGAGAGCATGCCTTCCGCTGTGTGGGTGCCGAATGCCCGGCTGGCGGCAAGACGGTATGCTGGTTGGCTGAGCTTGCTGCGCATGAGCTCAATGGGTAAGGCTTTTCTCTTTTTGTAACACACAAAGACAAGATCAGCGTCCAGGGTCTGGTAAACACAGACTTGGGGGAAGACGGAGCGTAAAGTCGCCATGATCAAGTTCACGCTCTCCAGTTTGATTTCATAAGCCTGCAGCCACTGGGAGAAAACGCCGTCTTCGTTGAGCCGTTTGGAGATGGTCTGATAGTATTCTCTGGTGAACAGATTGGCGACTCCTGCCCGCTGTGGGTTGGGTGGCTCTGAGGCGATCAGGTCATAATATTGATCTTTGCCCTTGAGAGCCTGAAGGCCCTCGCGTGCGTCACCGTAAATCATATTGACCTTCGGGTGGTTGGTAACGTCATAGTTCATTGAGGCGAAGTATGAGGCGCACTCTGCGACGTGCGGTTCCAGCTCATAGACATCGACTGTTTTGACACTCTCAAGCTCGGCGAGCCAGCCGGCGGACATTCCCGTGCCCAGACCGATAACGCAGGTGTGCTCAGGCTCGCCATGATGAAGTATTGCTGGAAGGATACCGAGCATGATTTGAGTAGAGACATCGCCCAAGGCAGTACCATCAGATTTGCCATTGTTGAGTAGGCTCAAATCATCATCAAGGGAGAGCGCTCCAGAATTCTCAAGGCCATCATATTGATAAATAATTTCATGCGCAAATTCTCGTTTTTCATGCTCAACGTCAGCCAATGTTTGGTGCTCTGTAACGGTTGAGCGCCCAAAGCCGATGGGGTTTTGTAACCAGTAAACAGTAAGTCCCGACCCATGTGTCAGCATTACTATGACTAGGGCTGCTATTCCTATGGTAGCGAAGCCTCCGAGTTTTGCGCGCTGGTATATGGCATAGAAAGCGATGAATACGGCTACAGCCAAGCTTAGCGCAATCATGCTTAGCCATGTGTAGTTAATGCTAAGCTGAGGGATGAGAACGAAGCCGCCCAAAATAGAACCAATGACCGCTCCTGCAGTATTAAAAGCATAGACGCGTCCGGTCTGTTGTCCCACTGCGTGTTTGCCTTTACCGACCAGGGACAAAATCAAGGGGAACTGAACGCCGGCCATCAACGAAGCCGGCAGAGCAAGGAAGCCAGCGATCATGAACCACACCCATAATTTATCCCCTAAGGGGTAGCCCAGATACCCGGTCTGAATGACTTTGCAAAAACGTACGAAGCCATCACCCCAAATGTAGGGAATGGCCATTGCTGTGGCAAAAAGCGCGGAGACGATGGCTAATAAGGCGTAGCTCGGTTTGACGTATTTGATGATGAGGGAATAGAGCAATCCACCCATGCTCATGCCAATGAGAGCCACGATCAGGATCAGGCCGAAGTTGTAGACAGATCCACCAAGCAGAGGAACGGATGATCTGAACCAGAGCAATTCCATGACGAAGAATGTGAAACCACTGAAAAAGGCGACGGAATATAAAAGCCAGGCGGTGCCGTGTTTTTCATGGCCGTTGGACGTAGGCGCTTGGGGAGCTTGATGCATGGCCACTGTGTAGTAGGCGACAGCGGCAAGGAGGAGGTTTAGGCCTGCGGCCATGAGTAGAGAGGTGGTATTGCCCAAGACCTCGAGGCAGTAGAAATTCACGATAAAGGCACCCAAGACAGCTCCGGCAATGTTCATGCCATACATCAGGGCACTGGACCTCCTGACTTCATCTTCATCTGTCTGAACCAAGCGTATGGCAGCGGGCAGAGTGCCTCCCATTAAAAAACAGGGGGTAGCAATCACGGCTATGGCGATAAGCATTTGCAGGCCAACAGCGACCCAGCCCAGCTCCTGAATGCCGCCGGTTGTGTAGTAGAGTTTTTGTCCATAAATCAGCAGCAGGGGACTAATGAGGACACTCAGACCGATGAGGGCCTCAATGATGGCATAAAACCTGCCCGGCCGTGAGCTTTGGTCTGCTTTATGACCAAGCACCCAACTGCCTAAGCCGAGGGTGCCCATGAATATGGCTAAGACTGCCGAGGCGGCCAAGGTTGAGCCTCCGAAAACGAGGCGGAACTCTCTGAGCCAGAC
>JAFMDE010000232.1 GCA_017857425.1 Akkermansiaceae bacterium
TTCTGCGCGTTTCACTTGACCGTCAGCCAATCCATCGAGACCTCAAAGCCGCCTCGGGCGCGTATGCCTGAGATCGAGCCGTTGGGCCAAGCTGACGGTAATGCGGGTAGAAAATCGAGAATGAAGTTCCCCTGCGCATCGCGACGGTGGCTTTGCAACAAGGCCTCGGTTATCCCCGCAGTCAGGCCGAAATTTCCATCGATCTGAAACGGCGGGTGCGCATCGAAGAGGTTGTTATAAAACCCTGCTCCTCTGTTCTCACTGGCATTGTTAAAGAAGCCGGTGAGCACTTTATTCATTCGGTCTCCATCGCGAAGACGCGCCCAGAAGTTTATTTTCCACGCCCGTGACCACCCTGTAGCGCCATCACCACGCAGGTTGAGCGACTGCTTGGCAGCAGCAAAGATCTCTGGGGTATCCGGTGTGATCTCAGAACCGGGATGCAGCCCCCACAAGTGCGAGATATGACGATGGTTGGTCTTGGGGACTTCTTTGTAAACCCATTCCTTAAGCGTGCCCATTTGGCCGACCTCATTGGGCGCAATTTTTGCGCGCAGTGCCGTCAGCTTTTTGGCAAATTCCGCATCGACTGCCAAGATGCCGGCGGCTTCCGCGGTGCTGGCAAATATTTCTCGGATAATCTGATGGTCCATGGTCGGCCCCATCACCAGTCCGCCAATCTCAGGAGAATTACTGGGACCACTGACGAGCCAGCCCGTGCCATTGATCCGATCTTCCACGAGGTAATCGGCGAAAAATTCGGCAATCCCTTTCATTGCAGGGTACGCCCGTTGCTTCAGAAATTGCTTATCGCCCGTGTAGAGATAGTGCTCCCACATGTGTGTGGTCAGCCATGCCCCACCCGTAGGCCAGATGCCATGATTGGCCGCATTAATCGGAGCGGCTCCGCGCCAAAGATCGGTGTTATGATGCACCACCCAGCCTGGGGCCTTGTATAGATGCTTCGCAGTCTCAGAGCCCGTGATCTGTAGATCATCAATCATGTCAAAAAGCGGCGTGTGGCACTCCGAGAGATTGGTCATCTCAGCAGGCCAGTAATTCATCTCCGTATTGATATTGATCGTGTAGCGAGATCCCCAAGGAGCGACCTTCTCTCCATTCCACAGCCCTTGAAGGTTGGCGGGCTGTCCACCCGGGCGAGAGGACGCAATCAGGAGATAACGACCATATTGGTAAAGTAGCGCGGCAAAGGCAGGATCTGGGTCCTTAGAGAAATTGTTGAGCCGCTGAATGGTCGGACGTGAAGCGGAGTCACCCCCACCAAGATCCAGAGAGACGCGCCGGAACAGTTCTCGGTGATCTGCCTGATGGCCGGAGAGGACATCTTGGTAGGATTTGCCTGCAACAGCTTTTAGCATCTGAGCGCACTTTGCGCCCGGATCCCCGTCAATCGACCTGAAGTTCTCGAAACTGGTCGCAGCCACCAGAGTCAGCACGGCAGCATCCGCATGGTGCACTTCAATGCCGGCGTCACTAGTCTTGACTTCACCCCCCTCGGCGCTCACCCGTAAACGAGACTCGAACTCCACAAAGCTTTTCATCCCAGAAGACCTTGCTTTACTGGGCACATCGTCAGCCTTCCCCTTCATGAGAATCGTGTTCGCATCAACCTGTGCCAGTTGTGTTGATCGGGTATGCGGACTCGTCAGTTTTGCCTTAAAATGAATCTTTCCAGGCTGGTCGGCCTCGATTTTGACCACGATCACGCCGTCTGGGTAGCTGGCGAGAACAGTGCGCTTATAACGAACACCGCCTGCGCTAAAAGCGGTCGTCACCAAGGCCTCATCCAGGCTCAAACTACGTTGGTAGTCTGAGACCGATCCAGGCACTGGAAATTCAAGTTCCAGATCTCCAAAAGCCAAGTAACTCGAAAAAGTAATCGGGTCCGACATGAATGTCTTACGGGCCAATCTCTCGGCCTGTTTCTTATCGCCTTCGAACAACAGTCCCCGAATCGTTTCCAAATGCTTATGCGCATCTGGTCTTGAATAGCTGTGTGGCTTGCCGCTATAGAGTGTGTTTTCGTTAAACTGAATCCGTTCTTCGGTCACGCCACCGAAGACCATCGCCCCCATGGTGCCGTTACCCACGGGAAGTGCATCCGTCCACGCCTTTGCGGGAGCATCATAATTCAACTGCAGCGCGCTCCACTCCTCCGCAGCTGCAGCAAGAACAACACTCGATTGTAATGCGACCCATACTAAACCTATTTTTTTAATACTTATTTTAATACTCATATTTCTTATATCCTATTCTTTGTCGATTTTTTTTGAATTCTCATTGTAACAACTGGCATCGCCGTAACCCATATGCCCTTATCCGTGATGGAATCCCCAAAGCAGAGCATTCGTGTTTTGTCAGCTGCCGGATGACGTCCCACACCTCTTCAGGCTTCGCCTCATCCTTGGCGGAACCCACGCGGTCAGCCGCAAAGCCACTCACGATGCTCAAAGAAAGCATCCACCCTGTAATGATTCGTTTATTCATTATTTCTCCTGTCCCTAATTTTCGATGATGGTGTCACTGCGGTCATACTCGATGTTGAGTGCCTCGAGGATCTGGGCGTGCTACAGGTAGCGATAAGAGCTGCGGCG
>JAFMDE010000233.1 GCA_017857425.1 Akkermansiaceae bacterium
CTGAAGGCATCACCGTATTGATTTTGATCGCCCCTATGGCTTCAAGAAACGCTCCTTTTTTCGCCTTCTTTTCGCGAGGCTTAACGGCTTTGGCATTAGGGTCTTGGGTCAAACCAAATGGACCGGTAGCACGATTCGCTATGGCGAGTTTTTCACGCATGGATTCTATCCATTCTGTTTTCTGCTCCCCCATCAGCAATCGAGAGCTCGTGGTGACATGAGCCGCCTCGGCATCTACAGCCAGATTATCTGACTCTAGTTCTTGCGCCCATGCGGCGGGTGTGACCACAGCAAACATGAGAGTGATGATGCTTATCTTAGTGTCCATACTGTGTATGTGGTTGTAAACTTAACTCCTCTACCATTGGCGTCTTGTTCTATATCTAGCGCATCTAACTGCATCGTCGGCAGCGCTGTTTCTAATTCCATCAACGCGGTTTGCATCGCCCTGTAGGTGCCAACAAATGACATAATCACTTGGCTGGATGGCTGTGACACGCCCTTGCCAATTCCTTCACTGTAGTTAATCCAACTACGTGATGATTTCGTTAACTCTTTGCCGTTGAAATTTTTCGCAGCATTTTTCCAATGCTCAAGAAATGTCCCCCTCGTTTCCGTGCGCAACAACTTGTCCCAAGCATCCATTTTGGGTTTGTTGGTCTCAACCTCGCCGCGAAGCTTCATGATTTGACGCTTGGCTTCCTGGGACACGTCATACGCCCTCTTCTTTGAGGCAAATTCATTGTTCACAGATGAGGTGTAGAATAACACCCCCCCTGCCAAAATAGTCATCACCACAATCGGCAAAATGAAGCCGAACACCGCGATTGGCTGCCTGTAATGCTCACTCATCTTTTAGTTGTTTACTCCCTCTACGGTAGACAATGCCATCTCATCATCGGCAGTGACATTCTGAGAAATCGTCAATGTAAAAACCCTCTCAAAAGAACTTCCGGCATTTTGTGAATTGAACTTGTTAAATGATGGATTGAAACGCGGAGCCAAACTAACCGTTATATCACGATGACCGCCCTCAGGTAGGTAGACTGCATTCTCTGTGCTAAGAGCTACATCTTGGAATAGTTTATTGATGCCATCACTTGTGCAATGCTTCTCTAAATGCTCAATGCCCAGCTCGCTGGCAAAACCAGTAACCACCCACTCTTTAGAAAATCCACTTTGGGAACTCTTCGATTCCTTTTTAAGTTGAACATCATGTTTGACCGTTTTCAGAATGACACTGCCGTCAGTGGGTATCATACGGGCGACCAGCTCAAGGCAAACCCAAGCTTTTGATCGATCCATTAAAAGGTTATTCCAGTGCTCATAACGTTTGAGCTCATTGGTGAGGCCATTTGTTTCTGCCTTATCGTCCTTTGGTTGATGACTCCAGACATCACTCTTGACCTTGGTGGAAATAGTATATCCACCGTAGAGCAAAATGCCCATGAATAGAACTGCCGCAATTTTCTTGATCCTTCTGCCAAACTTTAAAATTTTCATGTCGGCCCGGTCAGGATACATGTCTATTTCATCCTGCTCAGCTGAGAGGAAATCCTGAATATACCATGCTTCGTTGCGAAGTGCAGAAAAAGTCTCGTTCTCAGCAAGAGGATAAACCTCGGTATCGATGTCTTGAGTAATCGCAATGCACTCTAACGGACAACCCGTTGGCAGGCCATGAGCATGAAGTAGCTTATCGGGATCGACAGTGAGGACTGAAGCCTCAGGCATTGATTGCTGCAGCAACGATGAAAAACTCACCAAATCATTGCCGACCATCGAGACCAGGAAGATGTCGGGTTTCTCCATTTCAAAGGCCGTCGCTGTTGATTGGATAGCGGGTCCTATGTTAGCGGGGATCACCGCACCATTTGCATGCGGCATATAGCGCAACACCATCAAATTACCGTGGCTATTAAAAAATGCCATGAGCGTAAATGTATGGTAATTAAACAAACACACACCGCCATCCTCACTTGCGTTGGCAAACCATGGCACTAAGCCAACAGCACACAAAGGGGCACTCAAAGCGCTAGTTTTGATAGGGAAATTTTTCTCGTCTCCTATCTCCCTGAGTGCTTTCAGGGTTTCACTGCGGCGACGGGATACAGCAACAACCGTTGCAAACTCACCGCCTGCAGCAGCACCAGCATAAGGAAAGAGTCTCCATGAATGCGTATCCGTTGATATGGTTTTGTCGTCAAGCACCTCCTTGGGATCATGGTGCATTTTATCCCGCAAATCATGCAATTCACCGGGGTTTCTATACTCTGGCCCAAGACCGGCGAGGGAAAATTCGTCCGCTATGTAAAAAATAACACCCAACGATTTGGCCTTGCGGCAAGCCTCATGTTGTAGGGCAGAATCAATAAATTTTTCAAGTTGATCACGCTGCTCGAGTTGGCGTGAGCTAAGCCCTGTAATCTGCTCAAAAACGTCACTTGATTGAACGCGCAAATAACAACTGGCACCACTGCCGTCCTTGATATAGCAGTGAATTTGAACATCTAATTCCAGCGGACTTTGATACCAGGCCAGATTCTTCATGCGGCTGGTCGTCTTGGCGACCTTGACCGAACGGCGGTATTGCTGAAACGTATTGAGTTC
>JAFMDE010000234.1 GCA_017857425.1 Akkermansiaceae bacterium
CAACGACAAATTATCACCAGTTTCGGGCTTGATAATCCTCAGATGGGTTTGCTCTCACGCAATATTAACGTGGAAATTGATGTGCTCAAGCGTGCCATTACCTCGGGTAAAACCAGTGTCATGATCATGGACGAGGCCAAGGCGGATCGTAAGACCCACATCCTCGACCGTGGCGAGTATAGCAAGCCACTTGAAGAGGTCACTGGCGGGGTTCCCGCTGCCCTGGGCGAGCTGCCGCAGGGCATCAAACCCAACCGCCTTGCTTTGGCAAACTGGTTGATCGACCCCTCCAATCCACTCACCGCCCGGGTCATCGTCAACCGCTACTGGCAGATGCTCTTTGGCACCGGTATTGTCAAAACGGCAGAAGATTTCGGCTCCCAGGGAGAGTGGCCATCACACCCCGAGTTGATTGACTGGCTCGCTGCTGAGTTTGTTGCCAGTGGCTGGGACCTGCGCAAGCTCGTTAAGCTCATGCTCAGCTCGCAGACCTACCGCCAATCATCACGCACCACCGCAGATCTCCAAGAGCAAGACCCCTACAACCGCCTGCTGGCAAGGGCCCCCAGGTTCCGTTTGTCCGGTGAGCACGTTCGTGATAACGCGCTCGCCATTGGTGGCTTGCTCAACCCGAGGGTGGGTGGACCAAGTTCCTACCCAGTGCAGCCGCACGGCCTGTGGAAACAAATCAGCTTCTATGCGCATGGCCGCTGGACAGCCTCGCAGTTTTATCCAGATAACAATCATGATGGCTACCGGCGCAGTATGTATCACTTCTGGAAGCGCACCATGGCACCGCCGATGATGACCACCTTTGACGCGGTTAATCGTGAGACCTGTTCCGCTCGCCGCTCGCTCACCAACACACCACTACAGTCACTCGCCTTGCTCAATGCTCCACAATACAGTGAGGCCGCCTATGGGCTTGCCCAGCGCATGATCAAGGCAGGTAACGAGCTCGACGGCCAGATTGAACAAGGCTTCCGCCTCGCCACCGCACGTCAGCCCTCAAGTAAGGAAATGGAGCTTCTCAAGTCCTCATACGAGGAGCAGGTCAGCTACTTCGGCGAGGCGCCGAAGAAGCGGGATGGTTACCTGCGCTATGGCCGAGCCCCTCTGGCCCAGTTTGCCAAGATGAGTGATGATCAGAAAAACAAAACGGCGGCCCTAACCGCAGTGGCCGCACTCATTCTCAATCTGGATGAAACCATCACCCGTGAATAATTTTCCAGTATCATTTCCCAGCAGCTTCTTTCTAACTAACGATCAGCATCCCAATGAACATAGAGGACTATAAAAACTTTAACCGCGAGATCAGCCGCCGCACCTTTCTGCAGCGCTCCTCCGGAGGGCTGGGTGGCATTGCCTTGGGATCTTTGTTGGGCTCAAATAAGCTTTTTGGTGCGTCCAATACAGCGGCGCAGTACAAGGGTCTTGGCATGCCCGGCTTGCCGCATTTTCCAGCCAAGGCCAAACGTGTTATCTACCTGTTTATGTCCGGCGGGCCATCCCACTTAGATCTTTTTGACTACAAGCCGGAGCTCAAAAAACGGCAAGGTGACGACCTTCCCGATAGCGTCCGTGGCGAGCAGCGCCTCACCGGCATGACCGCCAACCAGAAGAACTTCCCGATGTTTGGCTCACTCGGGAACTTCGCCCAGCACGGTAAGAGCGGCACCTGGATGAGTGACCTCTTGCCCTACACCTCGCAGGTAGTTGATGACATCGCAGTGCTTCGCTCCATGCATACTGAGGCCATCAACCACGACCCTGGTATCACTTTAATTAACACTGGCTCGCAAATACCGGGCCAGCCAAGTGCGGGTGCCTGGGCCAGCTACGGTTTAGGCAGCACTAACCAGAACATGCCAGCCTACGTTGTGCTGCTCTCTCAGGGAAATGGCAAGAACCCAGGACAGCCGATCTTCTCCCGCCTCTGGGGTAGTGGTTTCCTTCCTTCCAGTCATCAGGGCGTGATGCTGCGCAGTGGTGATGATCCTGTGCTCTACCTCAACAACCCTCCCGGTATCACCCGAGAGAACCGCCGCGCTCAGCTCGATAAAATCGCGGCGATCAATGAGATGAAATATGACTACCAAGGTGACCCGGAGATTGCCACCCGTATTTCCCAGTATGAGATGGCCTTCCGCATGCAGTCGGCCGCTCCGGAAATCGCCGACCTCTCTGATGAGCCACAAAGCACTTTTGACCTGTATGGTGAGGATGCTAGAGAACCAGGAACCTTCGCCTATAACTGCTTACTGTCCCGCCGTATGGCAGAGCGCGGCGTGCGCTTTTCCCAGCTCTTTCACCGCGGTTGGGACCAGCACAATACATTGGATAAAAACCTGCGCGCCCAGTGCAAGGACACCGATCAGGCATCTGCCGCTCTTGTCACTGACCTCAAGCAGCGTGGCATGTTAGACGATACCCTCGTTATCTGGGGCGGGGAATTTGGCCGCACCGCCTACAGCCAGGGATCACTCGGTAGTGGGCGTGACCACCACGGCCGCTGCTTTAGTATGTGGATGGCCGGTGGCGGTATTAAAGGAGGAACGACCTACGGCGAGACCGATGACTTCGGCTACAACATCGTTAAGGACCC
>JAFMDE010000235.1 GCA_017857425.1 Akkermansiaceae bacterium
ATAGAGTTCACCTGTGTAGGGGAGAATATCGGCAATAAAGGCACGCACGCCTTGTTTGCTGATGGCGGCCGCTAAACTTTCCTCATCCTCTGCTATCGGCGTAAATTGAAAATGAGACTCGGCGCTGATGCGCTCAAAGCACGATCGTGCCTTGGCGTAAGAAATCTCCGAAACAAAAACAGTTTCCATGCCGAAAATATGTTCGTGATGGGCTTAAAAAGCAATGCGTGGATGCGGATAAATAATTTATCATTTGCGACAGTAGGGTGATCTGCCTTAGGGTGTCCTCACGCAAGCTACTGACCATGACGAAGGACAAACCAACCATTATGCTTCTGGCCATTCGCCAGGGTTATTTTTCCCGTGAGTTTCTCAGAGGTGTAATGGCAGCCCTTTCTGATAGGGTTGGCTTTGATTTATGGGTGGCTCCACCGATTCACGATGGCCAGCATTTGGAGGCCTGCTTGGCGAGCCAGAACGTCGTTGGGGTAATGACGCGCGGTGTTTCCCGTGATCTGATCAGTATACTTGAAAATCGCGACATCCCGGTGGTTTCGATACGGGGGCCGGAAGATGGGGATGATCTTGTAGTAAACGGGCCACGCGTTGATGACAAAACCATCGGTATAATTGCTGGTGGTGAGTTTGTCCGGTTGAATCTTCGTGAGTGGGGATTTGTACATTGGCAGGGGGTCTCCTGGTCCGAAGCGCGGAAGCAATCCTTGGAGGCCTTTGCTGCGACACTTGGGGTGAAGGTCAAAACCCTATCACTCTCTGGCGATAAACGTCATGACTGGTCTGGGGTGTTGGAGATCTCTGAATGGCTTTCTGGCTTAGCAAAGCCGTGCGGAATCCTGGGGTGTAACGACGAGGCTGGAGTAGGCGTGTTGCAGGCCTGCAAGCTTTCTGGTTTGAGTGTGCCTGATGAAGTGGCGGTGGTTGGCGTCGATAACGATCGTTTACTCTGTGAATCCAGTTCACCTTCGTTGAGTAGTATTGATCTCCATGCGGCCGATATTGGACGAGCAGCCGCCCATCAATTATTGAGGCTTTTAGGGGAGAAGGCAGCCGAGCAATCACAACACGTTGCACCGGCAATCATGGTGATACGCGAATCCAGCCATGAGGTGGATCGCTACCTGCTCGTCTACCAAGCAGCAATCAACTATATTACCAGCCGTGCTCTGGCAGGGGTGAGTGTAGCCAGTGTGGCGGATGCCTGCGGGATTTCCAAGCGGGGGCTAGAGCGTGCTTTTGCCAAGCATGCCAAGGGCAGTCCTGCCGAGATTATCCGTGAGCAGAGGGTGGCGGGTATTCTGGGCTTGCTTGGTAACCAATCACTGGGGCTTGCCAACATTGCTCAGCAATCAGGGTTTTCCGATGCATCAAGCCTGTCTAATTTCATCAAGCGTGCAACCGGTAAGACGCCAGGGGCGTTTCGTGCTTAGGCGGTCTTGAGCTCATTCTTTGGCTTAAAGGGAGCCTCGAGCGTCTCAATGAGTGGGAAGATTTCAGAGAAGTCCTCAAGGGTATCGGAATCCTGTTTGCCAAATACACCTTCTTCGATGAGCTGAAAAACCATGGCACCAATATCGCTGCATGATTTGATACCCCATTCTGTCATCATGGTGCTGGCCATAGGTCCAAACTCCTGAATAGCCAGATCACGGAATCCGATGAGTAGCTCACTGGCGGCAACGTGGCGGTGCTTGCCGTCGTTGCTTTCCATGACGCGCCTGACGGTGAAGTCGAGGGTGTCCTTGAGGAAGTAATAAGCGCCAGAGTCGTAGCCTTGATGCTCAGAGCTAATCGCTTCTACAGCATCCGTGAACTGAGTAGGTTGCATGCTAGTTATGCTTCACTATGTCTGTTTCGATGTCAAGTTTGCCGTCAGAATCGATCACGTTTGCTATATCGTTAGCTTATTTTAATGAATGCAGATAGCTGACCATGTCGACAAACTGTTGAAGCGAAAGCTCGTTGGCAAGCCCTGGCCCCATTTCCAGCTGGGGTGGTGATGCAATACAAGATCCGAGCGGGAATATCTGCCAGTTGGAGTAGGTTAGGCGATCGATAACAGCTCCTCGGCTTAGCGACGACGATGTGTCAGTGCACTGACACCTGCCAGCAGCATGAGTAGCACCGAGGAAGGCTCTGGCACAGAGGGGGGAGTAGGAGGCTCAGCAGGGGGATCTAAAGGGGCCTCAAGTGTGATGCCTGAATCGAAGAAAGTAGTTCCCGGAGCCAAAGCCCACTCATCATCACCATTATCAGAATCTTCCTGGGATACCACCCACTCGAAATAGTCATCTGTGGAAAAACTATAGAAATACGATACAGGCACGAGCACCAACAGGTCAGCTCCTTGACCAAGCCCTTTAGCTGTTACGTTCTGGGCGCCCCCACCCTCGCTGGCGGGCAGATTACCATTGATCTGCACTGCGTAGGAACTTGACCAAACCTCAGTAGGATTGTTGTAAGATGAGTCCGGGTGGATATTGATAGTCATCTGCGTCGATAAGAGTCGGTAACCGCTCTGGTTTGTTTCTTGAGCATCCATTACAAGACCAAAGTAATCGACACCATCACGTGTAACCAC
>JAFMDE010000049.1 GCA_017857425.1 Akkermansiaceae bacterium
AGCAAATAACCTATCACCTGCCAGCAAAGGCCACCAAAATCCAATTACTCAAAGAGGCAGCCGGTCACTACGCCCTCTACAAAATATCAGAACAGGACTTTATAGATCACATGCTCATGGTCTGGGAACGCTACCGCGAGGAATACGTCAAGGGCGGTGGCAAACGCTGGATCAAACATTCGGATAAAGACGTCGAGAAATTCCTCATGGGACGTAACATCGGCTCTGTGCGCTACATCACCTACGGTCAAAAGCAGGACAAAAAACCCGCTGACAAGAACATCAAAATCACACCAATCATTGTGCCCCAAGCCATCATCGATTCTGGCTGGGACACTCTACAAAACGCAGTGCAATACCAAGGCCCTATCCGCACCAATGGCGGTATATCAACCTACTACTATGACCGAGACATTGGCTACGCATTCCATAAGGTCGGGTATTGGTAGTCAATAAAGGGCAACCGCCACCATGCCAAGCACCCCCACCCTACACGGCATCGATGGCTGCCCCGCTGGCTGGCTTGTCCTCAGCCAGAAAGCTGACAACTCGGGCAGCCTCAGTGCACGCATCTACCCCACCCTCGACCAGCTCGCCCCTCATCTCAGAGCAGACCATATCGTCGCCATAGACATGCCCATCGGCATGCCGGCCCCAGATCACTACCCCAGAGCTTGTGACATAGCAGCAAGGCGGCTCCTTAGATCCAGAGCATGCTGCGTATTCTCAGCCCCATGCAGAGGCGTGCTAAGTTACCTGCACCACTACCCCTCCGCATCCTCCTGGCACAAACACGCCACCGGCAAAGCCATCTCCTGCCAAGCATTCAACATCTTACCAAAAATCAACCAGCTCGACACCTTCCTCAGCCTGCATCCGGGCATCGCCTCATTCCATGAAATCCATCCTGAGGTCAGCTTCGCTCACATGAATACCAGCTCCGGTAAAGCCTCCCCCATCCTTGCTAAAAAATCCTCTCCAGAAGGAGCAAAGGCACGCCTTGCACTCATTGAGCAGATGTTTCCCAAGCTACCCGAGCTCACCACCCTCCATCAACAACTCGGCCCCAGATCCAAACACGGCAAAACCCGCTGGGCACTCAATGACCTCCACGACGCCTTCGCCGCACTCTGGTCCGCGCACAGGATCATGAGCAATACAGCCCAAAGCTTCCCCTCAGAACACGCCAGTAAAGCACCAATAGACGCCACCGGCAAAACCATGCAGATCAAGGCATGAGCCTAATCAGAGCTCTAGAAGTGAAGAGTAGATTTCAAAATCCTTTCTAAAGGCCGCTTGGTCAAACCAGATGCCCCTGTCTCGATAATAGCGCTCTGTCGCTACCGTCAGGCTGGCTCTTACGGATTCTTTGATTAGAACTCTTCCCTCTTTTGAATAAATCTTGATCAATCTACCAATGCCCTTGCTGATGGCGGATATTTGGTAATACTTGAGGCCGTGTCTCCCTATACCGAACTAGACAAAGCCAGCCTGCCTGATGGAAGCTTACTCGCCCTCTACCAGCAGGACGAGGATTTCATCCTGGAATACAACGGGCTTGAGCTAATGAGCACGAACCTAACATGGTCCGAACAGATGCTTGCGGATTTAGGCTGTGTCGACCTACTGGAAGGAGCCGCGACCCGGCCAGAGCACCCACGGGTACTCATTGGCGGATTGGGCATGGGATTCACCCTCAAACGGGTTCTAGAGTTGGTGGGCTCACCAGCCACCGTCGATGTTGCGGAATTGATGAGTCAAGTCATCGAATGGAACCGCACCTATCTGGTTGAGCACAATGGCCCCTTGCTTGAAGACCCCAGAACGAACGTGATTCTGGCCGACCTCTTCGACTGCCTCGGAGATGGAGAGCTATACGATGCGATCCTGATCGATATCGACGACACACCCGACGCACTCATCACCGAGGACAACGCAAAGCTCTACACGCCAAGTTTTCTGGCATTGCTGCGGGAGTCGCTCAATCCGGGCGGCTGCCTGGCCTACTGGATGGCATCGCCGTCGCCCAGAATCGAAATGGTATTGAAAAAGGCCGGCTTTGATTTGACGGAGCATCATGCCAAACCTCATGAGCAATCAGAAGAGACCTGGCACCGCATCTACGTGGCTCGCCTGAGTTCGTAGTTATGGGAAATGGGCTCAGGAAGAGCTGCTCTACATCATCGTCCCCGATCTTTCCTCTTCTCGTCTTCTATTTGCCACGAAGTGGCTCTGCTGTTTTGGGCCATGGCAATCAAAAGCGGCAACAAAAGCCGGCGATTTTCTGAGCTTGGCTAGCGCCGTATTTGACGTTAGAATCTTACTAATTCTATTAAACTTTTTAGAGCCTATGCCGAAAATTCTCCATATTTCGGATCTACACTTCGGACCGCATTATGTGCCCGAGGCGGGAGAAGCTTTGCAGCACATCGCCCCCTCCCTTGAAGCTGACGCCATCGTAGTGAGTGGTGATTTTTCACAGCGGGCAAAGCGGCAACAGTTTGAGCATGCCCGCAGCTTCATCGATCGTTTACCTAACAAACCCCACCTACTCATCCCTGGCAACCATGACGTGCCGCTCTACCGTGTCGCCGAGCGCTTAATCAAGCCCCACTCCTTGTATCGCGAACTGATACACCCGGAGTTAAATCCAGTGCTGGAGCTTGACGGCATGGTACTGGCGGGGCTCGACTCAACCTCGCCGCGCCGCGCCATCTCCAACGGCCGCATCCATCGCGACCAGCTGGAACACTGTGCTAAAGTCTTCGCGAACGTCCCGCCGCCAACCACCCGGATCGTTGTGGCTCATCACCACTTTGCACCAGGACCGGACTACCTGTATGACCGCACCATGCCGCGAGCTCGACGGGCGATCGAATGCTTTGTCGATCTCGGTGTTGAGATGATCCTCGGCGGCCATTTACACCGTTCCTATATCGGCAATTCACTTGATTTTTTTCCGGGCACCCACAGAGATCGCGGCATCATCATCGTGCAGTGCGGCACCACCACCTCTAGCCGCGGCCGTGGACGCGAGCGTGACGAAAACACATTCAACCTGATCGATGTCAGCCGAGACTTTTTGACCGTTACCCACTACATGTATTTCGAGGCACCAGGTCAATTTGCCCCAATCAGCGAACATCGCTTCCCGCGCATGGGCCAAACTTTTGATCCTGTCGATTTGATCACCTCCCCTCCGTTCCCAAGACCAGGCTTATGAGTGCATGTATTAAAGTCGTCGCCATAAAACGCAAACTGCTAGTGCTGGCAATAATAGCAGCCGGCCTCGTTGCACTCAGCTGGTATCTCAAAAATCATGTCACACTGGAGCAATTGGTGGCGCAGGAAACGCACATACGTGAGGTGATTGCAGAGAGTCCTTGGAGCTCATTCGGAATCGGGTTCGTAATTTATGCGTGTGTCTCGCTGATCCCTGGCACCTCGGGCAAGTCGGTGGTATATGGCTGGCTCTACGGATTCTGGCAGGGGCTGGCCATCATCATTCTCGGGCTGACCGCCGCCGCGATGATGCTTTTTTATCTGAGCCGCTATGTCTTCCGCGGATGGATCGAGCACCGCTACGGAAAGTTTCTCACAGTACTCAACAAACACCTCAAAAAGGAAGGGGGCTTTTATCTGCTATCCCTGCGAATGGCGCACTTCCCATTCACGATTATCAATCTCGCCAGTGGTGCCAGCCGCATGCAGGGCCGGACTTTTTGCTGGACCACATGCCTCGGCCTGCTGCCCGGAACGGCGGTGTTCGCCTATATCGGAGTTCGCCTGCCCTCGCTCGATGAACTGGTCAAGAACGGCCCCGGCTCCTTGATCGACGCACCCCTCATTGCAGCACTCGCGGTGAGCGCAGTTTCCCCCTTCCTCTTCCGAATGCTGGCTCGCAAGCTGGGGCTACTGAAGGATGCCGACATCGACCCCAAGCTACCACTCCCCGATCTATAAAACCTCAACCCTGAAGATAATGATTACGCCACCCTCTGCCACTCTCCTGTGGATGCTCTTCGCACTCACTGCCTCACTCATCGTAGGTTCCGCAGCACGCGCGGTGAGCCTGCGTGGGGCGGATCCAGTATTACGGCGTAAGCGCTTCGCCAGCTTGCGCACTTGGTGGATACTCACCCTGGTGTTATGTGGCTGCCTACTGGCTGGCCGTTTGGGCATCTGCCTGCTGCTCGGCGTCGCCAGCCTGGTGGCCTTTTACGAATATGCGGGCATGCTCGGCATCCGCAGCAGCGAACGCCCCGCCCTGATTGCCTCCCTCGTCATCGGCAGCCTTAACTACCTGCTGATTCTCTTCGATCAGGCTGCCGCCTTTGTTGTCTTTGTGCCCCTATGCGGTCTCACCGTCATCGCCTTGGTGCAATTACTGCAGGGCAAAACGAAAGGCTACATCCGCACCACCGGCGGGATCTTCTGGGGCATAATGGTCTTGTTTTATGGAATCGGGCACGCGGCTTACCTGTTCATCCATCCTGCCTTTATAGCTGGCCCCGCAGGTCCAGCCGGATGGTTCCTCTTTCTACTCATTCTGACTGAGGTTAACGATATTTTCCAGGCACTGGTTGGCCGCTCGATCGGCGCTCACAAACGTCACCTCATCACTCCCACGGTCTCTCCCCAAAAAACCTGGGAAGGATTCTTAGGAGGCATGCTCGTGACTCTCATCCTCGCCTGTCTACTGGCGCCTTGGCTCACCACCCTGGAAAAGATTCCCGAGGCTCTACTTGCAGGATTTGTAATCGCGGTAGCGGGCTTCTTTGGCGACATCAACATGTCCGGCATCAAACGGGACAGCGGCGTCAAGGACAGCAGCAATTTATTACCCGGCATGGGCGGATTGATTGACCGGCTCGACAGCCTGACCTTCACCGCCCCAGCCTTTGTTTACCTCCTGGCATAGTCGATAGCATGAACAAGATGAATCCTAACAGACAAATCACAGCGGACGGCGACCAGCGCACGGATCGGCTCGTCACCATTCCAAACATCATCTGCGTGCTCCGTTTACTCGGCTCCGTCGTGCTGGTAGTATTAGCGGCTACCGGAAACAGCACCGCCTTTGTCTGGTTATTCGTGGCACTGGCGATGAGCGACTGGGTCGACGGCAAACTCGCGAGGCTACTCAACCAGCGTTCTGTCTGGGGCCCACGGCTGGACAGCTGGGCAGATGCCGGGCTCTATTTGGCTCTGCTCATTGGCTCGATCATGCTGCACGGAGACACCCTCCGATCCGAGCTGACTTGGATTCTCCCCGCCCTAGGCAGCTACGCGCTCTCCACCGGAGCGGGTTTTTGGAAATACCGGCGCTGGCCGAGCTATCACACCCGCGCCGCCAAAACATCCTGGTTCCTGATCTTGGTAGGTGCGGTATGCATGCTCGGCCAGTGGGGACAGTGGGAACTGTGGCCGCTTCGGGTCGCCTTGGTCGCCATCACCCTCACCAATCTCGAAGCCTTGCTGATCACCATTCTTTCACCACACTGGCGAGCCGATATCGAGACCGTGCTGACCATTCTGCGCGAGCGCAAGAGGGCTCGCAGCAAGATGTGATTCTTTTCTTTGGGCTTAGCTCTACCCCCAATTGAGCTCCAATCATCTTTTGCGCCCGACTCAAGCTGATGCCCTCCTCAACAGCACCCCACTTAAAAGCAAATTTCTAGCGACAATCCAGCTGCCGTGCTACAATCACGTCGTGCCTGATCAACCACCATATTTTAAGGCGTTTGCCCTGTGCCTTACTTTTTCTCTCTTCATGAGCACGCCGTCACCGGCCGATCAAGTGATCCTCATTCATGGATTAGCTCGAAGTGCCAAAACCATGGAACCTATGGCAAAGGCGCTACAACAGGCTGGCCACAAAACGATGATCCTCGACTACCCATCGCGGCATAAAACCATCCCAGCACTGGTCGATGAACATCTAGCCCCTGCCGTTTTAGCCTGCCAAAAGGATGGCGCTCAAACTATCCACTTCGTAACACACTCGATGGGTGGCATCCTTGTCCGCGATTACCTCTCTCGTCATAAGCTGCCTGAACTCGGCCGTGTGGTGATGCTAGCTCCACCGAACCAAGGCAGCGAAGTGGTGGATCGAATAGGAGACTGGCGAGCATTCAAAGCCGTCAATGGCCCAGCAGGAGAACATCTGGGCACGGCAAAAACGAGTGCGCCCAGAGCCTTGGGCCCCGTCACCTATCCCGTCGGCATCATTGCAGGAGACCGCAGCATCAACCCTATCAATAGCCGGATGATAGAGGGGACTGATGACGGAAAAGTTTCCATTGAAAACACCAAAGTCGAAGGCATGACGGACCACATCGTTATCCACCGCACTCACCCGATGATCATGAAAGGCAAAGATGCCATCGCGCTTACGCTTCGCTTTATTCAAAAAGGAACCTTCGCTCCCGCAGTGATTCCCAATAAAGGCGAGCATCGATAGCTTTCGAGGCAACCAAGGACTAAGAACTAAGAACGCCGCGCAGCGACTACTCCGCCTCCACGTAAACGCGGCTACTATCCGTGAATGCCGATAGCGTGAATTGATCATCCACCTGATGCGCCTTGATCGAGAGGTCCACCTGGAAGTTTTTGAAGTCGACCTTGCGAAGACCCGTATCCTTAGTGACCCCAAGTTGTTTGTGAGCAGTCACCACACAAGAACCTTCTGGCAGCACCTCTACGTAGATCGGCTCAGGCACCTCAGGATAGAGCCCGTCTGAGTGCTGGTTATTGATCCACTTTTTCAATCCCTGCTCAGTTGTCTTTTCATCAAAAAGGTAGACCTTCCCTGTCACCGGAAAGCTTTCATCCTTATTGTCGATCGTCAGCCTCAGAATCGCCTGATGTTCCTTGAAGGTGTAAAAAATAAGCGTATTTCGAGGCCCAATCATCGAATGCCTCACCTCCTTCTTCTCAGCCTCCTTGACATCGAGCTTACGAACCCCAGCCTGCCCAGCCGCATTGACAGACATCACCCCAGCCAGCAAACAACAAGCAACACACAATTTTGAAAACCAATTCATAAGTCACCCTAGCCCAGCAAACTAGGTGGGCGCAAGCAGAAGCCCTAAAAACAGAACATCCATCGTCCCGCAGAAACTTAAACTTAAACTCTCAACTGCCGCGCAGCGGCACACCCTTAGCCTAATTCTTCCTCAATGAACTCAAGCAAGAGATCGGCGAGCTCATCGATACCACCAGGGACTTCTTCTTCGATGGTGGCGAGATGCTCGGTTTCAGTCTCAGTGTAGTCGTTACGATCCTCGCTGCGAGCGCCGCACCAACGGCTGGCATTCATGGCGTCTACGAGCACAGTAGCATCAATAAGCTCAAAGGAATTGATCGTGCGCTGGTGATCGATACCGCTCTGCCAAAAATCGTGCAGGCAGTCCTCACTTTGCAGAATAGGTACCGTCTCATAAACGTCCACAACAGCACGTTCCTCACGAGTGAGATCGCGCTCGCCAGCCTCGCTTTCGAGCTGATCGATGAGCACTTCGATTTTATCCGGCCATTCGATGGGTTCCTGTGAAAACATGTTGAGTGAGGCATAAGTGACCAAAGTGGGTTTTGCCAAGTAAAACTATCACCCTATTTGAAATTATTATCCGCATCCCCTCCTCGACCAGCCACGAACAAAGAACAAAGAACAAAGCATCAGCAATTGACCATCAGCCCCTTGTGGGAAAACCGCCGCATTTAGCATTTGCAGAAAGTAGATTTCTAGATACTGCCTCCCGCGTGCTAGCGATCAAAAAACTGCGCGTCGAGTTCGGCGCCCGAGTCATCTTCAAAGACCTCTCCTTCACCGTCATGCCCAAGGAGCGTATCTCCTTTGCTGGTCATAACGGCGCGGGCAAGTCCACCTTGATGAAATGCATCGGTGGTGCACTCGAAGCCAATGGTGGTGAAATCAGCAAAGCGAAAGACTGCAAGGTAGGCTATCTCCCACAGGAAGGCATCCACATCAAAGACATCTCACTCTGGGATGAGACTGAATCTGCCTTTGGTGAAGCCAAAACCATCCAGGACCAGATCGACACACTTTCTGAGCAGCTCAGCACCATGGACTCCTCCTCAGAAGAGTATCTCGAGCTACTCTACGAGATTGGTGATCTCGATATCGCGCTTGAGCACCTTGACCCCAACACCATCAAACCACGTGTCGAATCCGTCCTCCTAGGCCTCGGCTTTAAGCAAAGTGACTTCACCCGTGACTGTGCTGAATTTTCTGGTGGCTGGCAGATGCGCATCGCCATGGCCAAGCTCTTCCTCCAAGAGCCCGCCGTGCTGCTGCTTGACGAGCCCACCAACCACCTCGATATCGACTCCCAGACATGGATGGAGCAATACCTCCTTAACTATTCAGGTGCCATCATCATCATCTCCCACGACCTCGCACTCCTTGATGCACTCACCAAGCGCACCATCGCCTTTGCTCACGGCAAGGCCGAAGAATACGCAGGCAACTACTCCTACTACCTCACCGAGTCCAAGCTTCGCAAAGAGATCAAAATCAAAGCCTA
Organism: Akkermansiaceae bacterium; assembly: GCA_017857425.1. GTDB lineage: Bacteria > Verrucomicrobiota > Verrucomicrobiia > Verrucomicrobiales > Akkermansiaceae > Oceaniferula. Next base: position 8,550 of record JAFMDE010000049.1, read on the forward strand.
CCACGCCCAGCGCAAGGAAATCGAAAAGACCAAGCAATTCATCGAACGCTTCCGCGCCAAGGCATCCAAGGCCACCCAAGCCCAGTCACGCATCAAGCAGCTAGAGAAAGTCGAGCTCATCGTGCTTGAGCAAGATGACGCCGTGATGAACTTCACCTTCCCTAAGCCACCACCATCAGGGCAGTCCGTAGCAAAGCTTGAAGACGCCTCCAAGGCATACGGCGAGCTCAACATCTTCTCAGGCTTTGACTTCGAAGTAGAGCGTGGCGAGCGCCTCGCCATCGTCGGCCCCAACGGCGCAGGAAAATCTACCTTCTGCCGTCTCATCACCGGCCAAGAAGACCCCGACTCCGGTGCCTATCTACCTGGTCAGAAGACCGCCATCTCATTCTTCTCTCAGAACCACGCTGACGAACTTGACCCAAACAAGTCCGTCATAGAGACCTGTGAAGCCGTAGCCTCCACCAAGAACGCCCCACTGGTGCGCAACATCCTCGGCTGCTTCCTCTTCCGCGGTGACGACGTATTTAAGAAAGTCGGCGTCCTCTCTGGTGGTGAGCGCTCACGTGTGGCTCTCGTTTGCATGCTCATTCAGCCAGCTAACTTCCTCATTCTTGACGAGCCCACCAACCACCTCGACGTGCAATCACAGGCCGTGCTGCAGAGCGCACTCGCCGAATACCCAGGTGCCTACCTGATCGTCTCTCACAACCGATCCTTCCTCGACCCCATCGTCACCAAGACCCTCGAGTTCCGCCCAGGTGAATCTCCACAAGTCTACCACGGCAACGTCACCTACTACCTCGACAAAAAGGCCGAGGAAAAAGCTGCCACCAAAGGAACCATCAAAGGAGACGATCGCAGCACCGCCAAGCCCACCCTCAGCAGCCTCGCCAGCTCATCCGCCCCAGCTGCACTCAAAGGCCCCAAGCTTTCCCGTAAAGAACAACGCAAGCTAGAGGCCCTAGAACGCCAAAAGCGCAGCGATGGGCTCAAGCCCGTATAACGAGGAGCTCAAACTAATAATCAAGAACCAAGAACTAAGAACCAACAACACCCCCCACAACAAACCACTATGACTGAAGAACAACCAAACACACCTAGCTCAACTTTCGGATTTCCAAAATCAACCCCCAAAAGACTTCAAGAAGAGATCGAGAAATTGATCCCCAAAGAACTCCACGAGCAAGCCATTGTCATCCTGCGTGACAATGAAAAACAAAGCCTCCGTGACAGCCTCCTCACAAGGCCCTACAAACTTACCCCCAACATGGTCGCCATGCTGTTGAAAAACTATTACTCTCACGGCTGTGACACATCCACCATCTTGGATAAAGCCAGCCAGCTCACCAGCCTCATTACCAAAGGCAAGTAATCCTGTTCATCCGCCACGCAGCGTGTGTTGCCTCATTGATCCTACTTGACAACAGCATGAGTGGCAGCTTGCCTTGTAGCCATCAATCATGGAGAAGGGCGCAAAAAAATCATGGTGGACATTTTTGCTCCTGGCGCTTGTCACCTTGGGTATTTATTTGCCGTCCGTTCAATTTGGCTATGTTGATTACGATGACCCTGCCCACATCAGCGGCAACCCTTATGTAAAGCAAGGGCTCAGCGCGGACTCTGTGCGTTGGGCTTGGACCTATGCAGCATCAGCAGCACAGATCAAGGAGGGCCTCTATGAGGGAGTCACCAACCTGTGGCACCCTTTGAGCTGGATGTCACACATGCTTGATGCCGACATCTGGGGAATGGATTCACCCGGCGGGCATCATTTGACCAGCGTGTTACTGCATCTCGCCAGTGTATTGCTTGTTTATCTGGTTTTTGCGCGCTTGTTTGGCTCCCAGTGGGTTGGCCTGTTCACCGCCTTGTTATTTGCGGTGCATCCCTTGCATGTAGAGCCGGTGGCTTGGTTATCTGCCCGCAAGGATCAGCTCAGCTGCCTGTTCATGTTCAGCTCACTGTATGCATACCTGAGAATACCTGCTCAAGCGCGGCGAGGTATCGACTGGTGGAAAGCTGGCTCCGTCTTGTTATACGCTGCGGCCTTATGCTCAAAGCCCAGTGTTGTGGTCATGCCGGCCTTGTTACTGCTGATTGATTACAAGCGTGATGATCTCAAGCTGGCAGAGGGCGGAAGTTTCAGCTCCCTGTACAACACCGGGCTGGAGATCATACGCACCAAATGGCTGTGGATCCTACCGGCGGTGTTGGCAGCGGTGCTGACCTTTGCCACACAGTCAGGGGGATCACACGCCTTCTGGATTGAACAATCAAGTATCTCTGGCCGGCTCCAGCTCTTTGCCCCGGCCACATGGTATTACCTATTGCGCTCTTTCATCCCCATAGATTTATCCTTTCACTACCCTCGTCCTGCCTGGGTGTTGCAGCCTTGGCTCATGGTGACCAGTGCCGCTTTGCTGGTGGCGGCTGTGGCTGCTTCTTACCGGGGTCGGAAGAAATTCCCGGCGCTGTGGTTTGGCGTGGTGTGGTTTTTGGTCTTACTGTTGCCGGTATCCGGGCTGGCGTATGTAGGCAGCTCGTTCACCGCGGATCGTTATATGTATACCGCTCTCACAGGCTTGTTTGCGGCACTGGCTTGCGGGATGGAGCGGTGGTTACCTACCATGCCACGTCGTGTGATTGGAGCCATCATCATCACCGCCCTGGCACTCATGAGCATTGTCCAGCTTGCCCACTGGAAAGATTCCGCATCCCTGTTTACCCATGCGATGAAGGCGCAGCCCAGTGATGTCACCGGATACGTGAACATGGGGAGCCTCCACCAGCGTGAGGGCCGCTATCAGGATGCCGTCCAATACTACACAAAGGCCCTCACAATAAAACCGAATGATTACGTCTCCTGGTTCAATCTGGGCAATTGCAGAAAGCAAGAGAACAATGAGCGAGGAGCCATCGAAGCATATCGTAAATCCTTGGAGATCTACCCTCACTACAACCCCTCGAGATTCAATCTCGCCTATATGCTACTCAACCCCAGTAGCCCTTACCACGATCTCAATACCGCTGTGCAGCTTCTCGAGGAACTCAAGGCATCAGCCAACTACAGACCCGACAAAGTAAAAATATTGTGGGACACCGCCCAAGAGTTGAAGCGACTACAACGATAAGCCGCCACATCGATAACCCGATAAGCGGCTGGAGCCCAGCCTACATTAACTTGATACCATTGACTATGCCTTGCGGCGTCGTCTGCAGATTACCGAGCAGAGACCGAGGCTCAAGAGCACAGCTCCGGAGGGCTCAGGCACAAAAGTGAGCGAATTGGCAAAGGTGTCCACATACTGTGTGCCATTAAGAGAGAACAGGAAGTTGGCTCCATCGAACAATCCATCTGCATCTCCCGCGCCCGGAGTGAAGGTGAAACGCATACCGGTGGCGTAGACCTGCTCCGCGTCCTGGAGAATCCCGTCGTTATTAACACCGGTCGTATAAGGACCCCCACTGCCATCGACATCGAAGAGGTTCACACCTTCAAAGAAACCATTGAGGACAGATGTGCCACTGAAACTCGGGTCGCTGCCCCAGTTGAAGCCATTCCTTGCCATATCCACCGAGTCGGCACCCACAGGTAGCCCTCCGATGAAGGCGCCGCCGAGAGTGGTCGTATGGCGGATGCCGATATACTCGGCCGTAAAATTCGCTGCGGTAACAGTGCTCTGCGTCCGGAACCCCACCAGAAAAGGCTGGTTGTTCTTTGGCAAAGGCTCAGCAAAGGCCGCCGCCAGCGGGTTGCTAAAGTTGATCTCCACGGTGACGGACGTGACCCCGCCCTTCAGATCTAGAACGTTAAAGCCGATGGGCCTCACACCATTCAGATTGACCGCGATGTCTGCGGAGCCAGACCCCCCGAGAGAGATCGTCATGGTAGCGGTGGTTGGATCAAGGATTGTCGTGCCGAAGCCAGTTGCGGCGCCCATGGTCAGAACATTTCCTGAACCCGTGAAGTCGTTGATCATGGTGGCCCCTGAAGTGGTATTGTAGCCTGCCGGCCCGACCACAGTGCCCGTGCCTGACCAGCCCGTGGTTCCGGGATTGATAAAATTCCCTGAGGCATCTGTCGCCAGATCATTAAATAACAGCGCCCCTGATGCCATGTGGCTTGCCAGGGCTAGGAAGAGAAGGTTGAGGGGGAATACCTTTTTCATGATTGGGGGGCTTGGGTTGCTGAGATGTTACTTTTTGAGTGGAATGGCTGGGACCGCTTAGGCACTGA
>JAFMDE010000050.1 GCA_017857425.1 Akkermansiaceae bacterium
CGATTGAGCCAGCTTTTGATTGCGCGGCTTGCTTACTCCAAGAGGTCTGGGTAGCAACGCTTCGCCATGCTCTGGGACAGTTCTGATATTTCAGGGCTGGAGGCGGCCTGCAGAGCTTCCTTTACCATTTCTGAACACTCTTTTTGAGAGAGGCTGCGAATGGCCTTTTTGATACTGGGCAGTTGGTGGGCTCCAACGGACAATTCGTCGATGCCAAGACCGACAAGTAAGGGGATGATGAGAAGGTCTCCGGCCATTTCACCACAAATACCGGTCCAGATTTTGTTGTCCTTGGCGGCACGCACGGTGATGTCCATGAGCCGGATAACGGCAGGGTGCGTGGGTTTGTAGAGGTGGGCGACGTAGTTATTCACGCGATCCACTGCCACGGTGTATTGAATGAGGTCGTTTGTTCCAATGGAGAAGAAGTCGACTTCACGTGCAATCTCATTAGCCATGATTGCGGCAGAGGGGATTTCAATCATGACACCGACTTCGATGTTCGGATCAAAGGGAATATTTTCTGCGCGCAGCTCATCCATGGCCGTTTGTAGAACTTCTTTGGCAGCTCGGACTTCGCGAAGGCCGGAAACCATGGGGAACATGATGCCTAGTTTGCCGTGCGCACTTGCTCTGAGGATGGCGCGTAGCTGTTCTTTAAAGAGAGCTATACGTGTCAGCGAGACTCGGATACCGCGCCAGCCAAGAAATGGGTTGGGCTCTGGTTGAGTGAGTGGCTCAGCGGTGATTTTATCACCACCTGCATCGAGCGTGCGGATAATCGTCTGATTCGGGTGCATTGCCTTAGCGACCTCGGTGTAGACATCAGCTTGAGACAATTCATCCGGCATTTCGCCGCCATCAAGTAGGTAAAACTCGGTGCGGAACAAACCGACGCCTTCTGCGCCTGACTCCTTGACCATGGGGAGCTCATTGGTGAATTCAATATTGGCAGAGAGGGTAATGTGGTGGCCGTCCGTCGTGGTGGTCTCAGCTTCGCGAAGAGTTTCGAGCTTTTTGCGCGCTATCTTTCTTTTTTGAGCCCGTTTTTTATAGTCGCTGACCGTTTCCTTGCTCGGATTGAGGATCAGTTTTCCCGTGTATCCATCAAGGATACTTGATGAGAGCGTTTTGATATCAATGACGGCACCTTCAAGGCCGACGATAGCTGGAATTCCCAGCGACCGGGCAAGAATGACGGTATGGGAGTTGATACTTCCTTGTTCAGTGGCAAAACCTAAAACGTGATTGCGGTCAATGGAGGCGGTGTCACTGGGTGAGAGATCAAAGGAAACCAGAATATGTTGATGATCAGGCCGATCTGCGGAGTCGTGCTCTTCATCATGCTTGAAATTACGCAGTACACGCTGGCATACGTCATCAATATCTGCTGCGCGCTCCCTCAAATAAGGGTCATTGATCCTACGCATCGCCTCGAGAAAGGTTTGCATGACCACGTAAAAGCCATATTCCGCATTCTGGTGACGATCCTCGATTGCTGAATTGACCTTGGTGATAAGGGTGCGATCTTCAAGAATAAGCAGGTGAGCATCAAAGATCTTACCGTGGTCATCTCCTGATAGCTTATCGATGTGGCTACGCAGATCATCGAGTTCTATTTTGGTTTTATCCAAGGCTTCTCGGAAACGCTCTTGTTCGCCTGCAACGTGGGTAGGCTTGATTTCATAGACTTCTGGAGCATTGAAACCACGCGCAACGACATGCACAGGCCCAAAGGCGATTCCCGGTGATCCGGGCGTCCCTTGGATGATGATTTCTTTATCAGTGCCTTGCATGAGCCCCAAGCTTGCACACAAGGGGGCAAGGGGTCAAAGTATAATCTTGCCTCTCAGCAAGTAATACACAGCTTTGTAAAAAACTGTTATTCCTCGAAATTGCGGGCAATCAGGCTGCCGAGTTCTTCCAGGGCGGTGTCTTCATCGTCACCATGGGTCGTAATGGTGAGGATTGAGCCGTGGCCAGCTGCGAGCATCATCAGTCCCATAATCGACTTTCCATCTGCCTGTTCGTCGTCTTTTTCCACCTGAATATCACACGAAAAGTTACTCGCTGTTTTGACAAACTGAGCGGCAGGGCGGGCGTGGATACCAAGCTTATTGGTGACGGTGAATTCTCGTGTAGGCATCGTTTTGTATCGGATTGAAGAATGAGCTTCGCCCAAGTCTAGAGGACTGGCCCTCGGGGGAAAAGGGATTTTTTCAGTCAATTTATCAAGAGAATAGGGTCTTAAATACCCAAACCGGATTTTTCGTCGGCCATTTTGTCCAGTAATCGTTGATTAAACTCATTGGCCATGTCGTAACCAACACTGCGAAGTTGGTGCTCAAGGCAGGTGATGGCAACCAAGCGTGTGGTATCTCGTCCTGGGGCTACGGGGATTTCTACATTGGTGATGTCATGGTCGAGGATTCGATAGGCTTTCCGACTGACTCCCAGACGATCAACATTATTCAGATCACTGAAGGGTTTGAGTGTGATTACCAAATCGAGGCGTTTCTGTGTCCTGATGCTGCCAAGGCCAAAGATATTGGCCACGTTGATGATGCCAATACCGCGCATCTCGATGAAACCGCGGGCAAATTCTTTGGCGTGGGCCTCAATCTCATTACCGACTTTACGAAAAATAACCATGTCATCGGCGACAAGGGCGCCTCCACGCTCTAAAAGCCCGATCGCGATCTCGCTTTTGCCCGTTCCGCTTTCCCCCATGATGAGGACACCGACTCCTCGAAAATCGACCATGCAGCCGTGCCGAGTGGTGGACTGCGCGAAGTCATTCTCAAGAAGTAAGGTGGCCGCATTGACGAATTTCATGGTGACCATCGGGGTGGTAAATACAGCGATTCCGGCTTCGTTAGCTACCTTGAGAAGTTCAGGGCTGAGTGTTTTCTTTCTTGAAGTAACAATACAGGGAATGGCGCGCTCACAAATGGTGCTGAAGCGTAATATGCGCTCTTTTTTGTCACGTTTGTTGAGATAGGACTGCTCTGAGTTGCCAAGTACTTGAACGCGCTTGTAGGCAAAATAAGAGAGGAATCCGGCGAGCGCGAGTCCCGGGTGATTAACGGTAGGCTCGATGATTTTGCGGTCAAAACCAACAGCCTTGCCCTGAAGTTCTAGCTTTAGCGCTTCACCGTGTTTCTCAAAGAAATCACCAACCGTAAGATGCGAAATGCGTTTGCGTGCGTATTTTTTTCCCATGTCCAGCTGCAGAGTAGCGGAATTGAGCGCCAAATGCACGCCTTCGTTGCGGGATTAGCCTGATTTTTAAATAGAGGGATTTCTTGAGTTTGCGCAGCATACCGTGTTATCACAGGGGCATGCCGACTACCTACATATCGGAAACTGCTAAAAGCTCAGCCGCCTCATTAGCAGTGGCCGAGGAGCTCAATCTTCCTGTAAACGGAAGACTTCGCAGCAAGATGTTAATGGGCCGTCGTGAGTGGTTGTCTCTGCCGGAGCTCGGCATTGATATGTTAACAGCCAAGGTGGATACGGGAGCCTATACCTCCAGCCTGAATGCCACCGAGTCGAAGATTTACGAGCAAGATGGAAAACAGATGGTGAGTTTCAAAACAACAAGCCACCACGGTCAAGTGATTGCTTGTGAGGCGCCACTGGTTTCGAGAAAAAGAATCAAGAGCTCCACGGGGATAGCTAGAAATAGGTTGGTCATTAAGACCATGGTCAAGTTGCCCGGAGGATTTCAGTGGGAAGTGTTTTTCAGTCTTGCAGATCGCTCCGTTATGAAGTGTCCTCTGTTGCTCGGCCGCAGGGCCCTGTCAGGTTACTTTGTTGTCGATACTCAAGTCTCCCATATCTTTGGTAACAGTATTTATTTTTCAGGAAAATCTCACCATCACCGTTTATGAAATTAGCGATCTTATCCCGCAATCCAAAACTTTATTCAACCTCAAGCCTCAAGGAGGCTGCTGAACGTGCTGGTCACGAGGTTGATGTGATTGATTATCTTAAGTGCCACATGAATATCACTTCCATGAGGCCTAGTATCTATTTGGGTGATAAGGAGCTGAAAGGATATGATGCCATCATCCCAAGGGTGGGTGCATCGAGAACTTTTTTTGGCACAGCGGTGGTGCGTCAGTTTGAGATCATGGGCGTGTATTCGGTCAACGAGTCAGTGGCTATTTCTCGCTCTCGGGATAAGTTGCGCAGTTTGCAATTGCTTGCTCGCAAAGGGATCGGTCTACCCGTTACTACTTTCGCACATGATACGAGGGCTACGGGACATATGATTAAGCTCTGTGGTGGTGCGCCAGTGGTGGTAAAATTACTGGAGGGCACTCAGGGCGTTGGCGTTGTTTTGGCAGAAACATTCAAAGCTGCAGAATCAGTCATTGAAGCGTTTCGAGGTCTTGATGCGAACATTCTAGCGCAAGAATTCATCAAGGAGGCTGGAGGAGCAGATATTCGTTGTCTGGTCGTTGGCGGCAAAGTCATCGCCTCGATGAAGCGGCAGGGAAAAGAAGGGGATTTCCGCTCAAACCTACACCGTGGTGGAAATGCTACTGTGGTGAAGATCACTCCTGAGGAAAGATCAACGGCAGTGAGGGCAGCCAATATCATGGGCCTGAGCTTGGCCGGTGTTGACTTACTGCGCTCTAATCATGGTCCAGTCGTATTAGAGGTTAACTCATCACCTGGTCTTGAAGGCATTGAGAAGGCAACCAACAAAGATGTTGCCGGCGAGATTATCAAGTTTATCGAGAAGAGTGTTGGCCGAGTAACGAGTCGAACTCGTGGCAAGGGCTAGTGGTCACATCCTCGGCGTGGCTCAGGACGATAAGTTATGTAGCTGGGGCCACTCTCTGGAGTGCGAGTGCAACCACAAAGAGTAAAAGGCATACGGCGGCTGCCATTGGTGCAATAGGGGCTAAGAATGTTGCGTCTAAGAGACAAAATCCAGCCAGCGCTCTAGAGACAAAAACGGGCTTGGAGGTTTTTAACGCTTTCAGCCCATAACACATCCAGAGATAGCAGAGTATCAGTGCGACGGCATAACTGATGTATTGAAGGGGCTCTGTGATTGGCATCAGAAAGATGATGGCTAGTGAGCTAGCAGGCACCGTAAGAAGCAGGAAGGTGAGGATATTACGGAACTGGAACGCCCCGGGCCTGGACTCGGTGGAGGCCACCCAGCTAAGCAAAATCGTGTAAGCGCCGACACCTAATGCGGGAATGAGCATCCAGTTTGCTAGCCAATGAGGGTGTGGGCTGAACCAACTGGCTGGGGAAGGGTCATTTTGCAGGAACGTTTTATGGGCAAAGCTCATCGCCAATATGACGAGCAGAAAACGGCATGAGCCCATCATGATGAGGGCGGCTGGCTTATTTTTTTTGTGATAAAAGGCGTAGCAGATTACGACACCGGAGAGCAGTAATCCGAAGGCGATTTCATGCGTTTGGATAGCTTCAGTCCACTGCCCTGAGAGTAGCTTTGCCTGGTGTTCATTGAGAAGAGCTGTGACTGGGGTGACAAAAAACAGAATGATCAGCGCAAGGGCAAAGAGCACGTAGGATGAGGATCGAACCGAGCGGACGGTGAGGATGCCTTGGGGTATAGGTCGGCTAGGCCTGTTTTTACGATCAAATGGGAGATCTACAGCATCCCCCAGCATGCAGCCAGCAAGGTAAATCATGCAGCAAGAAAGCATCAAAAAGAGCAGCGGCACGATCATCTTGTCTTGGCTGATCGAGCCAAGGCAGCAAGCCGGATAAAGTGAGCTCGACAACCAAAATCCTGCCAGCACATTGCTGCAAACAGTGGGTAGGTTGGCGATGCGTCCAGTGGCTAACAGAGCGCGTATTTTTTCCCCACGTGCAGGCATGGTTTTAAGTTACAGGAGACAAACAACCAGACAAGACAGAAGACATGATCACGGAGTGGTGGAGATTTTTCTCGTCTCTGATTTACCCATGGTCCCTTATCACAGCTCGGCCTCGGCTTTTTCGATGGCGTCACTGACTTCGCCCCAACGTGTGATCGCCGCCTCAAGCTTCTCGCTGATGGCCTTGTAAGCTGATGATGCCTCTTGCATTTTCTCGGCATCGCCAGCCGTAGCTGGGTCTGACATGTGAGCGGTCAGTGATGTTTGCGCGGCTTCGTATTCTGAGATTTGGCGCTCAAGTTCCTGCAGTTCATCTTGAAGAGGTTTCAGGACTTGTGTGCGTTGCTGGCGTCGAGCAGCTTCAAGTTTACGCTGTTCTTTGCGGTTACCTCCCGTCGGGGCTGCTGATTCTTGCTGGCCTGTGTTTGCACTAGTTTGTGATTTTCCAGCGTTTTTTTCCTGCTCAAGTTTCTCGATGTAGTAGGTGATGTTGCCGGCGAACATTCGCGGTGGTTGACCTTGTCGGAACTCGAGTGTCTTATCGACGATCGGGTCGAGGAAAGATCGGTTGTGGGAGACGATGAGATAGGATCCAGGGTAATCTCTGAGTGCGTTCTGGAGAACCTCTTGGGACTGAATGTCGAGGTGGTTAGTAGGCTCATCAAGAATGAGGAAATTAGCAGGGCGAAGTAGCATACAGACGAGTGCGACGCGTGAGCGCTCACCACCTGAAAGCACGCCGACCTTCTTGAAAACATCATCACCGCGGAATAGAAAGCAGCCGAGGAGGTTGCGCGCTAGTGGCGCGTTCTCACGGGAGGCGGAACCCTCGGCGCATTCAAGCACAGTGAGATCAGGGTTGAGTTCGTCTGCATGGTTCTGGGAGAAAAAGGAGGCTGCGGCTTTGTGGCCGAAGTGGTGGCTGCCGCTGTCTGGTGTTTCTTGGCCAGTGATCAGTCGGCAAAAGGTCGATTTGCCGGCACCGTTGGGCCCGACGATGGCGATGCGTTCTCCCCGTGTTATCTCGAGGTTGAAGTCGGTAAAAATGTTAATCTTACCATAGGATTTGCTAGCGTTTTCAAGTGTGGCAACGCTATTCCCGGAAGCGGGCGGGTCAGGGAAGCGGAAGCTCATCACCGCATCGTCTTGTTCAATCTCGATGATCTTTACTTTTTCGAGCTGCTTGATGCGGGATTGCACTTGCTTGGCCTTGGTCGCTTTAGAGCGGAATCGATCGATGAAATCTTGAGCCTGTTTGATTTCTCTCTGTTGGGCTTTGTATTGCTTAACGAGGATTTCTTTACGCAGCACTGATTCTTTGGTGTAGAATGAGTAGTTGCCTGCATATTCTTCAGCTCTGCCGTGGTGGAATGCGATCGTGCGTGTGGTGAGCATGTCGAGCAGGGCAAGATCGTGGGAGATGATAAGAATCGCACCTGGGTAGTTGACCAGATAGGACTCCATCCACTTCTGGGAATCGATATCCAAGTGGTTGGTAGGTTCATCTAGGAGCAGGACTTGTGGCTGCACGAGGAGTAGTTTGGCCAAAGCGATGCGCATCTGCCATCCACCGGAGAATTCTCCGCAGTCACGGGTGAAGTCAGAGCGTTTGAAGCCAAGGCCGGTGAGCACCGATTCCATCTTTGGTTTGATGGTTCCTGGGCTGGCGGCTTCGAGTTTTAGTTCGAGATCACCGATATCATGAAGCAGGTCTGAATAAGGAGCTGAGCGCGGATCGAGATCATGGAGATTTTGGGAAAGCTCGTCTATTTTGCGCTGTAAATCACGAGCCTCCGCGAAGGCGGCTTCAACCTCGTCCCAAAGTGAAATGCCTTTGATGTGGATGCCTTCTTGAGGGAGGTAGCCAATATCACAGTATTTGGGTTTAACGATCTTACCGCTATTGGGTGTTAAAATGCCGGCGATGCATTTCATCAGCGTTGATTTGCCGGCGCCATTATGACCTGCAAAAGCGATGCGCTCCTTGGGCAATACGGCGAACGAGAGGTCAGAAAAAATGACTCTCGCACCAAATTCAATGTGAAGATGTTGTATAGCGAGCATGGCGCGCAGTCTTCTGCCAGATTCGAGGCGATTAACAATGGTATTTTTTGTATTTGGCAGAGGGAATGGGGGTTGTCAATTTGCTCATAGTGGTTGAAGGTAGCTGCGATGAGTATTTCTTGTGAGGTTACCAGTGCACTGATTGACTTGGCACTGCGTGAAGATGTGGGTGAAAACCTGCAGACAGGTGATGTGACTTCGGTCTATTTTGTTCCGCAGGAGAGCATTTCAAGTGCTTATATTTATGCGAAGCAAGATGGGGTTCTGGCTGGGATGGAAGTAGCGGCAGAGGTGTTTCACCGAGTGAATCCAGAGCTTAAGGTGGTGCAGCTCAAAAAAGATGGAGATGTGCTGTTGCGGGGTGAGCGTGTGTTGGAGGTGAGTGGCCATGCACGCTCGATTCTGACGGCCGAGCGCACGGCCTTGAATTTCCTGCAACGCTTGTCCGGTGTTGCCACTCAGACCCGTGCTTACGTGGCTAAGGTGGAGACCACAAATGCCAAGGTTCTCGATACCCGAAAAACGACACCAGGATGGCGTGCCTTAGAGAAAATGGCCGTTGTCGCAGGAGGAGGTAAGAATCACCGGATGGGTTTGTATGATCGCGCGATGGTAAAAGACAACCACCTGGTAGCAGAAAATCAACTTGATGCCTTGCAGAATGCCATCGATCGTTTGCATGCAGAAAGGGCAGGGGTAGAAGTGGAGTTGGAAGCAGACACCCTCGAGCAGGTGCAGGGTTTCTTGAGCCTCAGAGGTGTTGATTACATTCTCCTCGATAACATGAATAATAAGATGATTCGCAAAGCAGTGGCAATGCGGGATGCAGTGGCAATGCGGGATGATTCTGGTTCTGCGGTTGCTTTGGAGGCTAGTGGAGGTATTAATCTAGATACAATAGCTGATGTCGCGGCAACTGGAGTTGACTTCATCTCGGTTGGGGCACTGACCCACTCGGCAGTTGCTTTGGACTTATCTCTCGAGTTTGAATAAAAAACTTAACTTGATCACTGAAATAGAAGATTATAACAACCGCGTTGAACCTATTATGGCGAAAAAAAAACATACCATCTTTCTTGTCCTGCGGATAGCCGTTGCGCTATTTCTGGCCTTGATTCTATTTTTGAATTTATCCAGTAGTGCAGTTTCTATCGACTTTTTCGGCCAGCTTTCGACATGGCTTAGTGGTGGCGACTCTATGTTAAGTGTGTTGCGCCTAACGAGCAGTATCGTCATTTTTGCGATCGCTTTATTGCTGCTGTTGAAAAAACCAGTTGTCATATCGGTTGGTGCGTTTTTGGCCACTGGACTGTTTGTGGTGTTGCAGGTCATTTACATCGTCGTGATGTCGCTTCAGTTTGGTGAGCAACCACTGATGTTTGTTTCCACCTGGATAGCGTTGATGGCGTCTCTTGTGCTTTTATTTCGCTTCAGGGGATCTTTGCCTGTGTTGGGGAAATTCACATGAGCAACGGACTAAGCTTTCGCCGTGTGCGGAATAAAACTTGCCTAATACCGATACAATTTAAGTGTTAAAATGATGAGATCAAAGACGTTCAGTTTTTTTATCTATAGCGCGCTGCTGATGAGTAGCTCTTTATTGCTATTGGCCGCGCCTAAGGCTGAGTATATCGAGCTGCCACCGGCGCAGCTTGAGAAGCTTTCATCAGATGACTTTGAAGAGCGGGAGACGGCTTACAAAGCTATTCATGAATGGGCAGATCAAAATCTTACAGCAGCTCCTGAGCTGTTGTACAAGGCTTGGCGAGCAAACGAAGATCCGGAGGTACAGTCACGCTGTTATAACTTGATGAGGCAAATGGTCACGCAGAGGAAATTCGGTAAAGGTAAAGGCTTTCTAGGTATTCGAATGACAGGGGTTATTTTGCCTGCCAAGCCTGGAGGACCTGCTGGACTTCAGGCTGTAAGGGTCGAAAATATTCTGGATGATACTCCGGCACAGAAGGTGGGGCTTAGAATGGGAGACTTGATCGTCCGTGTTGATGAGCTCGACCTGCAACAAGCTAAGCCAGCCAATCTAGGTGCTGAAGAAAAGCCATGGGAACCCGGTAGAGGATTGGGATTGGAAATGCACTCGGTATCAAGGTTCAGTGACTATATTAAGTCCAAGCAGCCTGGCGAAAAGGTGGTGCTGCATTGTTTGCGAGGTAATCAGCGCTTAGAGATCGAGGTATGCCTGATGAAGCTGGCGCCTGCAAATGATCCAAAGCATGAGCAGATTGAAGCAGCGTCCGAAATGTTTTTCAGACAGTGGCTCGAAGAGATGAAGAAGTGAGGCTGTGAATGCGATGTTTGCCCGCTGTGTGAGTGTAGGGTGATCATCCATTAATGGAGCTTTTCTGGTTTCAAAACTCATTTAGTTCGTTACGTTCACCAAGCGATGCAGGAGCAGGAACATGATATGCACATTGGTCATTGCGGCTCATGTGGCTGCCAAATGGATACATCCTCCTTGGAGCCGTATACCAACGTTGTGTGCCCAGAATGCGGTGAGCATACGCGGGTAAAATGTGAGCTGGGCAACTATCGTTTGATTGGCCGTCATGCCGTGGGTGGCATGAGTAAGTTATTTGTTGCCCGTGATATGACCTTGGGTCGTGAGGTCGCTATTAAGATTCTCAACGATGAATATTGTCGAGATGAACATAGGATGAGGCAGTTTGAGCATGAGGCGATGATCACGGCGGCCATCAGTCATCCTCATGTGGTTAGGGTGTTTACGGTGGGTAAAGCGTTTGGCCATTTCTACATCGCGATGGAGCTGGTGCTGGGCGAGAGTCTAGAGCAGAGAATGGCGCGAGAGGGCGCGATCAGTGAGGCTGAGATACTGCCGCTATGTGAAGAAATTATCGCAGGATTACAGGCGGCCCAGGACGCGGGTTTGATACACCGGGATATCAAGCCGGGTAATATTCTTTTTGATGCTAATGACCATGTGAAGATCGTTGATTTTGGTCTGGCGCTGGTGACCCAAGGGGGAGTAGCTAAAGCTGAGGAGATATGGGCTACGCCCTATTACGTGCCTCCAGAGGCGTTGACGGGTGAACATGAGGATTTCCGCAGTGATATGTATGCACTTGGAGCAACTCTTTATCATGCTCTTTCCGGCAGACCATCCATCCCCGAGCAGTCGAAATTGTCACGTGAGGTATTACAAGGCAAAGAGCATATTGAGCCTCTCGCGAAAATTGCTCCCTGGCTAAAGCCCGAGACACGTCAGTGGGTTGAGCGGGCAATGGCCTTTCAGCGTGAAGATCGTTTTGAGTCCTATGCTGAGATGGAAGACGCCCGTGCACTTGCCAATCATGTTATAGACGCAGTGGGTGCCAGTGATCCGGTGTATTTCAGTGAGCGGGATCAACGCAGAACACGTGACAAACTGATTGTCACGGCATTGGTCGTCGCTGGCCTCATTGCGCTGATCACTATTTTAGCGGTTGTGGTGTTCAAGAACAAGGACGGCGCGAATGAAGAGAGCTCTGGCTCTGCGGTAAATATGAACGCAGCCATGTTTGCTGACGATGATAGCTATTCTCCTGAGCTGGCGGCCGAGATAGGGAAGTTGTTTTATCAGTCACATAAGCGACTTGATGAAGGCCGTTATCTGGAGGCGAAGGCGATTTTTGAAAACCTCATGAATGACAAAAGGGTCTTGGAGCCTACAGCGTCGTGGGCGGGGGTTGAGGCGGTTATCTCGGCTTGGCTTGCTGGTGATACCGAAAAAGCAGAAGTGGCCAGCGCTAGATTGGGCCAACATATCCAAAACAGAAAAGTGGCCAGTGATAGTGATGTCGCCTTATTGTCCAAGCAGCTTTCAGGCACCGAAATCATCAACAAGTTGAAGAAGGATGGGGACAGTATGATGCTCTTGCAGATGATGGCAGTGGCATTAAAAAACTGGGAGATCGGAGCTTGGGATATTGCGGTGCCATTGTTTAAAGCTGTTGAGAAAATGGAGCTGCCAGAAGAAAGCCCACTGAGAGTTTATCACAACATCGCAAAAAAATACTTAGCTGATCATGCTTATCTGAAAGCCCTCAGCCCATTGCCGATAACAGCAGATAAGAAGCAGGTTGAAGGCCACATGGCAGAGCTTAAAAAGGCAGCCAATGCCATGAAAACGAAAGGCAGGGCTAAATTTCATATTCGAGTATGGCAGACAAGGGCTGAGCTCCACCTGGAAAAGCTTGAGAAGCTTGAGCGCGAAAGCAAGGCGGCGGCGGCTCTCAAAGCTCAGGCGAAGAAGGTCAAGGTTCTCTCTTATCAGGATCAGTTGCCCGCATTCCATAAGCTTGTGGCGCTATCGAGGTTTGCAGATGCGCGGCAACTGCTGCAGAAAGCCGCCACTCAGCCAGGGGATATCAAAAAGAGAGATGCGTGGATTTATCTATCAACATCTGCGGGCTCATTTCTTGATGATGTCAGTAAGGCTCCATTCAAGTCGTCTTTGCGCATGAATGTGCATTCAGTGGGTGGAAGAATGTTTGATGAAGTGGTAGCGGCTAACCAACATGGGCTGAGGCTAAGGCGTGATGACGGTGAAACCTCCCTGTCATGGAGTAGCATTCAAGCTGAGAGTATATTGGGCATTTATCGGCAGTTGTTTGAGCTTAGTCTGGAGACGCTCGACGGTCAGCGCCTAACTGAGCAAGCGATATGTTACGCATGGCTGATGAATTTGAAGGCGACGGCTGAGCCCGCGGTTGAGGCTTTGTCTGAGGTGAATGACAACTTTAAAAAGCGCTGGCAGACGACCCTGAATGCCATTGGTGCTGGAGAAAAAGGTGGCAATAAAAAAGGAGGGGCAGAAAAAAA
>JAFMDE010000236.1 GCA_017857425.1 Akkermansiaceae bacterium
CATGTCCCCGCCCTCGTCAGTAACATCTGGACCTGGCCAAGGCTCTACTGGGGGGTTAGCTGTTGGGTCTACATCATCTTCATCTTTGCTGAAAATCACAGAGTGTATGAAGCGAAATCCGCTAATACCGTCATTAGGATCATCTTTCAAATAGCTGAATCGAATGGCTGTGGGCGTCTGGTCTTCAGAGGAGGCTACACGGATGACATCAAGGCGCATGCCACATTGTTTTGCTCCTATACTGTAATAGTCCCATGAGGTGGGGGATACGGCATTGCTGCTATTACTATCCTCATCCGGATCACCTGTGTAGCGATCATAGAATTCAAGTCCACGGTTGATAGGGACAAAGGAAACACGTCCACCATCGGATGATGAGGAGATGGGAAAGACCTTGCCCTCGGTTTCAGACAGCTCACGAGCGTTACTGGCAAAGGGGTTTGTTGCACCGCCGGTGGTGCTGCCGTTAATTGAGGTATCGGTTGATACTTCAACACCCTTTCGGGCGGAAATGGCATCTGTTGAAAAAGCACCTTCTGTTTTTACTTTTTCAGCAAAGATACTTCCACGAAGACTGACATTAGACCACTCAGTGCCATCACTATGCGCGCCAAATGTGGTGAATGCTGCGGCGCTAATAGGTAACTGGGATGGAATTTCATACAGTGAAACGAGGTATTTTTTCTTTCTCGTGACAACCTTTGTTATGGAAGAGTCTTGATCAGCAAAAGACAACTCAAACGCCCACCAATTATGCTTGGCGATGATGGTGCTGCCGTTCTGATAATTGAAGTGCAGTTCGGGCGCATCTATTAAATTATACCATGGAAAATCATTCACATCCGCTTGAACCCAGCCGGCAGCCCCAGAACCATATTTTTTGTTCAAGGATACGACGGGATAAAGAGAGTCATCGATTTTCTCAGAACTGCTACATTCTAGGGGAGGGGGGTAATCTGTACTGGCAGATAAATTAGTGCCTGAGGTGATGGCGTCGGGATCTGTCGTTCCACCTGCCAGTGCGCTGATAATAGCGCCAAGCTCGAGGTTAGAGTCGGTATTATTACCACTGCGGACATTGGTTATGCCCAGAGAGACGGCGACTTCGGGGGCGAGCGCCTGCCGAGAATTTGACATGACAAGCGCCTCCTCGATAATACTTTTCCATTGAAGAGATTCTTTATTTTTAGAGTCATCCTGCATACAGAGGATTGCTCTGTTGGGGATGATGTTGGTCAATGCCCGTAGAAACGCATCTTCACGCTGTTGGTAGTCATTTTTGAGCAAATTATTTTTTTGTACAGCATGTGCATCAACTGTATTTCTATACATGGAGATGAGCATGATTAATAAGGCAATGCCCACAGAGGTGACCACCAGCAATGAGGCGAAACCCGGACTGTTTTTGTGTGTCCGGTTGGCTGGTCTGGTCATGAATCGTTTCATCGTAGTGTTGTGGTTGAGTAGGTGATTTCTTCCCCATTGGGGCCAGTGAGCTTGGTGCGTAACACCCCATTTTCGACATAAAAAACGGTATCTTCGATGCGATTGCTGATGCTCCAAGCGGGTGCCGCTACCGCCAACTCTGCCATGCTTGCGAGGTGATAGTAGTTTAGCTTCTTGGTCTCATCATCATATGCGATGACGCCAAAGCTGCTGTCTGATGGTGAGGCCGGATCTTGAAATTTTAATGCAATGACTTTTCCGTCAGCTATTACGGCATTACTACTTTCTTTGGCATCCGTGAGAGATCCATACATGCGGAAGAAGTTTGCTCTGGGGATGATGCGGTTGAGGGTATTGTTAATTTGGGGGGCTTCACTGATGAGGAAATTTTGAGTCTGGAGTATTTTGTAGGAGGCTAATTGGCTATTAAAAAGAATCAGTGTAATCGTAGCGACCATCAATCCAACGAGTATGGTCACCGTCATCTCAACGAGGGTGAACCCAGATCTTTGCCTATGCGTTTGATGGTTCATGACTACTGCGTGCGTATAATCGTTCGGGATTTGACGTATTCATTAGTCCCAATCTTGTAGGAAAGGTGAGACTGCACTTGCCAGGTTTGCATTTCTGAGGGGTTTGTCGCCTGCGTTCCAGTGCCTCCGTAATTAGGAAGAATGTTGTCAGGAAGATTGTTGTTGTCCGGTATGCGGGTGCGGGTGACATCAGCCATAATGGGTCGTCCTCCAGGGAATTTGCCAATTTCAACCTCAGTAGTGACTTTCTGCGGGTATACAGGCCATGGAGATTCGATACTCGTGAGTTCTTCAAAGCTAATGCGCTGGGCATAGGCTTCCTCATAGGTGAGATATGCGTCCGACATATTTTGTTGGATGATCCACTGCCGAGGAGCCAAGATATCAAGGCTGCCTTGAAAGACAACCAGACCAATACTGGTGAGCAGTGCCAAAGAAAGAGCAAGCTCGACGAGCATGCTGCCCCGGCAGAGCCGTTTTTGAAAGCAGAGCCGTTGTTGAAAGCAGAGCCGTTGTTGAAAGCAGAGCCGTTGGCGAAAACCTAGATTTTTTGTTGCTGATGAAGCAGCTGCGTTTCCGTGCTTGCTATGTCC
>JAFMDE010000237.1 GCA_017857425.1 Akkermansiaceae bacterium
TCCGTGCCACTGGCTCAGGCATGGGCTGCCCAGACTGGCCTACCTGCTGGGGCTGTTTGATTCCTCCCACCAGTGCAGATCAGATTGACGTCGACAAAATCGATATCGAAAAATACCGCAAGCGTGCCGCCCGTTACGGGATCGACCCCTCTACCATTACCCGTGAATCTGTCATCAAGGAGTTTAACCCGATGCACACTTGGGTGGAGTATCTCAACAGATTAACCTCGCTGCCTCTGGGGCTCCTGACCCTGGCCACCTTTATCATGGCGCAATGGCAATGGAGAAAGAGACCGGTCATTCCCATTGTGGCGGCGCTTGCGTTGTTTTTGTTAGGGGTGAATGCTTGGATGGGAGCTCAGATTGTATTCAGCGGGCTCAAGCCGGGTATCATTACCATCCACATGGCCTTGGCGATTCTGATGCTTTGTTTACTTGTCTTTCTTGCCTGGCGTGGCTGTGACAAACCGTGGCGCATGCCTGCATCCTGCCGGGAAAATGGATTGGCTAAAATCGCAGTATTGCTACTCGTTCTTATCCTTGTCGAGGGTGTGCTGGGATCACAAGTGCGGGAAAAAACAGACGCGCTCAAAGACACCCATGAATACGCACCACGGTCCGAGTGGGTAGGGGAGCTCGAGCAAAGTGTCACTTACCTTATTCACCGCAGTGGGTCTTGGGCTATTTTGTGGGCCTCGACCCTATTCTTCATACGTGCCAAAAAGAACCGAACTGGAGCTAAGGTGTTAGAGTCTCTTGTATTTGGAATCGTAATCTCCCAGATGTGCTTGGGCCTTATTCTCTCACAAGTAGGTATTTTGCCCATTGCCCAAGTGCTTCATATCGGGCTCTCCTCGATTCTGGTCAGCGCTCTGTTGCTCTGGTTGTTAGGTTCGAGTCGTGGCGCCCAAGCTTAACGGGTATGGTCCCGGCTTGTGGGCTTAGCTAAGCAAGAGCTCTGCATCGGCTAGCTCAATGCCATGAGTCTCAGCTACAGGTGGGCAGGTTAGCTTGCCCTTGATGCAGTTGATGCCGCCGAGTAGATCTGGCTGGATCTTGCAGGCCCCAGCCACTCCATGATCAGCGATCATCGTGGTCCAGTGTTGGGTGCTGTTATTGAGTGCCTGTGAGGATGTGCGGGCGTAGGCGCCGGGCATGTTTGCCACACAGTAATGCAGCACACCCTCCTCGTAAAAAGTAGGATCGTCATGGGTGGTCGGACGTGTGGTTTCCGCGCAGCCACCTTGATCGACGGCAATGTCCACAAACACAGAACCCGTCTGCATGATTTTGAGCATCTCTCTGGTGATCAATTTGGGTGCCTTGGCTCCCCGGACCAGCACCGCACCAATCACCAGATCAGCACGTGGTAGTAAATCCGCTAAATTCGCTTCGTTAGAGTAGATCGTGTGGCAGCCCTCCATGGCAATATCAAGAAAGCGCATCCGCTCCAGGTCCACCTCCAGAATACTCACCTCAGCACCGATGCCAGTGGCAACCCGCGCTGCATTCACTCCCGCCGTGCCACCACCAATGACCACCACCCGCCCAGGAACGACTCCCGGAACACCACCCAGCAGCACGCCACGGCCACCATTGTGTTTAGCCAGATAGTAGGCGCCGATAATGGCGGACATCCTGCCGGCGATCTCACTCATTGGCTCGAGCAGGGGCAGGCGTTTGTTGACCTCAATGGTCTCGTAGGCGATCGCCGTGCAGCCGGTGGCTAGCAGAGCCTCAGTGAGTTTTTTATCAGCCGCCAGATGAAGGTAAGTAAAGAGCGTGTGCTTTTCTGTGATCATGCTCAGCTCACTTGCCTGAGGCTCCTTGACCTTAACGATCAACTCACACTGCTCAAACACCTGCTCGGCACTGGCCACTATTTCTGCCCCCACGGCGGAGTAAAGTTCGTCCGCGTAGTTGGACCCTTCTCCGGCTCCTGACTGGACCAGCACCCGGTGTCCACGCCCCGTTAACTCTTTGACCGATGAGGGGATCATTGATATCCGGTATTCCTGAGCCTTAATTTCCGTGGGGATACCAATAATCATGATGCATATTACACACCAAGGATTAGAAATCCAAGTGATTTAAAGGCTTGGTAGAGTAGGGGGTGCGGAGTGCTGCTCCTAGGATGCCATTTTTGATCCGCTGCATTTTCATCAAAAATACTTGCATAATAGACGAAAATATAAATAGTGACCCCGCCTTCGGCCCCGCCGAATAAGCAGACAAGTAAATGCCGGTTTAGCTCAGTTGGTAGAGCAACTGATTTGTAATCAGTAGGTCAACGGTTCGAATCCGTTAACCGGCTCCATTCTAAAAAAGCCCTCCCTCGTGGAGGGCTTTTTTGTCTGCCGGCTTAACGGATGAGAACAAGGTTCGAACGCACTACGCAACGAAGTGAAGTGCCGTGTATCACGGCATCTCAATAGAACTCATTTCCGGAGGAGGAAATGAGCTAGCCAGCATAGACTGAGCGGAGCGAAGTTAATCCGTTAACCGGCTCCATTCTAAAAAAGCCCTCCCTCGTGGAGGGCTTTTTTGTCTGCCGGCTTAACGGATGAGAAC
>JAFMDE010000051.1 GCA_017857425.1 Akkermansiaceae bacterium
GAATGACGTCCGTAAGCACGGGAACTCCCGTCAAATCCTCAGCAATGCCCTTGTTGGTGATCGCCGCTGTATCGAGCTCATCTTCGAGATGGTTGAACACCAGTCCAGCTGGCTCCACTCCCGTCGCCCGCATCGACTCGACACTCAATAAAGTTTGATTGAGCGCGCCCAGCCTGTTGCCCACCACAAGGATGGTTGGAAGCCCAAGCTCCTTGGCAAAATCAGCCACCATATAATCTTTCAGAATGGGCACCTTCCAGCCTCCCACTCCTTCAACGACCACCACGTCGTGCTTGGCTGCAAGTTGATGGTAACCCTGAATCAGCGGCTCAAGCTCGAGCTCTGCATTCTCAAACATGGCAGCCACATAGGGAGCAGCGGCCGTGCGTAGATAACAAGGGTTCACCTCATCAAGCTCCAAGCGATCATCTGAAGCAGATAACAAGGTGTAGGCATCCTCACGCCCGCCACAACAAATCGGCTTGTAACCGACCGCATCCACACCCTCAGCACGCAGTGCCTGAATGACCAGCGCACTCACGTAAGTTTTGCCAGCACCTGTATCCGTGCCAGTCACAAAGATTCCCTTCATCGTATTCGATTATAATTGATCACCTACCCACCTCACTTGCCCCAGGGCGCAGTGCACCTGGATTCTCTCTTTTCAGGATATAATTAATCAGAAACCAGATCGCTATCGCGACCAGGAGCGTCGCCAGCTTCGCCGGCCAATTCTTTTTCAGCATCTTCTTCATTGTTATTATCCTCGGGTAAAAAAATAGCTTCCATCCTCGTGCGGAACTCATCCTTCTTGAGATTGCGCTCCAGCTTACCATCTACACAAATTGAAATCTGACCGGTCTCCTCACTGACGACCACTGCCACACAGTCCGTCTCCTCAGTAATACCAATCGCAGCGCGGTGACGGAGGCCTGTGCTCCGGTCTTCCAGCTCACGGGAGCTTACCGGAAAAACGCAACCTGCCGCCGCAACTCGGTTTTTAGAAATGATCATGCCGCCATCATGCAGCGCGGTCTTGGGGTGAAAGATGGTGAGTGCAAACTCCGGGGAGAGAATAGCGTCAAGCGGGACTCCCGTTTCCAAATGATCCTTCAGAGAGATCGCTCGCTCAAAGGCAAACAATGCTCCGATCCTTTTCTTGGAAAGCTGAGTAACGGCATCACAGAAGGTATCCAAGAACTCGTGCTTCTGGGTCTTCGAAAACATAAACAGCTTACTACTACCCAGCCGTGCTAGCGCATTGCGTAACTCCGGCTGGAAGATGATGATCAAGGCCAGGGCCATCAATGCCAATACCTTGTAGAGAACCCACCATATCACCCGTAAATCGAGCAGCAGAGACAGTAAGGAAAGCACCACCAGCAGCAACACCAACCCAACCAGTATCCTCGCGCCTCGCGTCTTTCTAAAAGCACTATAAATCTGATAGAGACCGATCCACAGAATCATAATCTCTATGGCTGAACGCCAATTGTTCTCGAAGAAATCCACTTTACTGCAGCGACCATAAGCAGAAAACCAAGCACTGGAAACTTCAATCTGCACTCATCATGCATAAAACCCCGCTAAAAAAATCTGTTCATTCGCTGATTTCCATTTAAACCCCCCATCAAGCAAACGTTCCATCCGTATGAGTGAAAACAACACCTTCCAAGAAATAGCTGACGCCATCCGCGCCCACGATTCCTTCATCGTTCTGAGCCACATCCGACCCGACGGTGACGCCATTGGCTCCCAAATCGCCCTCGGCCATGCCCTTGAACAAATGGGCAAAACTGTGCACTACATCAACGAGGACGGCACCCCCGACAATCTGACCTTCCTTCCCGGCAGTGATAAAGTCCAGACCCCACCCGCGGAGCCACTCGATGTTCAGGTCGCGATCGCCCTGGACTGCGCCACCAAACCTCGCCTCGGAGATAATGCCCTCAACGCAGCCAGCAAGGCCACACTCTGGATCAACATTGACCACCATGTCTCAAACCCCAAGTACGGTGACCTCAACCATATTGATTCCATCTCCCCCGCCACGGGCCAAATACTCTACAACCTGATCACGGAGCAGGAGCTGCCCTTTTCTGAACTCACCCGTGATGCGATCTATGTTGCCGTATCCACCGACACAGGATCATTCCAGTATTCCAACACCACCGCGGCAACCTACGAAATGGCCGCTGATCTGGTGCGCCGCGGCATTGACGTCGGCACCATTAATGCGCTCACCTACGACAACAATCCCTACCGCCGCATCGAGCTACTGCGTTCTCTGTTAAATACCTTAGAGCTTGAGCAAGGAGGCAAGGTCGCCCACTGGGAACTGCCCAACAGCGTCAAAGAAGAGCTCAACCTGAAACCCGAGGACAGCGAAGACCTCATCGATCTCATCCGAGGCATCCAAGGTGTCATTGTCGCCGCTTTCTTCGAGGAGCTTCCCGATGGCAAAATACGGGTTTCCTTACGCGCCAAGGACAGCTCGGTGAATTGCAGTGAACTGGCCCAACGCTTCAAAGGTGGTGGCCATGCCCGCGCTGCCGGTATCCGCATGCCTGGCCCCCTCGACAACGCAAGGACCAAAGTCCTTGCCGCTATCGATGGAATGTTGAATGCTGAATAGTGAATAGTGAATTCACGTCCAGATTAATCAATCTACAACACGCCATGCCTGACAACATTCAACATTCAACATTCAACATTCAACATTCCGCCGCAGGCGGCGACCCCTGCGGTGTCCTACTCGTTGACAAAGAGCCGGACATGACCTCGCACGATGCTGTCGCCATCTGCCGACGTCAGCTTAAGTTCAAGAAAATCGGCCATTGCGGCACACTCGACCCGATGGCTACCGGACTGCTGATGCTCGTCATCGGCCGTGCCACCAAGATCCAAGACCTGCTAATGTCAGAGGATAAGCAATACCACGGCACGCTGACCCTTGGAGCCACCACTTCCTCGCAAGACAAGGAGAGTGACATCCTCGAGCAAAAAGAGGTCCCACCCTTCAGCGCCGAACAGATCGATGCCGCCTTCGATAAATACACCGGCAACTTCGAACAAATCCCTCCAATGGTATCTGCCATTAAAAAAGACGGGGTACCCCTCTACAAACTGGCACGCAAAGGCATTGAAGTGGAACGCAAAGCGCGTGCGGTGTATGTTACCGACTACACCATCAATCGCATCGCCCTTCCCGAAGTTGATTTCACCGTAAACTGCTCTAAGGGTTTTTACGTGCGCACCTACGCTCACGACATTGGCCAGGATCTTGGCTGTGGCGCCCACCTCTCCGCCCTGCGCCGTAGCCGCTCCGGAAAGTTCACCGTCGACAAGGCGATGAAAGCCAGTGATCTTAAAACGGCCAGCGCAGATGATATTAGGAACTCCCTCATCTCCCTCGCTGAGATTTCACTGATGCGCGGCGCGTGAGTCGCCTACGGCTGAATGTAGAATAGTGAATAGTGAATTTAGAATGGCCAAAGTTGATATTACAGAGCGAACTTTTGCATTCTCATTACGGATCGTAAAACTCAGCCAGATTCTCGATTCAGCTCCGGGCACGAACAGGACCTTGGCCAATCAGCGGCTTAGATCCGGAACTTCCATTGGAGCCAATGTAGAGGAAGTTCAAGCAGCTCAGAGCAAACCAGACTTCATCTCAAAAATATCTATCGCTTGCAAAGAATCTCGAGAAACTCTCTACTGGCTCCGGCTTCTCATAGCTTCTTCAATCATGCCCAGTGAAAAGCTTGAACCACTCAAAAAGGAAGCCGACGAACTCGTTGCTATTATCAAGAATTCTCGTGCCTAGCATCATTCACTATTCACTATTCTAAATTCACCATTCTACCCATGGACTATTCTACTCTCATCTCCCAACGACGCGAGCGCTTCGCTGAAGTAGAGCAGCTTATCACTGACCCAGATCTGTTCTCAGATCAGAAAAAAGCAACGGAGATCATGCGTGAGCACCGTCGCCTTAAGGAGCTTCTGGAAATGTGGGATGCGCTCGAATTAGCAAAGAAAAACCTCGAAGAGAACCGGCAACTCGCCAAGGAGGATGACGAGGAAATGGCAGAAATGGCCAACATGGAAATCCCCGATCTGGAAGCCACCATCGAAAAACTCTCCCAAGATGTGCAATACGCCCTACTGCCCCGTGACGAGGCTGAGGACCGTGACGCCCTGCTCGAGATCCGTTCCGGTGCAGGTGGTGACGAGGCCGCTATCTTCGCTGGTGAGATGATGCGCATGTATCAGCGCTACGCGGAGCAGCGCAACTGGAAATGCGAACACCTCGATTCCACACCATCAGAGGCAGGTGGATTCTCCAAAGTCGTCATCAAAATCACCGGTGAGGAGGTCTTCCGTTTTATGAAATACGAGTCTGGTGTCCACCGCGTTCAGCGCGTCCCTGCCACCGAGACCCAAGGCCGCATCCACACCTCCACCTGCACGGTCGCCGTCATGCCCGAGGCAGAAGACGTTGACGTGCAACTCAAGATGGAGGAGCTCGAAATCAAAGCCACCCGCTCTGGAGGCCCCGGAGGACAACATGTCAACACGACGGACTCCGCCGTGCAGATCACCCACCTTCCTACCGGTATTCAGGTCAAGTGTCAGGACGGCCGCTCCCAGACACAGAACAAGGAAAAGGCACTTGAAATCATCCGCGCCAAGCTCTTTGAGGCCAAGCAACGCGAACAAGCCGAGCAATACTCAGCCCAACGACGTTCATTGATCGGCTCCGGTGACCGCTCCGAAAAAATCCGCACCTACAACTTCCCGCAGTCACGCATCACCGACCACCGCATCGGCTTCACCACCCACAACATGGATGGTGTGTTCGACGGTGATGTTTTTGAGCTCACCGAAGCCCTGCAAAAAGTAGAAATGGCTCAGAAGCTCGAAGAGGCAGGCATGCAATAATAGCTTGCCACGTTACGGCTGGGCCATCCAATGCACTCATGCCCATGCATCTACCCCAACAAACGCCCACATAAGCTGGCACGAGTAAATTGAGGGACGAATCAACAAATCAAGATATGTAGATTTGTTCTTGTTTTTCCCTGTTTTGTCTCTAGATTCCGACCAGTAAATCTTTTATTCATAGCCCATGCCACGTCCTGACGCCACCGCCGAACTCACCACTGCGCTTGAAGAGCGTATCCTCATGCTCGATGGAGCCATGGGCACCACCATCCGTGGCTATGGCCTCACAGAAGAAGACGCCCGCGGGGAACGCTTTAAAGATACAGACAAGGACATCCTTAACAATGGTGACATCCTCACACTAACACGCCCCGATGTCATCAGCGACATCCACCGCCGTTTTCTTGAAGCTGGCTCAGACATCATTGAGACCAACTCCTTCTCGGCAACCTCCATCGCCCAATCTGAGTTTTTTGTCGAAGACCCCCGTGAGTCTGGCAAAGGCCGTAAGGACCCCGATTTCTATCAGAAGATCATGGATGATCCTTTCCTCAAGGATCTCGCTCATGAGCTCAACGTGGAGTCAGCTAAATTGGCCCGCGCAGCCTGTGATGAAGTCGCTAAAGCCACCGGCATCAAACGTTACGTTGCCGGAGCGATCGGCCCGATGACCGTCGGCCTCAACAACGCGGCAGTCGACCCCGATGATCCGGGTTTTCGCACCGTTATTTTCGACCAAGTCTACGAGGACTACAAACGCCAGATCCGCGCACTCGTAGAAGGTGGTGTCGACATCCTCATGGTGGAAACCATCTTCGACGCGCTCAACTCCAAAGCAGCCTTGGTCGCCTGCCAGGATGTCTTCGAAGAAGACGGTTTTACCCTTCCGGTCATCATCTCCGCAGCCGTTGGCCGAGGTGGAGAAACCATGATCTCTGCCCAAAAAGTGGAAGCACTTTGGAACGCCGTAGCCCACGTCAAGCCACTCGCCGTCGGCCTGAACTGCTCACTCGGCCCCGATGAAATGCGCCAGTTCATCTCAGAACTTTCACGCTGCTGTGAGGCCTTTGTCTCCTGCTACCCGAACGCCGGCATGCCGGACCCGCTCTCCCCTACAGGCTTCCCGTTCTTGCCAGAAGACATGCATGATAAGCTCAAGGACTTCTCTGAGTCTGGCTTCATCAACCTCGCAGGCGGCTGCTGTGGCAACACTCCCGAGCACATCGAAGCGATCGCACGCGCCGTTAAGGGGGTAACTCCACGTAAGCGCCCTACCATTGAACCTCTCCTACGCCTCTCTGGCACAGAGCCCTATAATCACTCTGAAGATAAAAACTTCCTAATGATTGGTGAGCGCACCAATGTTGCCGGCTCCCCTGTGTTCAGAAAAATGATCCAGGATGGCCGACTTGAAGATGCTCTCGCTGTCGCACGCCAGCAGGTTGAGAACGGTGCTCCTGTGATCGACATCTGCTTTGACGACGGCCTGATCGATGGTGTTGAGATGATGACCCGTTTCCTCAACCTAGTGCAATCCGAGCCAGACATCACCAAGGTGCCGATCACCGTGGATTCATCAAAATGGGAAATTCTTCACGCTGGCCTCAAGTGCCTTCAAGGCAAGGGTATCGTCAACTCCATCTCCCTCAAAGAGGGTGAGGAAGCTTTCAAGTCGAACGCCCGCACCATCATGAAGTTTGGCGCAGCCACCGTGGTCATGGCCTTTGATGAAAAGGGGCAGGCTGCCACCTACGAGGAGAAAATCCGCATCTGTGAGCGCGCCTACCGTATTCTTGTGGATGAAGTTGGCTTCAACCCACAGGACATCATTTTTGATCCCAATATTCTTACCGTTGCCACCGGTATTGAAGAGCACAACAACTACGCGGTCGATTTTTTCAATGCCACTAAGTGGATCAAGCAGAACCTTCCCGGCGCCAAAATCTCCGGCGGTGTTTCTAACGTATCCTTCTCCTTCCGTGGTAACAACCCTGTGCGTGAAGCAATGCACTCAGCCTTCCTCTATCACGCCACCAGGGCCGGCATGGACATGGGCATTGTCAACGCAGGCATGCTGGAGGTCTACGATGAAATCAAACCTGAGCTTCTCAAGCACGTCGAGGACGTCCTGCTCAATAGCGACCCCGATGCCACCGAACGACTGCTCGACTTTGCGGAGCAATTCAGAGGCATTAAAAAGAAAACCCTGGCTGAAGACCTCTCGTGGCGCGAGACCACAGTAGAGAAGCGCCTCGAGCACGCCCTGCTCAGAGGCATCGATACCTTCATTGTAGAAGACACGGAAGAGGCTCGATTAAAATACGAAGTCCCGCTAAAGGTCATCGAAGGCCCACTCATGGACGGCATGGGCGTTGTCGGTGATCTCTTTGGTGCCGGCAAGATGTTCCTTCCTCAGGTGGTGAAATCTGCCCGTGTGATGAAAAAATCCGTCGCTCACCTTGAGCCTTTCATGGAGGAGGAAAAACTCATCAAAGTCACTCAAATTGCAGCCGAGCTGATGGCCAAGGACAGCGATCTAGAAGAGGTTCATGCTATCGCTCAGGCAGAGAAATCGATGACTGCTGGCCGCATCCTGATGGCCACTGTCAAAGGTGACGTGCACGACATCGGCAAAAACATTGTTGGTGTGGTTCTCGCATGCAACGGCTTTGAAGTCATTGATATGGGCGTCATGGTTCCCTGTGAAAAAATCCTCGAGGTAGCCGCCACCAAGCAGGTGGACGTCATCGGTCTTTCCGGACTGATCACACCATCCCTTGATGAAATGATCAATGTTGCCAAGGAAATGGAGCGCCGTGAGCTCAGCACACCTATCCTCATCGGTGGTGCTACCACCAGCCCAGCCCACACCGCGGTAAAGATCTCACCTCATTACTCCGGCCCCATCATTCACGTACTCGACGCCTCGCGCTCGGTGCCAGTCACCACCTCTCTGCTCAGCGACAATGGCTGCGATGACTTCATCAGCAAAAACGAAGAGCGGCACGAAAAGCTCCGTGCGACCTTTAACAAAAAAGACAAAGCAACAGTCAGCCTAGTCAAAGCTCGGGCCAATAAAAAACTCATCGATTGGAGTTCTTACCATCCTCCCATACCAGAATTCACCGGCACGCGCGTCATCAAGAACCAGTCCCTGCGCGAACTCGTCGATTACATTGACTGGACCCCCTTCTTTCACAGTTGGGAGCTCCGAGGTGTCTGGGATCGGGAAACCAAAACCCTGAAGACAAGGAACGCGGAAGCTGCCAAAGTTGCTGACAAGCTCTACCAGGATGCTCAAGAACTTCTTGAAAGCATCGTAGAAAGCAAACGTTTCACCGCCAAAGGTATTTATGGTTTTTTCCCTGCTAAAGCAGATGGTGACGACATCATTCTGCCAGAGCAAAATACCACCTTCCATACCCTGCGCCAGCAGATGGAAAAACAATCGGGCAAACCTAACTACGCCCTCAGTGATTTCATTTCAGATACTCACCCAGACCACCTCGGTGCCTTTGTTGTCAGTATCCATGGAGCTGATGAATGGGCCGCCGAGCTGCGTGATGCCCATGAGCTTGATTCCGCCATTATGGTTCAAGCGATCGCCGACCGCTTAGCCGAAGCCTTTGCCGAACTACTCCACCACCGTGCCCGTGTTGCCTGGAGCTATGAGCGCCCCAATGAGTTCAACCATAGCGAGCTCATCCACGAAAAATACCAAGGCATACGTCCTGCCCCAGGCTATCCAGCCCAACCAGACCACACCGAGAAACGCACTCTCTTCCGTTTACTTGATGCCACTGCCGCCACTGGCACTGAGCTCACCGAGTCCTGTGCCATGCACCCAGGAGCTGCCGTTTGCGGCCTTATCTTATCTCATCCAGAGAGCCACTACTTTGCCATCAGCGAGCTGCAGAAGGACCAAATAGAAGACTATGCTAAGCGCAAAGGCTGGAGTATCGAGGAAGCCGAAAAATGGCTTTCCCCGTGGATGGGTTACTAGTGCAGAGTAGTGCAGACCGCGCACTCGCGATCAACGCAAGTTAGCACGCTCAACGCACTAAACGTAGGGCAGAGCTTCAGCTCTTGTTTCGATGGAATCACTGTTATCGAGTAATTCCTGAATCGGATCCCAACGAGCTGACATGAGCGCCTCACGAGCGGAGCCAGGCATGGTCACCTTAATGGTCGTATCACCGTAACTGGCTGTCATGGCATCAAGGTCAATGCTGACCTCAAGCTTAGGATTGGCCTGAACTGCAGCTCCAAGCGCTTTGATCTCCTCAGCGGATGCACATACACATGGCATGCCAAGCCCTGTAGAGTTACCAAAGAAAATCTCTGCAAAACTCTCCGCGATGACAGCATCAAAACCGGCACGTCGGATCGCCTGTGGTGCGTGCTCCCGTGAGGAACCGCAACCAAAGTTTGGCCCAGAAAGCATAATATTAGCTCCCTGAAACTGCGGGTCATCAAGAGGGTGATTGAGCGGCTTGCCATCAGGGTCAGTGCGCACATCGCGGAAAAGACCCTCAGCGAGATCGTCGAAGGTCACACAACGAAGATAACGCGCAGGGATGATGCGGTCGGTATCAATATCTGCGCCTGGAATATAAACTGCAGTGCCGGAAACTTGAGTAATAGCGGGAATGGACATGGTCTTAGTCTTGGTCTTAGTCTTAGTCTTGAAAAAATCGAGTTAGTATCAGTTCACAGCAAACACCTCGCGAGCATCGGCAATCTCACCCTTGATCGCAGCAGCGGCTACCATCAGTGGGCTCATCAGCACCGTGCGGCCCGTTGGGCTTCCTTGGCGGCCTTTAAAGTTTCTGTTTGAGGACGAGGCACAAAGCTGGTCACCTTGGAGCTTGTCGGGGTTCATCGCTAAACACATTGAACACCCCGCTTCACGCCATTCAAAACCTGCGTCGATGAATACCTTGTCGAGTCCTTCTTTTTTACAAATGACTGCGGTGATCTGAGAACCAGGAACGGCCAGCGCCTTGACTCCCTCTGCAACCTTGTGGCCCTTCAAGTACTTGGCCACCTCACGGAAATCGGAGAGACGCCCGTTGGTGCAAGAACCGATGAAAGCGACGTCTACATGGGTACCTTTAATGGCAGCACCTGCAGGCAGCTTCATATATTCAAGAGCCTCTTCGATACTTGCGCGCTCAACCTCATTCTTGGCCTGAGCAGGATCTGGGATGGACTCAGAAATAGCCACCCCTTGATCGGGAGAAATACCCCAAGTTACGGTGGGTTCGATGTCTGCTGCATTGATATTAACGATATCGTCATACTGAGCATCGGCATCAGACGCGTAGGACTGCCAGCGTTCAACCGCAGCATCCCAGTCATTATCCTTGGGTGAATATGGACGATTTCTGAGGAATTCAAAGGTCGTAGCATCGGGATTAACATAACCACAGCGGGCTCCACCCTCGATGGACATGTTACAAACCGTCATGCGTTCCTCCATCGTGAAACCATCAAAAATGCTACCACCATATTCGTAGGCGTAACCAATACCGCCATTAGCACCGAGTAGTCTGATGATGTGCAGTGCCACATCCTTGGCGTAGACACCAGGACTCAACTCGCCGTCAACATTGATACGGCGCACTTTCAGGCCCTCCATGGCAATGGTCTGCGTTGCTAATACGTCGCGCACCTGCGTTGTGCCGATACCAAAAGCAATGGCACCAAATGCACCATGTGTCGCTGTGTGAGAGTCACCACATGCTATCGTAGTGCCTGGCTGCGTGATTCCCTGCTCAGGTCCTACCACGTGCACGATGCCCTGCATACCAGATGCGAGGTCAAAATAGGTAATGTCAAATTCCTCAGCATTCTTGCGCAGCTCAGTAATCATGGCATCAGCCAGAGGATCCGCAAATGGACGCTGCTGATTATCCGTAGGCACGATGTGATCCACTGTAGCAAAGGTGCGCTTAGGATATTTAACCTTCAAATTGAGGTCACGTAACATGCCAAATGCCTGCGGACTAGTCACCTCGTGAATCAGGTGCGTACCGATAAATAACTGGTTACGGCCATCTTGGAGAGTTCCTACAGTATGCTCGTCCCATACCTTCTGATATAAGTTTTTTGCCATGATTCTTGATTTGCTGAGGGGGGTTCATAGCGCATCTTCGGCGAAACGCAAACATGGATTGTCCCGCTCCGTCATAAAATCTCAGCAAAGCGAGCCAAGCACAAAAACAGCGGTCAAAAGCCCGTCTAGATGCACCCTAAGGCACGTTTTAGGCGCAACGAGCTTACATTTCAGCGCCAAAGCGTGCACTCAAGCGACGATGCCGGCCTTCATGCAGCAAGCATCTACGCCTTTTCTGCTGAAAAATGCGCCAGTGGTTTGACCAAACTGGCAGGTAAGGGAAACTGACGATCCTGGATGCCAGGGGCAATCTCGGGCGAACTTTCGTAGCCCATGCGCATCATCTCATACTTCGCATCCATATTATCGATGTAATGCAAGGCCATCGCCTCAGGCGTGCGGGGCAAGGTGGGCGACCCCCACTCATGCGTGCCGTGGTGGCTAGCGATGAGATGAAGTATATGCAGGTGGATATCCGCGGTGGCTGGCTCGAGCTCCTTCCAGCCCTCGGCACAGGGTTTTTCCATCACATCACGCCAGAGCTTATTGACGGCTTCAATACCGAGCGGAATATGCCCGAGCATCTCACCAGGAAGACTAAAGGGCTGGCTGAAACCAACCTCAGGGTAATTGTTTTCCCACATCTTGCCACAATCATGGAACAATACACCGGCGACGAGCAGGTCACGATTCAGTGCGGTGTAGACCGAGCACATCGCCTCAGCTGCCCTCATCATCTGAGCAACGTGCTCAACTAAACCGCCGCGGCGGGCGTGATGGTTTTTGCGTGCGGCTGCACTCCGTCGAAAACGATCGCCATACTGACAGACAAATTCAGCACAAACTTCATGCAATCTTGGGTCTGCAATCTCACCGAGCATGCGCTCAATATCTGCCCAATCCGCATCTTGTCTGGCTTTGGTCTCAGGATCCCCCGCCAAAAACTCCGCCCCCTCTGTCTCGTTGAGCCTGCGCATGTCCCACTTGCCAGAATCAAGGCCATATTGGTTTTGCGTCCACTCCCCGCTAAAACGCAACAAGCTGCCGTCAGCTATTTCCTGCAGAGCAGTGAACTGAGGACGATTGTCCCATACCTTAAGTTTCATTTCACCGGTTCCATCAACGAGAAAAATCTCATAAAACGGTTTTCCCGTCTTGGTTTCTCGTTCCACTCTACGCTCGAGCTGAGCGTCAAAACTAGC
>JAFMDE010000052.1 GCA_017857425.1 Akkermansiaceae bacterium
TTTTGCAAGGGTGATACCTTTCATTGGCTGAAGCGCTTTGCCCGTCAGGGAAGAACCTTTGACGGCATCATTCTTGATCCGCCAACGTTCTCACGAGATGACAAAGGCAAGGTGTTCCGCGTGGAAAAAGATTACGGCCGGCTGGTGGCCATGGCTCACGCTTGTCTTGCCCAAGGGGGTTGGATTTTATGCTGCACCAACTGCCGCAAACTCGAGCTGGCGCAGTTCATACGCATGATCCGACAAGCCGCGCCAGAGGCACAGGTGAGCTCATTGCCCATGCCGGAGGAATACACCGCCGCGCCATACTTGAAATCAGTATGGGTCAATGCTTAGGGTTAATGTTTAGGTCAATATTTAGCCAGCTACAAAAAACCCTCAGCGGCCGCCAGTTAAGGTAGCAACGGAGGGTTTGAAAGTTATTAAAGGGGGGAGCCCTTAGAACTTGTAGTCCAGGTAGAATTGGAATTGGCCTCCTTGGTCAGCTTCCTCTTCGAGGCCATCGGGAGTGCCTAGCGGGAAGGCGTAGTCCAGGGCGAGGGGTCCAAAGGGAAGGTTCAAGCGAAGGCCAAAACCTGCATCATGGTAGAAGCCGTCACCAAATTCCCAGGAGTCTGCGTTGACCGAACCAATATCGTAGAAGGCGGCACCACGGATGCGCTCTGCAATGGGGAAAGTATATTCAACCGAGACATAGGCTGAGGTGTTACCACCCAGAACTTCATTGGTCCCGCCGTCACGGGGACCGACGTCACGGTTTTCAAAACCGCGCAAGTTGTAGGGGCCGCCTAAGAACTCACGATCAAAAATCGGCACGGTCGATGAGCTGCCGTGCGTGTCTGCTATGGTCACAGCTCCCGTGAGGTTCAAAATACTATCTCCCCAGAGGTTCCAGTGTTTGGAACCAGCAGCATTGATGATGAAGACATCGACATCTCCTGCAAGAGGTCCGCCTGCGTAAGTCGCGCCGAAATCGAGCTTGTGGCCTTTACGAGGGAGTTGGTTGCTGTCCCGGCTGTCAAAGACGTAGTTCAGGCTGAGTGCGCTGCGTAGATAGTCACCGTCTTCTGCCTTGAAGGCGGCCGAGGTGTCGGTGTCGGCATCGATGGTGATGTCCTCGATACGGTATTCACCACGAAGATAGGAGCGTTTGCCGAGCGGCTTTCTTAACGATACGGCTATACCATATTGGCTCTGCTCATATTCACTACTGTAATAGAGCGTATCACGATAGAAGAGCTCAGTGCCCAGTGCCAGACGCTGGCCCAAGAACCATGGCTCAACCAAGGATACGCGGAGGTCTTTACGCTCACTACCCACTTGAATTTTAGAGCTGAAGCGTTGACCTGCTCCGGTGAAGCGTCCCCAGTTGGTGATATCAAAGTTGGTTTGCTCAAGGGTGGCGTAACCAACAATGTTATCTACCGAGCTGAAACCGACACCAAAACCAACAGAGCCGGTTTTTTTCTCTTCAACGAGAATATTGACATCGCGGTAGCCATCTTGCTCGCTGGGAGTGGCGGACACTTGAACGTCATTAAAGTAGTTCATGTTTTGAAGGCGCTTGCGAGTAGTTTCCATTTCAACCGAGTTGAGGTGCTCACCGGGTTGCATCGGAAGCTCACGGCGAATCACTCTATCCTGAGTTTTGTCATTACCCTCGATGGTTACTTTACCGACAAGGAAACGGCGGCCTTCGACGATGCGGTAGGTGATGGTGACGCTGGTTGCCGTGACATCACGAATGTCGGGCCTTACGGAGGCATCAGCATATCCACGTGAGCCATAATAGCTGCGGATCATGCGGATATCGTCACGCATTTTGGAAATGGAGTAGGCGTCCCCAGCAAGAAGGGACAGTGCAGGCATAAGCTCTTCGGCAGTGAATACGGTTGTTTTGCCGAAGCCAACGCCCGCGATCGTGAATCGAGCGCCCTCGCTAATGGTGATGACAAGGTCGACTCGGTCATCTTCTTTAGGCTCACGATGAACACTAGCAGAAGCACGGAGGTAGCCGCGGCTGCGGTAATAATCGAGCACACGGTCAAGGTCCTCATCTAGTTTGGTGGCATCGATCTGACCAGACTTGGTGAAAAAAGAAAACCATCCCTTCTGCTTGGTTTTCATTTCATTGCGCAACGTATGGGACTTGAAGGCGGTATTGCCCTCAAACCGAATCTCATGCACTTCGGCACGAGAGCCCTCATCAACCATGATGATCAGCTCGGCGGAACCGGGTGTATCCGTTGCTTGTATTTTGTGAGAAACTGTTACATCCGCATAGCCGTAGCCACGGTAGTGATCGACCACGTTGCGGCGTGCGCTTAAAATATTCTCATCACTCATCAGGCCACCCGCCTTGAGCTCGGTGATCTCAGCGAGCTTGCGGTCACTGAATTTTGTATTACCGACAAAACCAATGGAGATCACGTTGGAGCGTGTTTTCACTTCGGCAATGACGTTGACTCCAGCACCGGCAGCTTCGGCAAAAAAGCGAATGTCATCAACTAAGCCGCTCTCATAGAGGGAGCGCACATCATTGTCTAGGCGTGCTGCGCTGTAGTCCTGTCCTGCCCGTGCTGACATGAATCCACGGATGCGTGCTTCATCAACGGTGCGAGCACCAATGTAACGAACGGTAACGGAATTGATTTTTTTACCTTCTAAATTTTGTGCCTGGCTGGACGTTACGCTTGCGGCCATTAGCACAAAACCCGCGAGCATAAGAAGTTGCTGCGGGGCGCGGTAGATAAGATGTTTGATCATGTGGATATTGATACGAATTAGTATGGTGGGATCTCACTTGCTTGCGGTGATTGCGTCAAGTTGAAACGCAGATATTATCCCCTGCGTAACAAGGGGTGTCCCTGTTTTGCTTTTGAGGTAAAGGGAGCGCGTAAATAAGTTGGTGCCAGAGGCTTGGAATACAACTGCTGGCGCCTCACCTCATCGAGGCCCAACCAGACATCGACCAGTAGGCGAGCTTGCGGTTGTGTGCGAGTGATGCGCTCTTGGAGCTGGTCATTGAGTCCCAGTGTGGTGGGGGCATCGAGAGTAAAGAGCAGATCATCTGGAATAGAAGCGAGGCGTTGCTCCAACACCGCAGCGTCCATAAGCTCTGGCTCTTCGGCTTCGCCTGAGGCTGTGATCGAGGAAATATAATACAGACCTCTGCGGGCATCACCGATTGCGGTAGCGGCGGTATGCGCCGCAGCAGGACGGGCAACAGAACGGGCAGGAGGAGTGGCGGCTATCGATCCTATCCCCGCGGCTGGACAAGACTTGGCAATGGCAAGCCCCTGTGCCGCGGCAATGCCAATGCGTGTGCCGCTATAACTACCTGGCCCAGTGCCGACGAGGACGGTGGATAATTCGCGCCCCTCAAGTAAGGCAAGGGCTTGGGCGAGCGGCTCAAAAACCATGGAGTTGTGGTTTCGGTCACTGACAAACTCAGCTTCGAATAACCAAGCTCCATCAGACCAGAGCGCAATACTTGCCTCGGGCACACTGGTTTCAATAGCAAGGATGCTTTCCACGAGCTCAATCTAAGCAAGCGAGACAAAATACCAACCATGGAATACCGATAATATTAAAAAACCTCACATATCCAAAACGATTCATTCTTGCATCACTTCTTATTTATCGCTTACCTTCAAACCGCCAATGGCCTTTGCGGCATCATTTCATGCAAAGCCATTTCATATTTTTCGCATTGTCACGCTAAGGCATGACCAGAGAAGTCCTAAATAGTCGGAGCAAGCTCCTACTAATAATAACAAAAAATTAACCAAGAATCATTAATCATCATGAGTGACTATGCTAAAGGACTCGAAGGAGTTATCGCCAACGAATCAGCCCTCAGCCGCGTGGAAGGCCTGGCCGGAAAATTGTCTTACCTTGGATACGATATTGATGATCTTGTCGAACATTGCTGCTTTGGCGAGGTTACTTACTTGTTACTCAAGGGGCGCCTGCCCAACTCCAAGGAGCTAGAGAATTTTCAGCGAAAGCTGCACCAGAACCGCAGCCTGCCCCCGCAGGTTGTCGATTTCATCAAAGCGGCCCCGCATGATGCCAGCCCCATGGATGTGCTACGCACCGGAGTTTCCATGCTCGGCCTTTATGACAAGCGCGCCAAGATTGGCGAGCCCGATCATGATGAGCTTTATGAAGCGGCCATTTCGATCATCGCGCGCATTCCGGTCATTGTTGCCTACTTCCACCGCGCACGTATGGGCCTCGAGTTGCTGCCGGTCCGCACGGATTTAAGCGAAGCCGCCCATTTACTCTATATGCTCAACGGCGAGGAGCCGACCGAGGCCGCAGTCAAGACACTTGATATTGCCTACACCATGCATGCCGACCACGGCATGAATGCCTCCACCTTCTCAGCCCGCGTCACCGTAGCCACGCTCAGTGATATCTACTCCGGCATGACCTCGGCCATCGGCACCCTCAAAGGCCCTTTACACGGAGGTGCCAACGAAGGAGTCATCCACATGCTGGAAAAAATCGGCAGTGAAGACAAGGTGGACGCCTACGTCGAGGACTGCCTAGCCAACAAGAAGAAGATCATGGGCATTGGCCACCGTGTCTACAAGGTGCTCGACCCACGTGCCCCGCATCTCAAGAAAATGGCACTCGAGCTGACCGAGGAACTTGGTGAGCCAAAGTGGATCAATATGTCTAATCGCATCGCCGAGATCATGCTCGAACGTAAGGGCTTGAATGCCAACGTCGATTTCTACTCAGCCACCGTTTATTACTCATTGGGTATCCCGACGGATCTGTTCACCCCTATTTTTGCTATTGCCCGTGCATCCGGTTGGGCCGCCCAGATTCTGGAGCAGCTGCGTGATAACCGCCTGTATCGTCCGCTTACCAAATACGTCGGCCCACAGGAGCTTATGCCAGTGCCGCCGCTCAACGAGCGTTAAAAGGCTCGTTTGCTAACTCTTTAAAATCACCCGGTTGGCACACGATGAGTGGCCACCGGGTTTTTTTGTTGGTCTCAAGAGCTCAGCGAGCTTTAATCTTCATCTGGTTATACTCATTCGAGCCACAGCGATACCTATGAAAAGTAACAATACAGCAGCCCGTCTTTCCATCATGATGTTCCTGCAGTTTTTTGCCTGGGGGGCATGGTTTGCTACCCTTGCACTTGCCATGGGCAACCATGGTCTCGGCGACTTTATCGGGGGTGCTTATGAGAGTGCACCCATTGCCGCCATCTTCGCGCCTCTGTTCCTCGGCCTGATCGCCGATAGGTTATTCTCCTCAGAAAAAGTCATGGGGGTCCTGATGCTGACCGGAGGAGTGAT
This sequence comes from Akkermansiaceae bacterium, assembly GCA_017857425.1. Lineage (GTDB taxonomy): Bacteria > Verrucomicrobiota > Verrucomicrobiia > Verrucomicrobiales > Akkermansiaceae > Oceaniferula. Next base: position 5,322 of record JAFMDE010000052.1, read on the forward strand.
CATGTGTTTTATAGCCACCATCGCTCCTCAAGGTGCGGAAAAAGGACAACTGATCGTCTGGCTGATGATTGCCTATATGCTCTGCTACATGCCGACCCTTGGATTGGGCAACACGATCACCTTCACCCACCTCAAGCAGGAGCAGTTTCCTAAGGTGCGCGTATGGGGAACCATCGGCTGGATCGTAGCCGGACTCGCCCTCGGTATTTGTGGTTGGTCGGCCTCGCTGAATATTTTCTGGCTTGGCGCTATTTCCAGTATCGCCCTTGGTATTTACAGCTTTACCCTTCCTAACACACCGCCGCCTGCCAAAGGCAAGCCGCTGGATCTTGGCTCGCTGCTCATGCTTGATGCATTTAAGCTTCTTAAAAACCCACCCTTCCTCGTTTTTGCATTGAGCTCCATGCTGATCTGTATTCCTTTGGCGTATTATTATGGGCAAACGTCGGCATTCTTAGGTGCTGCCGGTTTCGAACAAGCGGCCTCCACCATGACGCTTGGCCAGATGTCGGAGATCGTGTTCATGATCTTGATCCCATTTTTCTTCCGTAAGCTCGGTGTTAAATTGATGTTACTCATTGGAATGGGATGCTGGGTGGCACGTTATGCCTTGTTTGCCTTTGGCGCGCCCGATCAAGTGACATGGATGCTCTTGCTGGGTGTTGCTCTGCATGGCATCTGTTATGACTTTTTCTTTGTGACGGGCTTTATCTATACGGATAAAAAAGCCTCTCCCGAAATTCGTGGCCAAGCTCAATCACTCCTTGTTTTCCTGACCCAAGGTCTGGGCATGTTTTTTGGATTCAGAATGGCCTTTGGTGGCCCCTTCCCATTTACCGATAAGGCGCTACCTAATACCTATGGCGAATATGGAGCGGCACCCGCGGGCCACGGGGCCTTGATGGAGAACATGAAGGCGGCTTCCACCCAGGCCGAGCTGAGCTTCATCGACAGCTTGCTGGGCATGTTCGGCAAAGGCTATCCAGAGGGTACAAGCTCAGAGCTCATCACCAAAGCGATGATCGACTGGAAAAGCTACTGGCTCTTTCCTGCGGGAATGGCAGCGGTGATCTTTATTCTTTTTGCTCTCTTTTTCTGGGACAAGGTGGACAGCGATGTCGATGCCGTCGATGTGGCCGAGGCCGCGTCACCTGATGAAGAAAGTGCAATGTGAGCGATCGCTGACAAACGCTCACCAGCTAGCACGTAATATAAAGACAAAGTACTTAAGCCCTCAAACCAACAACAGACAAACGATGCCAACTATCCTCTGCGCCGGCGCCGGCCATATGGGCCGCTCACACGCCCTCGCTTACCACAACATTCCTGAGTTCGATATCGTAGGCATCTGCACCCGTTCGGCGGGTTCACGAGAGAAACTCAACGAGGAACTGGGTGGCAGCTACGCCCTCTTTGATGACTACTATCAAGCACTCAAAGAAACCAAGCCTGATGCGGTTTCCATTTCCACCTATCCGGATACCCATGCGCCCTATGCGATTGCCGCTCTTGAGGCTGGCTGTGATGTGTTTATCGAAAAGCCACTCGCGGAAACCGTTGAGGAGGCACAGAGTATTGTTGATGCTGCCAAGGCGAACAAACGCAAACTCGTCATCGGCTACATCCTGCGCCATCACCCGAGCTGGCAGAAATTTATCGAGATGTCTCACGAGCTCGGCAAGCCACTGGTAATGCGCATGAACCTCAATCAGCAGTCGTCCGGGGCTAGCTGGGAGACGCACAAAAACCTGATGTCATCAATCAGCCCGATCGTCGATTGCGGGGTGCACTATGTCGATGTCATGTGCCAGATGACGCGCTCCAAACCTGTGCGCGTCTCCGGCCTCGGTGCTCGCCTCAGCGATGAGCTTCCTGAGGGTAAAATCAACTACGGGCATCTGCAGGTGACCTTTGAGGACGGCTCCGTCGGCTGGTATGAAGCTGGCTGGGGACCGATGATGAGCGAGACCGCGTTCTTCGTCAAAGATGTCGTTGGGCCAAAAGGCTGTGTCACTATTGAAGCGAAGGAGGCTGCTGGTGAGGGAGCTTCCGCCGATGTCGACGCCCATACCAAGACCAATACCCTGCGCCGTCATTTTTCAGAACTCGATGCAGAGGGAAACTTTGTTAAGCAAGACGCCTGGACATTAACCGGCGATGAGCCGGATCATGATGAGCTCTGCCATCGCGAACAGGTCTTTTTTCTCAATGCCATCCAGAACGATGAAGACCTCAGCAATCACATGGACGATGCGATCAACTCCATGAAGATTGTTATCGCGGCTGACCAGTCTTTCCGCACAGGTGAGATGGTGACACTGTAAGCCCCGTAGCGGCCCACTATTTTGTCGTTGTTGTCAGTCACTCATGCTTTAGAATACCAAAGTAATGGGTGATGATGTAGAAGCCTTTCTCGAGTTTATGCGGGTTGAGCGTAATGCCTCGGTGCGAACCCTGCGTAACTACAGTCATGCGCTTAATGCTTACCTCGACTGGCGCGGAGACACATTCTCATCATGGCGTGATTGCACTGCAGATGATTTCCGCGGCTATCTGTTTGAGCTGATGAAACAAGAGATGGCACGCTCCACCATTAGGCTTCGTTTTGCTGCACTGAGATCATTTTACAAGTTTCTGGTTCATCGCCGTGGCATGGGGCTGAGCCCCCTCAATGACGTTCAGTTACCCAAGTCAGAGAAAAAGTTGCCCATCGTGCTGTCTCTTTCTCAAATGGAGCAATTACTTGAAATGCCCCAAAAAATAGATCCTGATAGACGTGCCCTGCCGTGGCAGGCATTACGAGACACGGCCATCATGGAGCTTTTTTATTCAAGTGGTCTGCGTGTATCCGAGTTAGTGGCACTCGATGTAAGGGACGCCGATTTTTTGTCCGAAACACTGCGCGTAATGGGCAAGGGCAATAAGGAGCGCATGGTTCCGATAGGCTCGCAAGCGATGCAGGCAATCCAGAAATACCGCAGCGAGGCTCAGGTGCATGACGGGCCGCTGTTTATCAATAAAAACAAGGACCCCCAAAAGCGCCGCCTTTCTGCAAGGTCTGTGCAGATGCTGCTCAAAAAATACCTGGCAGCCTCCGATATCGCCTTTGAAGTAACGCCCCATAAACTGCGCCATACCTTTGCGACTCACATGCTCGATCACGGCGCGGATTTGCGCAGCGTGCAGACGCTGTTAGGCCACGCATCATTATCGACGACTCAAATTTACACCCATGTTACCAAGGAGAGGATGCGTGAGGCCTATGATGCGGCGCACCCGCGGGCAGGGGAATCCACCGACTAGATCAAGGTGAACGCCATCCTCGTTCAGGCGGCATTGCTCTTGAGGAAACCTTTCCTTTGAGGTCTGGGTTTTTAACAGGTGCCAAAAATCCGATCTCCAGCATCGCCAAGTCCCGGCAGGATGTAACCTTGCTCATTAAGGCGATTATCCAGCGCAGAATAATAGACCGGCACATCCGGATGTTCAGAGTTGATGGCATGAAGTCCCTCGGGAGCTGCGACCATGCAGACAAAGTGAAGGTGGCGAGCTCCTTGTTTTTTTAATTCGGCAATAGCGGCACAGGCTGAGCCACCCGTTGCAAGCATGGGATCAAGAACCAGAACGTCTGCATCAGGGAGGTGGTCAGGAGCCTTGAAGTAGTAACAGTCCGGCTGCAGTGATTGTTCGTCCCGGACGAGTCCAATGTGAGCCACGCTAGTATCTGGCAATAAACCCATAAAGCCATCGAGCATGCCAAGCCCAGCGCGAAGGATAGGCACGAGGACCAGTTCGCGCGCCAGCTTTCTGCCGGTTGTGATTTCCATCGGGGTCTCGACTTCCACGGGAAGGGTAAGCAAGTTTGCCGTCACATAGGGAACCATCAGTTGTGATACCTCTTTGACATACTGGCGGAACCTAGGGGTAGGGCAATCACGTTGGCGCATTCGGGCAAGCCGATCTTCGATAACTGGGTGCTGAATATAATGATTCAAGATAGCGTTAGCATGAAACCGAGGCGCGGACGCAACAAGAGTAAAATAATCGAAAAGAGGGAAGATCAGACGTAAGAATACAGATGCTCCTCCGTATGTATAATTTGATTTGCCTGATGATGAATTGGGCATAAAAATAAACAACGCAAACAGTGCACCTCATGATTAAACACCTATTCACCTCCGTCCTAGCCCTGATGCTTCTCATGCTTAACACAACCGCCAATGAGGTGCTGGCAGCAGACAAGGTCAGCATCCACGCTGATCACCTTATTTTTCACCCCCAAGGAGAAGCCAATGGCAAACACATCGTGCTCATTGCTGGTGATGAGGAGTACCGCTCCGAAGAAGCCATGCCGATGATGGCTGAGGTTCTTGCTCGGCACGGCTTTAAGTGCACCGTGCTTTTCTCCATGGCCGACGATGGCAAGACCGTTGATCCTAACAAACAAATATCACTCAGCCACCCGCAAGCACTTGATGGTGCGGACATGATTTTTCTTAACATCCGTTTCCGTAATTGGCCTGATGAGACCATGGCCAAGTTCCAGGCTGCCATGGAAAGTGGTGCAGCAGTAATGGCGCTGCGCACTACCACACATGCTTTCAAAATTCCCAACAATGCTAAGTATGCCCGCTATAGCTTTAATCACAAAGGGCCCGACTGGAAGGGAGGCTTTGGCAGAGAGGTCCTGGGTGAGACTTGGGTCAACCACCACGGCCACCACGCGTATGAGGGTTGCCGGGCACGCGTAGAAGTGGGGCAGGAGAATCACCCTATTATGAAGGGTGTGGGTGAGATTTTTGTGACTTCCGATGTTTATGGTGCCAAGCCCAAGGAGCCATCGACCATTCTCGTGCGCGGCTACGTTACAGAAACACTGAAGCCTGATTCAAAAGATATTGATGCGAAGAACAAGCCTGCCCAGCCCGTGGTTTGGACGCGCGAGTTTACTTGGGCCAATGGCAAGACGAGCAAGGTGCTGACCAGCACCATGGGAGCTGGCATTGATCTTCTTGATGACAATCTACGTCTGCTGCTGGTCAACGCCGCCCATGAACGCCTTGGACTCGCGGTGCCAGATAAAGCAGATGCCAGCTTGCCAGCCGGATACAAGCCAAGCTTCTACAAAGTTGGGCAATACCGTAAGAATTGCACCCCCGCTGATTTCATCTCTGGGGGTAAAGCACACCAGATGCCAGCGTACCCTGTTCCTGACCGGTCAAAGAAAAAGTGAGCTTCTGCTGGCCAGGCTTAGCCCTCTTGTTGAGCAAGAGCGTTTAGCTGCTCGGCAATCCACTCGGCACGATCCTTGCCCTCTGGTGCCGCCTGAGCGAGCTGCTTGAGCGCCGTCACTGTCGGATCCTGCACGTCTTTTTCTGGATCACCAAATGTCTTGGTGAACTCAATGTCAGAAGGCAGCAATACTTCATTGCTTGCCAGTGCGCAGGCACGAGCGATGGTATTTTCAAGCTCTCTGACATTGCCAGGCCAACGATGATTTTTGAGGTGGTCCATTGCCTCGGCACTCAGCCTCATCGGGGGAATATTGTTACGTTTGATGGTGAGGCGTAAGAAGTGATCAGCCAGCAATGGGATGTCATCGGTCCTTGCCCTTAGTGGTGGCAGGTGAATCTCCACCACATTCAATCGGTAGAAGAGGTCTTCACGAAAATTACCCTTTGATACCTCTTCGGCTAAATTTTTATTGGTCGCGGCCACGATGCGGACATCGGATTTTTGCAGCTCGTTACTACCCACGCGGGTGAAGGTTCCGTCCTGTAGTACCCGCAGTAACTTGACCTGCACAGAGGATGGCATATCGCCAATTTCATCGAGGAAAAGAGTACCTCCATCGCACTGTTCGAACAGACCTGCACGGCGGTTGATTGCCCCAGTGAAGGAGCCTTTTTCATGGCCGAAGAGCTCACTTTCTAGCAGGTTTTCAGGAATGGCTCCGCAGTTGATTGCGATGACCTCGTTTTTTGCCCGTGGTGAGTATTCATGGATAGCGTTGGCAACGAGTTCCTTGCCGGTGCCACTCTCTCCCGATACCAGCACGGGTGCATCAGTCCTCGCGACACGACCGACAATTTTGAAGACATCTTGAAGTGCCCGGGAATTGCCGATGATTTTTACTTTGCCCTGAGGGTTGTTAAGCGACGACTTTGTATCGATCGCGGCTCGTCGCTGATCGAGCTCGCGCAAGGCGTTTTCCACAACGGGTCTGAGCTCAAAGGTAAGAGCTTCTTTTTTCAGGATATCTTGGGCGCCCTGCTGGGTTGCCTCAATGACCTGAGAGGTGGTGGGGAATCCGTCTGTGAGAATAACTAAAATACCTGGGTGGGCAGCTCGAATTCGGCGCAGCAGGACAAGGCCGTCGAAGGGCTGCAGAGGAATGTCTGCAATGACAAGATCAACATCGGTGGTATCACAGACCTTGGCGGCCTTCTCGGCGTGGTCACATCGTAAAATGCGCAGGCCTTCGGCATTGAGGTGCTTGGTAGCCCATTCTAGATAATCGATATCTGAATCAACCAAGAGAATGGTTTGCTCTGCTGAGGTCTCGGGCACAAGTAAGGGAATGGAATATTAGACTTAAACAGGGCCAAATTTAGACGGTGCCAAATCGACGATGGCGGCGGGCATACTCTTCAACAGCGGCCCTGAGATCGGTATCCCTAAAGTCAGGCCAGTTTTTTGGGCTGATGACAATTTCCGAGTACGAAATTTGCCAGAGTAGAAAATTGGAGATGCGGAGTTCCCCGGAGGTTCTAATGAGAAGGTCAGGGTCAGGGAATTGAGAGGTGTAAAGGTGTTTGGCAAAAAGCTCGTTATCAATGTCAGCAGGGTCGATCTCACCGGCTGCCGCTTTTATTGCGATGGCGCGCGCCGCATCGGTAATTTCCTCACGCGACCCATAGG
>JAFMDE010000053.1 GCA_017857425.1 Akkermansiaceae bacterium
TCATCGATGTTGCCACTGGAGCAACATTGGATGTTTCTGCTCTGGGTGGCGGATCTGGAGGCCTTGCGCTCGCCGCAGGCCAGACGATCTCCGGCTCCGGCACGGTTTCAGGTGACTTGACCATCGGCAACGGGGCCGTGCTCAGCCCCGGCAACTCACCCGGCACGCTCACTGAAATCGGTGACGTGACATGGGCTGATGGCGGCACCTACCTCTGGGAAATCAACGACAGCGGTGGCTCTAAAGGAGGTGACCCCGGCTGGGACTGGCTGAGCATCACCGGTACACTGGAGCTGGGTAGCCTGGGCGCAGGTGGCTTCGCCATCGATATTGACTCACTCGCGGGTGCCATCGCAGGAGATTCAGCGGGCTTTGATACTTTTACCATTGATGGCTACGAGTCCCCCTTCGACGTTGATTACAGCTTTGTGATCGCCACAGCCAGCGGAGGAATCAACGGTTTCAATGCCGATAACTTCAATCTAGATTTCAGCGGCTTCTCAGCCCTGAATCCTGAGGCAGGGTGGCACTGGGAGATTATACAGGACGGCGCCAACGATCTCGTGCTGCAAGCCTACGCCGTGCCCGAGCCTAGCTCGACAGCCCTCTTAGGGCTCGGAGGCCTCGCCCTGATGCTGCGCCGCAAGCGCAGTGCCGCGTAGCGGCGATGGCGGATGAATGATGAGCGATAGCCGCGCTGCGGCTTCAACAAAGAACCAGGAACAAAGAACCAAGAACTTCAAAAACCCCTGCCGTGTTTCACGGTCGGGGGTTTTTTGCGTCTTAACTTGCAACTCGAACTAGTAACTCGAACTGCTGCGAAGCAGCTCCCAACTTCAACTGCCACGCAGTGGTCCAACTACCGCAACGCGGCTCATTCACTATTCCACCGCAGGCGGCCACATTTCTCCTTTGCAAAATCCTCTTTCCCGCCTTTTCTTATCTTCTAGCTCAACAACTAAGAATAAAGAACCAACAACCGCCACTCCATGGCTCCCCTCTTGAACTAGTAACTCGAACTACTGCGAAGCAGCTCCCAACTTAAACTTAAACTGCCACGCCGTGGTCCAACCGCCACGCCGTGGCCACTTAAACTTCAAACATGAAAACACTCCACTCCATCCTCAGCCCGGCATTGCTTGCCCTCACTGCCTTATCGCTCCAAGCCGGTCCGATCCTCTTTGACAATGACAAGGGGGATCTTGATTACAACCAGGCCGCCAACTGGACGGGCAACGTCCTGCCCGGGTCTGATAGCACCGCACGCATCGGCAATGGTATGAATGTCACCCTGGACTCGGCCGTGCAGTATCATACCCACTCCTGCCACATCGGCATTCCCAATGGCTCAGGATCTCTCACCATCAACCGTGGCGGCTCCGTTAGCTTCAGCAACTACGCCGCGCTCGGCTGGGATCACCTGGGAACGCTCACCATCAACAAGGGCGGCAGCTTTAGCTGCGGACCCCTCGGCATTGGTGCCTATGTAAGGGCACCGGGCAAGGGGCCGGGTGCTATTCTCAACATGAACGGCGGCACACTCAAAGCCGGTATGATTCAGGCTACCAGTGACAAGGCGGTTCTCAATCTGGCCGGAGGCACTATCACCAGCACAGCGATACGCATGCCCGCCAGCGAGCATGATGGCGTGGTCATCAACTGGGACTTCAGCTCGGGCTCCTCCACCCGAATCACCGTGACTGGCGACCTCATTGAACTGCTCGAAACCGAGATCAACCTCAAGATCAACGGCTTAAAAAACGGCACCTACACTCTGATAGAGAACAAGGGCAATGGCATGATCAACTTCACCGGCAAGGTCAACATCACCGGAGTCTCCACTGGCTCAGGAGCCAAAGTCAAACTCTCTGACAATGCACCAGGCAATGACCTCATCCTCACCATCCGTGCCGTGGACAGCCGTCCGAATCGCTAGAAAATCTCACCCATGACCTTGCATCCACGTCACCTCGTGCCCACCCTCTCTGCCATCCTTCTGGCGAGCCCGGTTCACGCAGATCCTAACACTCCCGGCACCCCGGGGACGATCGACGGGGTCGATCCGGGCGCACATTTCAGCTACGGCGTCCATCAGTTCCAGTGGAGCGCTGACAGCAATGCCAACCGCCTCATTGACCTTGATGAGGTGGAAATCAACGTGAACGGCACCTGGCAAGCCGTGGACGAGGACACCTTCACCAACACCATCAAACGCCGCCGCGCCGGCCTCTACATGGAGAACGGTTTTATCTACAAGAAAACCCCGACTCGCGACCTGGCACTCTACATCGACTTCCCAGACAACTGGCAGGAGAGTGACAAGCGCCCCGCCATCATCTGGTTTTTTGGTGGAGCATGGAACACTGGAACACCCTACGCATTCAAGTCCAAGGCAGACTACTTTGCCAAGCGCGGCGTAGTTTCCGTGCGTGTGGATTACCGCATCCGCACGGTTGATGGCATTTTCAATGACGGCTTCATCTCCGGCCACGATGCCAAGACAGCTCTGCGCTGGGTGCGTAAAAATGCAGGTCGGCTCGGCATTGATCCGGACAGGATCATCGCCGGTGGTGACTCCGCTGGCGGCCACCTTGCCGTTGCCACCCAGATCCCCACCCTCAATGATCCCACCGATGACAACTCTATCTCCACCATGGTGAGCGCCCTGCTGCTGCACAACCCCTACGTGGTGTTCATTAATCCTGAAAGCTGGGTCTACCAGATCGACTTTAAAACCCTGCCTCCGGCCTGGGTCAGCTACGGCCTCAATGACAAGGCCGCCTATGATGATGACCCATCAAGCAAGCGCTCAGAACGAAACGGTGAGAGCTTTGTCAAAGAACTCAGCGAGGCGGGCATCCCCTTGAAGACCTACATCAAAGCTGACGCCGGCCACGGCTTCTGCTCAAGCCCACCGCACCTCGGCCCCAGCACGCTGGACGCGGATCTGTTTTTACAGCAATGTGGACTTTTAGAAAAAGGTAGCGCCCCCTTGCCACAATCCTCGGGCAGAGCTATGCTTAACGAGCTTCTCCAAAAAATCGAGGCCGGTAATCTGCAACCCACTGAGCTCAAGACCCTTGAGTTTGTCACCCAAGCAAGCACTAGCGAACCAAGTACCAAATAACCATCACCTCATCCCATTCAAGCCATGGCTCACTCACTGATCACCACCCGGAAAAACCTCTCTCTGGGTTTGATACTCATTTCCCTGTGTTGGACTTTTCCACTGCTGGCACAGCAGGTGCAAAATAAGACAAGCGAGCTTGGAGAAGATCAAGTCGAAGCCATCGTGGAGCGTCTCGGTGATGAGGATTTCAAGGTGCGCAATAAAGCCTACGCCACTCTTGGGCGCATGCTTGAGAAAGACGAAAAGATCGACGCCCATTTGCAAAAATTCAAAAACCATGAGGACCCGGAAGTCGCCACCCGCATCAGCGGCTTACTGCAAATAAAACAAGATAAAATCCTCGCGCAAGAGAGAAAGAAAATGCAGCAGTTGGAATTAAAAAACAAACACGCCAAAGATCGTTTGGAGTTTCAAAAGCACATCGCCAAGCTGCGAGTGTTAGAAAAACAAGCGGACGGCGTTTTGCGGCTCGATCCCGCCAATGAAAACATGGCAAGGTCTCTCTCCAAGGCAAAATCGTTGCACAAAATCAAGCTCAGCATTACCAACCAGAGCAAAGATCCGATCAAAGTTTATTATATGTGTGCCTGCTCACACAAGGATGAGGGCGGCGGCAACCGCAAGAACCACGCCAAAATCGAGCCTGGCAAAACCCACAACTGCAAAGAGACCTGGGAACAACGTGTTTACATACTCACAGACATGGACGAAAAAGCCCTTGGGCTCTACCTCACCGGCGAGAATGATGCCAAGATCGAATTCAAGGGCGTGCCCGCCGCAAAAAAATAGCGGCCAACCGCCAACCGCCAACCGCCAACCGCCAACCGCCAACCGCCAACCGCCGCAGGCGGAATGTTGAATTTTGAATAGTGAATTCCAGCACAGCCGCGTTCACATGGCATGATATGGGCAGTGAGTTCATTTGAAACACAGATGGCACCGATGACCACAGATGCGCAAAGATACCATGATCTGTGTTCATCCTTTTTCATCCGTGCTCATCTGTGTTGGAGAACACGCAAGGCATTTACTTCAACTTGTCACTTCAACTAAATCCGCCCTTGGCGGATTTCTTAGCGCCTTTGCGCCTTGGCGTGAACTCTTATCAGGCTGAGTGAACCCGTCATACCTGAATTCACTATTCACTATTCACCATTCCAAATTCCGCCGCAGGCGGCTGCCGGCGGCTACCATCCATTTAGCTTGATGTCAGTGCAGCCATCCTATAAAGGTGAAGCATGCGTTTATTATCCATTATCCTGATCACACCCGCCCTCTTGTTCTGCTCATGTAGCGAGCCCAATCAAGCTGAAAGCAACCCACCGGCAGAGAGCCCGGATTCCTGGAATGTGCAGGATGTTACTCCCGTGGACGCCCAGAAGCTGTTGGCGGATAATAAGGAGGTGCGTGTTCTTGATGTTAGGACCCCTGAGGAATATGCCGAGGGCCACATCGCGGGGGCAGTGAATGTCGATTTCAAGTCACCGGACTTCGCCGAGAATGTCGCCAAGCTGGATAAAAACACAACTTACATCGTCCACTGCCGCAGCGGCAAGCGCAGCACCAACTCGCTACCTATTCTCAAGGAGAACAACTTCGGCACCGTCTATCATCTCAACAAAGGGTTCAATGCCTGGAAGGAAGCCGGCATGCTCACAGCTCCCTGAGCCCCTGTGAGGACACACGACAAGACAAAGCTCATTACCTCTCAAGCATCATGTCATCTGAGATACAGCTGATAGGCAACTACCCGTCGAGCAGACTCGCCACCGATCAAGTCGAGCTCTACCTAACCCACACCGGGGGTCACCTAGCGCCGGTCAACTTCCATCTCAATGGCCGCACTGTCTCGCCCTACGCCATCAGCCCCTGGGTGGATGAGCCCATCGCTGATGACATGCCCAACCTGATCAAGGTCCTGCGTGGGGACTTTTTCTGTTTCCCCTTTGGTGTTAGCGACACGCTACCCCACCCACACGGAGCTACGGCGAACAACGAATGGTCACCAGTACCATCCGAGGGTAACAAGCTAGTCTTTGAAATTGAACCCGATGATGTCGGCGGCAAGGTCACCAAGGAAATCAGCCTCAAAGACGGGCAACATGCTATTTACCAAAAACACACCATCACCGGGGTAGAGGGCAGCTTCAACTACGGCCACCACCCCATCATCGAGTTTCCAGAACAAGGAGGCCCCTTTGCCATCCATACGAGCCCCTTTATCCATGGGCAAGTTTACCCAGGTGCCTTTGAAGACCCTGCCAATGGCGGCCACAGCAGTCTGAAAGAAGGCGCTATCTTCACCTCCCTCGATCAGGTTGACATGGCGGACGGCTCCACCACCTCGCTGGCTCAGTATCCAGCACGTGAGGGCTTCGAGGATCTCGTTCTATTCTCCGCCGCCCCACAGGATCTCGCTTGGACAGCCGTTACCCTAGACGGCTACGCCTGGATCTCCTTGAAGAACCCGCAGCAGTTCCCCAGCACCCTGTTCTGGATCTCCAACGGCGGCCGGCATTACGAGCCCTGGAACCAGCGTCACCTGCGCCGCATTGGTATCGAGGATGTCTGTTCTTATTTCCATGAGGGTGTCGAGTCCTCCCGAGCCAACAGCCTGCCGCACGGCGTTGCCACCACGGCGCAGTTCAGCAAAGACCGCCCCACCGAGCTCTGCCATATCCAGATGGTGCACGCCTTACCCGAGGGCTTTGGCACCGTGAAGAACGTCATCCCTGATTCCGAGGGCAAGGGCGTCCGGCTGGTGGATGAGCATGGGCAGGAAACCCTCGCTCCCGTGGACTGCTCCTTTCTTGGCTACTGATCTCCCAGACATCATCCATCCTCATTTTCTACCACTCTGGTGAAAAATACGTGACAAAATATACGTCTATTGAATACTGGAAAGATACTCTGTGATTCAGAGCGCAATCATTCGGCATCTCGCTCACCAAAAACCCAACCCTTCTCAGCAACCTATACTACCACATCATGAAAAAACTCAATATCGGCGTCGTCGGCTACGGCCTCATGGGCAGAACCCACACCAATGCTTACCGCCAGGCACCCAGATTCTTTGATCTCGAATACGAGCCCGTGCTCAAAGCCATCTGCGGTCGTGATGATGCACGCGGTAAAGCCTTTGCCAAAAACTGGGGTTATGAAAGCAATGAGACCGACTGGCGCAAGCTCATCGAACGTGATGACATCGATGCCATTGACATCGCCTCACCCAACAACACCCACCATGATATCGCCATCGCCGCAGCCGAAGCCGGCAAGATGGTTCTCTGTGAAAAACCCCTCGGGCGCAATCCAGAGGAAAGTCAGCAGATGGTCGACGCCGTGGAGAAAGCCGGCGTGCCTAACTTCGTCTGGTATAACTACCGCTTCGTTCCCGCCGTCACCATGGCCAAAAACATCGTCGATAGTGGCAAACTCGGCCGCATCTTCCACTACCGCGCCAATTTCCTCCAAGACTGGACCATTGATGCCGAGCTCCCTCAGGGTGGCGAAGGCCTGTGGCGACTCGATGTTGATGCCGCTGGCAGTGGTGTCACCGGTGACCTACTAGCACACTGTATCGATACCGCCATGTGGATCAACGGGCCGATCGAGTCCGTCACCGCCATGACAGAAACCTTCATCAAAGAGCGCATGCACCAGGACACGGGTGCCGTGCAAAAAGTCGGCATCGATGACGCCTGTGCGTTCTTGGCTCGTTTTAAAAACGGCTCCGTAGCCATCTTTGAGTCCACCCGCTACGCACGCGGCCACAAGGCACTCTACAGCTTTGAGATCAACGGCGAGAACGCCTCCATGACCTGGGACCTGCATGACATGCACCGCCTCGGTTATTATGACTACGCTGATGAAAGTGCCGTCCGCGGCTGGCGTGACATCCACGTCAGTAATACCAGCGGTGATCAGCCCTACATGGACAAGTGGTGGATCCCCGGCACCAACATCGGCTACGAGCACACCTTCACCCATGGAGTTTATGAGTTCCTCAAAAACCCCGATGCTGATGATGGCAAGAGACACTACCCGACCTTCGCCGACGCACTGCAGACAGACAAGGTATGCGCCGCCGTGCTCAAGTCCGGCAAGGACAAGCAATGGCACGATGTCTAATCCTACAAAGCATCCACTCCAAACACTCTAATATCTTAACATCTTAACATCTTAAAAAAACCATGAGCACTGCACAAATCGCCCAAGACGCCCTTGACCAAGGTCAGGGAATCCTACGCCTCGCCCCTAACTGGGTGCCCCGCTCCTTCTGTGTTCCCGGCAGACGCATCAGACTGCACCCGGATGACTACTACGCCCTCGGTGGCGAGCGTGGCGGCATTGATGAGCGCTGGTTTTCCAGTACCACACCAGCCGACAACGGCCCCCTCACCGGTGTTAACGAAGGACTCAGCATGGTCGTGTTTAACGACGGCTCCACCACCCACCAGATCACCCTGCGTGATGCCATCGACGAGCTCAAAGGTGAGATCATCGGCAGCCGCCTCTGGGACGAGCACCAGAAATGGCCCGTTTACTCCAAGTTCTTTGACAACAAGGGACCCCTTCCCCACCACGTTCACCACAGTGACGAATATGCCGCTAAAGTTGGCCAACTCGGCAAACCAGAGGCCTACTACTTCCCACCTCAGGTCAACAACTACGGAGCGGACTACCCCTACACCTTTTTTGGTTTCGAGCCCGGCACCACCAAAGACCAGATCCGCGAGTGCCTCGTCAACTTCACCAAGGGTGACAACAAAATCACCAGCTACTCCAAAGCCTACCGCCTCGATCCAGGCACGGGTTGGGACGTGCCTCCGGGCATCCTGCACGCACCGGGAAGTCTCTGCACCTTCGAGCCACAGAAGGCATCTGACGTCTACGCCATGTATCAGTCCGTGGTTAACCACCAGGTTGTTCCCACCGAGCTGCTCTGGAAAGACTGCCCTGAGGACAAAATCGGTGACTTTGATTACCTCATCGAAGTCCTTGATTGGGAAGCCAACGTCGACCCGAACTTTGTCGAGAATCACTTCATGGAGCCCAAGTCATGCTTTGGCAGTGCCGAGGAAGTTGAGGCGAACGGCTACGATGAAAAGTGGATCTGTTACCGCAATGAAGCCTACAGCGCTACTGAGCTCACCGTGCTACCAGGACGCAGCGTCACCATCAAAAACGCCGGCTGTTACGGCATGATCATGATGCAGGGCCACGGCACCATGGGAGCGAGCCACATCGAAACTCCCACCATGATTCGCTTCGGCCAGCTTACCCACGACGAGTACTTTGTCACTGAGTCCACCGCTCAGGCAGGAGTCACCATCACCAATCCCTCACCCACAGATCCGATCGTCATGCTCAAGATCTTTGGCCCTGAGAATCCAGATTGGGTAAAGTCATTTGCCTAAAAGCCACCCCAGCCTGCCGCGAAGCGGCGATGAAGGATGAGCGATGAAGGATGAGCGATGAGGGACAGGATGTTCAGATAGATAAATGCAATCATCTAATAATAAGCACATTACCACCATCTACTCTTTTTATTAGACAGACAAATAAAGATTTGCAGACAAATAAAAATTTGCATCCGCCATCATTCATCCGAAATCGCTCATCAGCCCGCTCAGGGCTCACACGCCCGGTTGCGGAGGACATGCTTGGGTTGATCAAGCGGTCACGTAGGGACACGTGACCCTACCAAAGACGCGCGGTTTCACGATTCCCGCCGCCGCAGGCGGCTAATTCACTATTCACTATTCCAAATTCACCATTCCGCCGCAGGCGGCATCCGCCATCGTTCATCAAAAATCGCTCATCAGCCCACCAGGGCTCACACGCCCGTGAATGCGGAGGATATGCTTGGGTTGATCAAGCGGCGCGTTGAGGCCAACGCGCCCTACCAAGAACCAAGAACCAGGAACAGCCGCCGCAGGCGGCTAATTCACTATTCACTATTCCAAATTCACCATTCCGCCGCAGGCGGCCGGCGGCTATCGCTCACCCTCATTCTCGTCCCCCTTGAGGAGCCCTTTCTGATAGGCCTTACTGACAGCAGAGGGTGCATTGCTCACCCCGAGTTCCTGATAGATCATTTTGACATAGGTCTCCACCGTGCCGTAGGCGATATCCAGCCTCTCAGCGATTTCCTTTTTCACCAAGCCTTCAGCGATCAATTCCAACACCTCTATCTTGCGCTTGCTCAGTTTAAGCTCCTCTTTCCGCTTTCCATCTGAATGATCATTCACCTTATCCAATAAATACCTGGCCATTTTAGGGTCAAGCGCAGCCGCCCCCTGACGAACCATCCTAATCCCCTCCGCCAATTCATCGACTGTTGCTGATTTCAGAAGATAACCGGAAGCCCCATTGGCAATCGCCGCTAAAACATCCCCTTCTCGATCCGAATTGGTCAACACGATCACCTCCGCTCTCGGTGCTGCTTTCTTGATCAAGGGAAGAGCCTCAAGGCCTCCCATGCCAAATAAATTTAAATCCAGCAAGATCACATCCGGCACCCATGCCTTCTTCTCCGATAATTTTTGCAGAAGCTTTTCCGATGTTCCATAAACACCCAGTAATCTCAAATCGTCAATATCGCTCAAGGCCATTTCAATGACCCTTCTGAATTCCACTTGATCTTCGACCAATGCCACCGTGATTTCCTCTTTCATGATTTCTTCTTATGTTTTCTTCGAATTTTCATTTTAAGCCGGATCTCCGACCCTCCACCCGGAGGACTCTCTGAACTCACTCTACCGCCCATCAAACGAGCACGTCGCCTCAAGGAACCAGGCACCCGCCCCGCTAGACCGCCTCCATTATCAGCCACCACAAGATTCACTTCATGCTCTCCCGCACTCAGCCGGCTCATCAACCGGCTGGCCTCTGCATGGCGATTGATATTCACCAAACATTCCCGGTAAAACAGAAGCAGGTCCAATCGAACCTGCTGGCTCAATCCATCCAAAAAATCCCTCCCCTCAATCTTCAGCTCGTAATCGATCGACAAACGCTCAGCCATCCGCCGCATATCAGTTTCCATATCCGTATAAAGCCCCTCCGCCTCTAGAAGATCCGTGCAATACCGAACCGATCTTCCCAATCGCTCCGTCAGTCCACGAATATCCTGATGAATCGCGCGCAGCTTCTCCGGCGAACTGATCGCCTTCCCCGCCAGATCACTCAGCATCCCAATCCCATGGACCTTCGCACCGATTTCATCATGTAAATCAGCCGCAAATCTCTCCTTCATGCGGCTGATCTTTCTTTCCTCAAGCATCCGGTGCACCAGAATCAAAAAAATCACCACCACCACCAAGCCAACCGCCGCCAGACTAACCCACCTCAAGCGCTCCTTCTGGCGATCATAACGAAGCTCCAGCTCAGCTTTCAGAAGAGGTAGCTCTTTTTCCAATGCGTGCCGCCTTGCCAGCTCATGCAGCCATCTCCTCAACGGACGGATTTCGCCATAAACATTGCGACCATCCGTCATGGCCTCCAGCGAACGCCTCGTATGAACCGCTTTTCTTTGAGTTGAGACCACCTTGCCGCGCGCCACGTTCTTCCCTTCCGACAAAAGCTCAATCTCCGCAAAACCGATCCTCGGCTCCGCCACTCCCAAAGAATCCTCATGCAAAGGATCCAAGGAACGAATCCTCACATAACGACATCTCATCTCTCGAAGTGGCCACATCATCAAGGGCGACACATCATAAGAACCACCCCGCTTATTGTCCAAAAGAACCCGCGCATCCGAAAAGTCAGCCTTTTGCGCCCCCTCGATCAATAAATGAGCCGGCATTCCGATCCCGCTCGCCGCCTGCTGGGGAACCGTATCACTCTGATCCACCGCATGAAGCCTCACCCCGGAAAGCTCCCGACTCTCCCCCAAATCCAAATTCAACGACAACTCTTCCCCCTGCTGCTCAAGCGCCGAAGTCATCGCTAGACTCAAATAAGCCACACTCACCTCCCCCCGTGCGCTATTCATCAGATAAGGCAATGAGCCATCCGTCAAATTCGCCGGATTCCACGCCGCCCCCTCATCTTTCGAAAGCTTGGAAACCTTCACCGGCCTCCTCAGGGCAACATTTCTCTCACCACTAAAGATCAAAATCTCCGAAAACTGCATCAACCGCCTGCCATCAAAAGCACGCGGCATCAAATCCTTTGCCCCTACCCGGATCACCGAAGCCTTCTGCCCGCCCAGAGCAATGACCAAGGGAGCCACCCGAGGCAAATCAATCTCCCCCTTTTTCAACTCAGCCAACAACTCCCCACCCTCCGTAGAAATCCTCACTCCTTGCGGAAAAGCATCCGCCCGATACCCACTCACCGGGTCACGGATCAAACACGGCACTAATACCACCTCATCCACCGCCACTTCTTCTCCCAAATCCACCTCCACCCATGGTTCCTCATCCGCCCCCCCGAACACCGCCGAGCGATACCCCACCGGCCCGATCCCCCCGCGTGGCGTATAATGAGCCAATTCCGCCAAAGCCGCCCCGATCACATCCTCCCGCTCTTCCAGCTCCGACAAAGACAAGCTCCCATGCCCCACCACCTCACCGCCATTACCACTCCCCTCCGCACTCCCCTCCGCACTCCCCTC
>JAFMDE010000054.1 GCA_017857425.1 Akkermansiaceae bacterium
TTCCCGTCTTGGTTTCTCGTTCCACTCTACGCTCGAGCTGAGCGTCAAAACTAGCAGCCAACGCTGAGGTCCCAGCGGTTTGCTTGAGGCAGGCAATGGTAAGATGTTGCACGCCTTTACGCTAAACATTCATCACCGCGACTCAAGTACCAATGCCTCAGAATAGCACTCAGAATATTACTCAGCAACTAACTGGCCAAGCGAGCTCAAGCACTACAGAGGCAAATCGTAACTGCGCCCGTCTGCACCTTCATACCACCGGACATAGGCCAGATTGACCGTAGCAAAACCACCAGGAGTAGGGTAATCACCCGTAAAGTACCAGTCACCACACGGCCCTTTAATACAGGCACGTAGGTTTTCAATAGTCTGATAAACGACCTCAACTTCACCATTCCAATCAATGTCCTCGGGACTGACCATGCGGCTGATTTCTGCAGAAATTTCCTCATCGGAGAAATCTTCGTAAATGCGTTTCACCTGATTGATGCGCTCAGCACTCGGCTTTTTGAGCTCAGCCTTACAGGCTTGATACACCTGTTCGAGCAGCTGGTTGTTTCCAGTGCGCTTGATCAGATTAACCGTCGCCTGAAAAGCGATAAACTTACCCAATTCCGACATATCGATACCGTAGCAATCGGGATAACGGATCTGGGGGGCTGTTGAGCAAATAACGATCTTACGTGGATTAGTTCTGGCGAGGATTTTGAGAATCGACTCCTTGAGCGTCGTACCACGCACGATGGAATCATCCAAGGCGACAAGAGCATCGCCCTCTTTCACCAGATCGTAGGTGATGTCATAAACATGGGAAACCAGCTGCGCCCGGCCTTTTTCCTGGGAAATAAAGGTGCGCATCTTGATGTCCTTATGCACCGCTTTCTCGCCACGTGGCCAGTTGCGCATGATGAGCCCATCAAGCAGTTCCTCGGTAAGCGCTCCTTTTTGTGACGCCTCTAAAATCTCAGCGCGCACCTGCTGTCTACGGAACAAGCGCAAGCCATCAAGAAATCCATAATATGCCGTTTCTGCCGTATTGGGAATGAAGGCAAACACCGTTTTATCAAAGTCTTCACCGATCGACTTGTAGACCTGATCAACCAATGCGGCGCCCATTGCCTTGCGCTCACGGTAAATCGAAGGATCATTACCACGGGAAAAGTAAATACGCTCGAAAGAACAGGGGCTCTTGGGGCGCTCATCGTGGAAGCGCTGGGTGCTTTGACTGCCGTCTCGGCGCACGATGGTAAGTGTGCCTGGCTCCACTTCTTTGACCTCTTCTTTAGAAGATTCGAACACCGTCATCAACGGCACCCGCTCAGAAGCAAATGCAATAACCTCATCATCCTCATAGACATGGCAGGGGCGGATCCCCCTCGGATCACGCATCACAAACATGTCACCATTACCGACCACACCACTGATGGCATAACCCCCATCCCATGGGTCAGCGGACTCCCTGATAATCGACGGAAGATCGATCTGATCAGAAATGAGCTCTGGGATATCGCGACCTTCAACTCCCTGATCACGTAATTTGCGATAGAGGTCGGTGTGATGTTCATCGAGATGAAACCCGATTTCCTCCAGCACGGTCTGGGTGTCTGTTCCAAACACAGGATGCTGACCACGATCCATGAGCTTACTGTTGAGCTCACCCGTATTGGTCATGTTGAAATTACCCATGACCATCAAGGTGCGGGTTGGCCAATTTGAACGGCGCAGATAGGGGTGACATGAACCTGAGTCAAACTCCCCAGATGTTCCATAGCGCAGGTGACCAATGAGCACCTCACCACCAAAATCAAATTGCCGCTTCACCGACTCCGGGTCCTCAGGATCGAGTATCCCTTTGCGAGCCATCTTGTTGAAGCTCTTCAACTCCTTGCGAAATACAGACGCCATCGAATCACGCGCTGCATCTCTACGACGAAAAATATAAGGCTGGCCCAGCGGCATGTTGAGTTTGACACAACCAATGCCAATGCCGTCCTGGCCGCGGTTGTGCTGCTTCTCCATTAAGAGAAAGAGCTTATTGACCCCCCAGAGGGCAGTGCCGTATTTGTCCTTGAAGTAGGAAAGTGGTTTTTTAAGCCTGACTACCGCAATACCACACTCGTGTTTGATGGAGTCACTCATGAAAAAATACGTGATCGGTTAACAGTCAACACGATTAGCTTTCCATGCTCACCTTGACGCCTTGCGTATCAGTGATGGTGCCTATTTTAACTCCTCCTGGACCAGCGGACATAATGCGCTCGGCCTCATCGGGAGATACAATGACAACCCAGCCAAATCCCATGTTGAAGGTGTGGAACTTGTCCTCTGCATCTACAAAATCGAAGATCTTCTTCATTGCTGCGTTCTTCCAATCAGGAATCACTACATCTGCTCCGTGGTTGGGAAGCAAGCGCTCGAGGTTTTCAGGAAGTCCGCCACCTGTGATATGGGCCATTGCACGAGGCTTTACCCCTGCTTTCTTAATATCGGCAACAACATCATGGTAGAGACGTGTAGGAGCGAGCAGACTGACAATTTCCTCTTTGGAGAACGCCTCACCGTGCTGGGCAAGCACTCGACGAATCAGACTCCAGCCATTCGCGTGCGGGCCATCTGAGTGGTAACCAATCAACACATCGCCTGTGGCAATTTGGGTGGGATCGATCAGGTCGGGCTTCTCACAGCAACCGATACAAAATCCAGATAGCTCGATGACATCTTCAGGCACAATGCCCGGCATCTCAGCGGTCTCACCACCAGCAAGAATACAACCGCAGTCTTCGAGGTAATCACACATGCCAGCGATTAAACGAGTAATCAGTGGCTTATCTAAAGCTGAGATTCCAATGTAATCTAAAAACATCAGCGGATCACCACCTGTCGTTAGGATGTCATTAACACTCATCGCTACCAGGTCTTTACCTGCAGCCTCCAGTTGATCGTGCTCGAGCAAGAGTTCTAATTTAGTGCCGACACCATCACAACCGGTAACAATAACGGGTTGCTGGTAATCGCACAAATCAAAAGCTGCTGCAAATAAACCAAACGCACCATAAAGCTGCCTTTGGTTCTGTGTCCTGCGAACGTGGGTGCCGATGTCCCCAACGAGGGCGGCGGCTTCCCTGGTGTCCACACCTGATTGCTTATAGGTAAGTTTTCCAGACATAAATGAATGGCCCAATGGCTGCTGAGGAGGCTTGTAGCAGTACGGCGCAGAGTGGCAATGGTTTATTTCAGCTTCTCGCCGAGAACCTCCTTTTTGGCTAGTCAACATCCATGACGAGCACCTTCTGCCACCAGTCCTTGAAGGCATCTACAAAGACATCATGGTCAGGATCATCCTGATACACATTGTGATCAGCCATGGAGTCAAACTGCATCGAGAGCGCGTAATCAAAGCTTTTGTCCGTCACAGGTCGCTCCGGAGTATCAGCAGATTTCCCCCATCGCCCACCAGCCACCTCCTTGATATTAAACAAATCCGCCAAACCTTGCTCAAACAAGGCCTGGTCGGCCGCATTCTTTTTTTCCTCCTTAAGCCAAAAATAAACATGATGTTCCATGCCAATTATCCTCTCCACTCCCTCTGCCCCTGCCAAGCACGAACCACTACATCCTAAAAAGATCAATCCCCCCTTCTCAATGACATCTGTCTTCTATATGACATCTGTATAAGGATCATAATGCACGGGGTGATCATCGTCATCACCGGGAATATCGGAGAAGCCTTCACCAGATTGAACAATCTTCTTGGCCGCCATGTTTGGGTATCTGGCGAGTGCTATGTGAAACAGCGCATCCCCCTCATCCGCCTGACCCTCATTAGTACGCCCTATCAGAATACCTGTCTGCGCGGCAATCACCTCCTCCTCGTAATCACCTAGTGGATCTGCAATAAAGCCCAATACATCGCCCTTCCGGACCGCCTTACCGAGTGCAATTAGCGGGATAAACAAGCCGCCCACTTGGGCACGCTCCCAGTAACCCTTTGAACAAACCACCGCATGCTTGGCTCTCTTCTTTGCCGCAGCGGGCCGCTTGGGCAGCATGCCCATATGCCGCATGACCGCCAGCACACCTCGTTTACCAAAACGGATCGAAGGCGTATCGAGCCGGAGCGCTTCACCACTTTCATAGAGGATGACCGGTGTTCCAACGGCATTGCAGGCAGCCCGAATGGTACCGGGCTGGGTAGCCGCCGTCAGTGTTACCGATGGACCAAAGGCCTCGGCAAGGGCAAGAGACTCTTCATCCCCAGCGGTAACTCGGATCTGCGGTAGATTGGCCCGATTTAGTGCCCCCGTGTGGAGATCTACCACCGCATCACATAGCGGCAAAAGTTCACTGGTCAACACATGCGCAAGCCGTCCTCCCAGTGAGCCCTTGGGAGAGCCAGGAAAAAGCCGGTTGAGATCTCGGCGATCGGGCAAGTATCTAGACCTGTTAGAAAATGCGGGCACATTCACAATCGGCACCGCGATCAACGTTCCCTTGAACCTGCTTTTCAGACTCCCTGAGTTAATCAACCTGCGAACGATTTCCGCCCCATTGATCTCGTCACCATGGATGCAACCAACAACCATCAAGGTGGGGCCATCGGTTTTGCCACGGATAACCCAGGCGCGCATCGTTACTGGCTCGTGGGTAGTTGTAATACCCACCTTCAAGCCGATCAACTTACGCTCGCCAGGCTTAATAACCTGCCCCTGAATTTCGAGTTCCTTCATCTGTTGATGAATTCTGTTCTATTCCCCTCAGGCTGTCGAAAAAAATCACACCCCAACCCAGTATTTTCCAAAAGCGATCACCAGAGGCATCGTCAATAAGCTGGCAATGGTCGTTGCCATCACCGCCGTAATGGCAACATCAGTACGCCCTCCATAGTGACGGGATAAGACAATGGGAAACATGCCCGAGGGCAAGGCGGCCTGAATAAGCAGCACCTGCTTTAATTCGGTGCCCAAGGGCAAATACTTTGCACACATCAAAATCACCAAAGGAATAAGCGCCAAGCGAGCCAGCACAGCTCCCGAGCCAACCCTCCAATCAAATTTCATCTTGCCCATCAGGTCATGCAAAGCCGTGCCCACGAGCAACAAGCTCAGCGGTATCGCACAGACTCCCAGGATGGAAAAAAGGCTGCGCACCGTGCCTGGAACATGTTGCTCCGTACCCGTCTGCATCACCAGCAGCCCAACTAGCACAGCGATAATAGGCCCCTTTAAAAACACCCTCCAAGATGGATTAATCACACCTGAGAGCAACATCAGCAACACCGTCCACACCGCCAACTCCACTCCTAGATTGTGGGTGAACAATACAGCCATCACATCGTCATTATCAGGATATAGATAAGCCACCAGCGGGATGGCAATGAAACCATAATTCTGCAAGCCGGCTGAAACGGCAAAAGTGCGCCTGCCGCCACCCAGCTTCAAACCAAACAAAGGCGCCATCAGATATGCCGAGAGAGCGCCTAAGACAATCAGACCAAAACCCATTCCGATTGATGAAAATAATACGATGGGGTCACGCAGCACCTCCGCAGCCAGCATCTTATCGAGAATCAGGCATGGGGAAAAAACATGCACCGCTAACACCATCAGGCCCTTATCCATCCTCGGCTGTAAGACGCTAAACCTGCGCAACACTGCACCCAGCAAAACCACCAGATAAACTGGAATGGCGGCTTGCAATACCAACAGGCTCTCGTGCATGGCAGGATCCTAGGCACAACCAAGCCGTTCGTCGACCCTACTCGATGATGACAACCCTGCATCAACATAGACCTTGCCCTCCGCCGCCTGTTTTTTAGCATTTGCCTCTCGTGATTGACGCTCATCATCATTTCTGGAAATACAGGCCAGCCGAACTTCCGTGGATCACCCCGGAGATGAAGGCATTGCAGCAAGACTACAGGATCGCTGAATTTGAACATGCGCTTGAATTCAGCGGTGTCGATCAGGTCATCTCCGTACAGTCACGCCGGAGCGACCGTGAAAACCACTTCCTGCTCGAAGAGGCTAGGAAATCAGACAACCTCGTCGCAGGCATTGTTGGCTGGGCTCCTCTTGACTCGCCCGAGCTCAGAGTATTCCTCGATCAATACCTGCATGAGCCCATGCTCAAAGGCGTGAGGGAAATCATTAGCGGCAGCTCGACAGAAAAGTTCCTCAACAACCCCGACTTTGATCAAGGCATTACCGAGCTCACCCGTCAGAACCTCGCCTTTGACCTCTTGGTTTCAGAAGACCAGCTCGCCGCTGCTATTGCCTTTGCCGATCGGCACCCCAATCAGCGCATCGTGCTCAACCACTGCGGCTGCCCACAAATAGATCCAGAGACATTTTCTGCATCATGGGCACGCTCCATTCGCGAACTGGCTCGCCGGCCACATATCTACTGCAAGCTCTCCGGACTCAGTGGTCAAATCGGGCCCATTGCCAGTAGGCCTATCCACAGCCAAATCATAAGACCCTATTTCGATACCGTCTGTCATGCCTTCGGCCCACAAAGAATGATGTATGGCTCAGACTGGCCAGTTTGCAATCTCGCCACCACCTACCCCGCCTGGCTCAACACCGTCGATGACCTGATCATCTCTCTCAGTGAGCATGAACAAAAAGCGATCCACCAAGATACCGCCATTGGATTCTACCAGCTCTGATCCCAGCCTGTTTTCAGTCCTGTTTTTAACTCTATTGGGCACGAGCAATAGCCAGCACATCATCGTAGGCCAAGCGATCTAACATACCCCATTGCTTGTGTCCATACAGGCGAAATCGCATCATCGCAGGGCTGTAGATACCACATAAAAAACGTGCTAATCTCTCCGGACTCGATAGCGCTGGGCGCTTTTCAGCAACCACTGCTTGAATACGCTCCAGTTCTTCTAAGCTGAGTTCCTCCACCTCCGAAACAGGCAACTCGCCCAAGGGAGATGAACTACCACACGCACTGCATCGGCCACAGCGGCCTCCTAATGTCTCGCCAAAATAACCAACCAACGAGGCTGCCAGACAACGACGAGATGTAGCCATCTCAAACACCGCATCAACACGAGCGAGGTCATGGCTACTGTGCTGCTCAAATGCGGCCATCATTTCATCAATGAGATCACTCAGCTTTTCTGGCTGCCGTTTGATCCGGTAATGGATAAGGCTATGGCTGAGCTTCAAGCGCACCTCGCCACCCGCCTCGAGCTCACGAAGAACATCGAGCAAGCGGTTCATCTTGGCCACATCATCGCCGGCAAGTTCAAGCAAGTTAACCCTCTGCTTGCTCGCCATCAGATCAGCAAGCATGTCACGAGCCTGCTTAGGAAAACCGTTCAGTATTCTCTCGCGGGCAGCCGCATCCCAGCGCAATGGCACTAGATGGCACCACATCCATGAACCTCCATCAGGCACGATCCAGCCATCACTCTCAAGCCGAGCGAGTAGGACATCTAGCAATTCCACGGGCACATCATTAAGCGTGCTGAGGTTGTAGCGAGATATTATCGCCCGCTTCCCCTGAGCAAAAAGATTCTGCAGAATAGCCTCCGTTGCTTTGCTCCCAGGCTGTTTAGCCACCACAAGACTGCGCAGTGCATTTCGGTCATCACCGTTAATGATCAGTTGGCAGCGACTTGCTTTGCCATCGCGACCCGCCCTGCCGCTTTCCTGAATCCAACCTTCAGGAGACTTGGGAGGGTGGTAGTGAACCACACTGCGCACATCGGGCATATCAACACCCATGCCAAAAGCAATCGTCGCACAAATCACCGGAAAGCGATGACTCAAAAATCCATCCTGCACTTCCGCCCTCGCGGCAGCGGGCATGCCAGCATGGTAAGCACGCGCGTTGATACCAGATGCTGTGAGCATAGCAGCCAACTCCTCAACATCGCCGCGCCGCGTTGCATAGACAATCGCCGGGGTCCGGCCCGCAGCTTGAAGCTCCTCCCGCAAAGCCTGCTGCTTCTCCTCCTTTGGGCAGGCAATCACCTCAAAGGCTAGGTTCTCACGAAAAAAGGAAGTCTGCACATGGTCTTTCTTGAGAATCTTGAATACCTTGCGGATGCCCTTTGCCGTATCCTTGGATGCGGTCGCAGTAAGCGCGAGGATGACCTGTGGTTTCAACGCGCGCACCAGCTTTGGCAGCCTAATATAAGACGGTCTGAAACTATGTCCCCATTCCGAGATGCAGTGAGCCTCATCAATAGCAATAAGGGCAATGCTCGACTCTTTAAGCAGCCGCAGCATGACTGGTTCAGCCAGACGCTCAGGAGATAGGTATAACAGCTTGAGCTCACCGGAATCAATGCTCGCCATGGTCTGCTCGAACTCCTCGGCCGAGCTTGTCGAATCGATTCGCGCACAGGGAACCCCTTTCTTTGTCAAACTTTCCACCTGATCTCGCATCAAAGCAATCAAAGGAGAAATAACAATACTCAGGCCCTGCATGCACATGGCTGGGAGCTGATAGCAAAGAGACTTGCCGCCACCAGTGGGCAGCACCGCCAGAGTGTTTGACAAGTTCATGACGCGCTCAATCACCTCGCTTTGCCCGGGCTTGAGTGACTCATGACCGAAGTAACGCTTTAGCACTTCACCTGTTTGCAAATCGCTCACGCTGGACTCTGGTCAACCATTTCACAGGCGAGTTGGATGGCATGGATCATCGAACTAGCACTCGCCTTCCCCTGACCCGCAATGTCATATGCCGTGCCGTGGTCCGGACTGGTGCGCGGCTTCGGCAAACCTAAGGTGACGTTTACCCCCGTATCAAAATCTAACAACTTAAGCGGGATCAACCCCTGATCGTGATACATGCATAGCACGGCATCATACTCGCCATCTGCCGCGGGGCGAAAGATCGTATCAGGAGGATGCGGCCCGCTGTAAATAGCGCCATCGCCAGCTTGTCGCAACTCAGCTACCGCAGGCTCGACAATCTCGACATCCTCAGAGCCGAAGGCTCCATTTTCTCCCGCATGGGGGTTGAGCCCACAGACAGCAATCCGTGGCGATTGGATGCCACGTTGTCTGCAGAAATCTGCCAGCAAAAGCCCCACCCGCACAATTTCTTCCTGCCGCAGTAGCCCAGGCACATCAGCAAGCGCCACATGA
This sequence comes from Akkermansiaceae bacterium, assembly GCA_017857425.1. Taxonomy (GTDB): domain Bacteria; phylum Verrucomicrobiota; class Verrucomicrobiia; order Verrucomicrobiales; family Akkermansiaceae; genus Oceaniferula. The sequence continues at coordinate 9,114 of JAFMDE010000054.1, forward strand.
ATGGTGACGAGCGCCACCGTCAAATTTTTACCCGTCAGGCACATCGCGTGATTATCACATCCGAGCCGATCAGCAAAAAACTCGGTCTGACCGGGAAAATCAAAGCCGAGCTCGTGCAAGCCTTCCTTCCCCACAGGAGCCGTTACCACCGCGTCGACCTGACCACTTTTCAGCATCTGAGCAGCCTGCTCAAGCGCATCCAATGCAGCTCTGGCAGTAGTGGCATCTGGCTTACCCAGCACCGCGTCCACCTGCTCCCCAATGATCTGATATGAGCATGCTGAGCTGAGCTCACCTGAGGCTAGTGCTGCCGCCACAACCTCAGGGCCAATGCCCGCCTGGTCCCCTCTGGTAATGCCAATGATTGCCTTGCCTTGCTCACTCATCCTTATGCCAGCATCATTCTATGAGATCAGGATAAGATCAACGAGAATAAGACAAGGGTTGCATGTCACCACACCCAGCGCATATAATTGGTTTATCAGTCATGGCCACGCAAGGCACTAACCCACCAAAACCCAACGCCTCGAAGGCCAGGAAGGCTTACGCAGGCATCCTGCCCAAGAAGGGCTGGCCGCGCAGGAATTACCACTTCCTCCGCCATCGCTTGTTACCCCAGGTTTTTCAGAAACGTAACGGCTCCAGTCAGGAGCCCATTCCTCAACCGCCCGAGGCAGGAAAAATACGCATCACCTGGATCGGGCACGCCTCGTTCCTCGTCCAATTCCCCGATCACTCCGTCATCATCGACCCCAATTGGGCAAACTGGCACGGTGTTGTCAAACGACAGCGGGCTCCCGGCCTCGGCCTTGAACTCATGCCGCTGGTCGACTTGGTCCTGGTGACTCACGCCCACTTTGACCACCTGCATAAAAAAAGCCTCAAGATTCTCGAATCTCACGAGGGCATCGTGGTGCCCTCAGGCAGCGGCGCGCTTGTGAAAAAACTCGGCTTCAACAGCGTTCATGAAATGTCCGTCTGGGATGAACTCACCTTTGATGACCTCACCGTGACACACACACCCAGCCATCACTGGGGAGCACGTTACCTTCACGACACCCATCGTGACTACGGTGGCTACATGGTCTCATCTGGCGTCTGTAAAGTCTTTCACTGTGGAGATAGTGCCTACTTTGACGGCTTCCAAGAAATCGGCAAACATCACACCCCCGATGTCGCATTGATGCCCATCGGCGCCTATGATGCTCCCAGCGGCAGGGACGTGCACATGAATCCCGAGGAAGCCATCCGTGCTTTTATCGAAATGGAGGCCGGCATTCTCATACCCATGCACTATGGCACTTTCCCACTGGGCAACGAACCCTATCATGAGCCCATCGAGCGCCTTGTATCAGAAGCCGAGCGCCTCGGCGTTGCCGATCGGGTGCTGGTGCTTGAGGAAGGTGTTGGCGTTGAGGTAGAGTGCTTGGCAGAAACTAAAAGCTGATCTGGTCCCCATGCATTGAGAAACCCAAGCATCAGCCCCCATCAACAGCCCGCGTCAATAGCCTGTATCGCCACTATTTCGAAGTAATTACCGTCTTGCAGTTTGAATTTATTTAAGTAATCTTAACCATCTTCTTTCCCAGCCCGTTGCTCGGGCTCATGTTCGGCATGAGATCACGCAGAAAATCAATCAGTAGCAGACAGAGGCGGACACGAACTCGCAATAGCAGGCGCGATGGTCGCCCCACCTTGCGCCAGGCCTTTCACGATGCCAATCTCCGTGCCAAGCAACGTGCCAACAGGCGCATGGGCAGACGCCACGGCCTGAGCTCCATGCAAGCTGCCATTGCGGGCACTGCCGATGACGGCATGATCCACCTCAACATCGGCCAGCGCATGCTTCGCTGGTTGACGGCCCTGATGCTATTGCCTTTGTGCGTCATAGCCACAAGAGCCCTACTTAATGTCGGAGTGGCTTCGGGGGCAGAGGAAACCTTTTGGCGAGATTTAGTCACATCGGAGCACTTTCTCTATTTTGGCATTGGGTGTGTCTTGATGATGGGTTGGTTTTTCACTGGCCTCCTGGAGCGTCTGTTTCTTTATTTTTATGTTCTGGGGCACGAGCTCACCCACGCTGTTTTTATCTATGCATGTCTCGGCAAGGTCGGCGGCATTCATGTGACCGCTGATGGTGGCTACGTGATGACCAATAAGAGCAATGCGCTGATTGCCCTATCCCCCTACTTTGTGCCCTTCTGGTCCGCCGTCATACTCGGCATCGACACGGTGATCGGATTATTTAATAAGTTCGGATTATTTTATGAGATCCCTCATCACGATCACGCCCTCTACTTCCTAATCGGCTTCAGCTGGTCCTTTCACCTACTTTGGACATTATGGATGATCCCTCGGGATCAACCTGACCTAAAAGAAAACGGCGTCTTTTTCTCCCTCGTGGTCATCTACCTCGCCAACGTGATCGTCATCTCCATTCTTCTATGCCTCGCATTGGAGGATTTATCCTGGGATCATTGGTATAATGAATTGCTTAATTCCTGGGAATATCTAA
>JAFMDE010000055.1 GCA_017857425.1 Akkermansiaceae bacterium
AGTGCTTATCCATGTGTTGAGGGCAGGACCGGTGACCAAAGAGATGTTGCAGCGCTTTGGTAAAGTCGTGCGGGTGAAAAGGAATCGTTCCGAGGATGCTCCTGAAGCCCCGGGGCAGCTCGCTAGTCATTACGCGCCGGTGACACCTCTGCGCTTATTGGCCAAACCTGCTGATTTCAAACCAGAGCCTGATAAAAAATATGGTTTGCTCAGTTATTGTGGCTCGGACAAGGCGGGCTTTATAGGTCTGCATGATTGGTCTGTTGTTGAGCAGCTTTCACCGGGAAACGGTAAGCTCGCAGAGGCAGCCGTAAGATTTTTCTATGTATTGCGTCTGCTCGATGAGAGTGGAGTGGATGAGATCATTGCCGAGCCAGTCTCTGAGACAGGCTTAGGAGTGGCGATAATGGATAAACTCCGCCGTGCAAGCATTCGCTAAATTAACTGAGTTCAATTTCCAGACAAAGACCCGCGCAGCAGATCAATCATGTTACGTTCCCTAATGCAAGTATCCGGTTTCACGGCCATTAGCCGTGTGCTTGGGTTTGTGCGGGACATTCTCATCGCTCGTTATTTAGGTTCAGGTTTGTTGGGGGATGCGTTTTTCTCAGCATTTCGTTTTCCGAATCTGTTTCGTCGGATCTTTGGTGAGGGTGCTTTCAATGCTGCATTCGTGCCGATGTTCGGTAGGCGACTAGAGAAAGAAGGTGAAGAGGATGCGATGAAGTTTGCCTCGAACGCTTTTTCAACCTTGCTGGTAGTTCTCACTGCTCTGACTTTGGTGGCTATTCCTTGCATGCATTGGATCATGGGGGCGGTGGTGCCTGGCTTTAAGGCCAAGGTGGAGATGCCCTTGGTGGTTTCTGCTGACACCCCCGAACGTGAAAATTTCTCTATGGCAGTCGGCGGCTCACGTGCCATTTGTCTAACCATTGATGGGGCGGGGGTTACGGCTCAGCAGCAGCTTGCCAAGCTGCGTCTGGTGAAGGAGCTCCCCAAGAAGCTTTCAAATATTCTCGGAGACGGGCCAAGGGGTGACTCGGTGAGCCTGAAAGATTATCAATCTGGGCTCATCAATGCTTCAGATGGAGATGCGCTCAAGCAGGTCAATCCCATGGAAGGCATCACGATAGGTAAGGGTGACTACACCTTCATCCAAGATGGTTCTCGAGCTTGGATATATTTACCTAAACGGCATGATTTCGGCTGGTTTGAAGGAGAGCTGATAAGGACTGCCAGCGCTGAGGGAGTTGGGGGTGACCATCAGTTTAAAATCTATCGAAATCACCCAGATACTTTTGATTTAACGGTAAGGCTTTCGCAAATCACATTTTGCTATCTGCTTTTCATGGCTTTGGTAGCGCACCTGAGTGGAGTGCTTAATACCTTCAAGATCTTTGGGGTGCCAGCAGCAGCTCCCATTTTGCTGAACATTGTCTTCTTGGCAGGTCTCGGGATTTTTGTTGCTTGGCAGCAGTCGGAAGTGCCAGCTCATATTCTTGCCTGGTGCGTGGCCATTGCTGGAGTATTGCAGTTCTCGATGCTTTACGGCACGTGTTGGAAAAATGGTTACCATGTTAGATTGCAGAAGCCGGTTTTTGACAGCTCGATCAAACGTCTTTTTCTGCTTATGGGACCCGGTGTTTTGGCTGCGGGCATTCAGCAAATTAACCTGCTAGTGGGTGGCGTGATCGCATCATTCAAGCAGGGTGCGATTTCATGGCTTTATTACTCGGACCGGGTGTATCAGCTGCCACTTGGAATGATCGGGATTGCTCTTGGCGTAGTACTGTTACCGGAGGTCACCAGACTGGTCAGGCGTGATGATGCAAAAGGTGCCTCGGATAGCATGGTGCGTGGTATGGAGTTGGGTTTGCTCATTACTCTGCCGGCGGCCGTGGCGATGATGGTCATTCCCGAGCCGATCATCACGGTGTTATTCCAGCGTGGTGAGTTTACCGCCGATGATGCCTATCAGACGGGTATGGCGCTTCGCGGTTTTGCCCTTGGGCTTCCCGGTTATGTATTGATTAAGGTGCTGCAACCTGGTTACTTTGCCCGTGAAAACACTCGTGCACCAATGATGATGGCTGGTATTACCGTGCTGGTTAATATTGTGGTTAGCCTGTTGCTATTTGCTCCTCTTGGGCATGTGGGGATCGCCATTGCTACGACAATTGCAGCATGGGTCAATGTGCTCTTGCTGGCGCGTGGATTGAAGGGCTTGGTGCACGTGGACAAGGCATTTTGGACTAAGGCACTACGTATTTGTATGGCGAGTGTAGTGATGGGCGCACTTGTATGGGGCGGCTACCAGTTGCTGGGCTCGTGGTTTGAAGACGTATTCTGGAAACAGTGCACCGCCTTGGCGCTGCTCATTGGGCTAGGTATGTCTGTGTATGCCGTTTTGGTTCTGGCGCTGAGGGCAACCAGTATTGCCGAGCTAAAGGCTGGTTTCCGCAGAGGCTAAGAGATGCTGCTTTGATGAAAAAACACTCTTGAGAATTCCGTAACAAACTTATGTCTAAGCTATCCCTATCCGCCATCTTCTTTAGTGTTGTTTCCCTTGGCCTTTTTGCGACTGCCGCTGCCGGAGCAGAGCAAGCCAAAGCACAGCAAAAAAAATATAACACACCCAAGCAGCCGTGGAGTGATTACACAGTGCATCAGATGGACCGGCCGCATCCGCAGAAGGTAGCGAGTAAGGGTGCCTCATGCACGAAACCACCTGCAGGTGCACTTGTCTTGTTTGATGGTGAAAATGTAGATGCTTTTACCAAAGCATGGACGCTAAAGGATGGCGTGATGATTGCATCACCTGGTAGTACCCAGACCAAGAAGAGCTTTGGTAGTTGCACCTTGCACGTCGAGTGGAGGGTTCCTGCGGGACGCAAGGTGAATGGTCAGCAGGGGGGCAATAGTGGTATTTTTCTGATGGGCAGATATGAGATTCAGATTCAGGAAAGCCATACTAATGTTACCTACGCCGATGGTCAGGCCGCTGCCATTTATGGCCAGACGCCGCCCAAGGTAAACGCCTCCGTGCCCCAGGGTGAGTGGCAGAGTTACGACATTATTTTTGAAGCTCCCGTCTATGGTGACAAGGGAGTCGAAAAACCGGCCTACATCACCGTGATTCACAATGGGGTAAAGGTGCACGATCGTCAGGAAATCTATGGCCCGACAACCCACAAAAAGGTGGCTAAGTATCCTAAAGACCACCCTGAAAAAGCCCCTATTCGCATCCAGTGGCACGGTGACCCGATCGAGTTCCGCAACATCTGGGCAAAAGAAGATTGAAACCACTAATAGCTTTGTCTCGAGGGGCTTTTGGGCGGGCTGTTGAATTATGGCACAGAGATCATTTCAATCTACTTGCCAAGGTGGTTTCTAGACGTTACCCAGAGAGCGCAATGAAAGTAATTATGATTTACGGCAGCGCCAATGATATGCCATTCATGGAGCCAGCCCGCGCTTATCTGAAGGAAAACGAAGTGAATTATGAAGAGTCCGTTCTCTCGGCTCACCGTAATTTGAGTGAATTAATCGAGTATTTGGCAAAGCTTGAGGAGTCTGGTGAAAAAGCAGTTATCCTCGCTATTGCAGGTCTTGCTGCAGCACTTCCTGGTGTAGTGGTAATGAAGACGTCTCTTCCTGTGATCGGAGTGCCTGTACCGGGTGGCCCGCTCAATGGAATCGATGCGCTGCTCTCCATTAGTCAATTACCTGGTGGGGTTCCTGCGACAACGGTAGGTCTACACAGCAAAGCTCCCATGAATGCGGCTATGGCAGCTCACCGTATTATTCAACTGGCCTCTTAGACTCATTAACAAGGACGAAATGCCAAGCACTCTCACAGAGGCAGATATCTCTAATGGGGTAAAAGCTATTGCCGAACAAATTGGGCAATGCCAACCAGATGGGGATTTTGTTCTCGTGGGAGTTCGTAGCCGTGGTGATGAAGTAGCCGCAAGAATCCTCGAGCTACTCTCTCAAAAAGGGATCGAGGTACCTATGGGTCTACTCGATATCTCGCTCTACCGGGATGATCTTGCGCACTTGAACTCGAATCCTAAGCTGCAAGGTAGCGAGCTCCCATTCCCAGTAGATAAAGCACATATCATTCTTGTAGATGATGTTCTCTTTACTGGGCGCACAGTCCGTGCCGCTATTGATGCAATCATGGACTATGGAAGACCTGCCAAAATAGAGTTGGCGGTATTAATTGATCGTGGTCACAGGGAGCTTCCTTTTGCTCCTAGCTACGTGGGTATCCACCTTGAAACTCAACGTTTGGATTATGTTGATGTGAAGCTAAAGGATACAGATGGAGTCGATTTGGTAGAAGTAACAAAAAAAAACGAGGTATGAACTGTGTTCGCTATTCAAGTGGCAGGCTCAGTGAGTTGGAAAAAACGGATGTCATATCATTGCTTGTGCATGTCCACATAACAGTGTAATAACTCAAGCAGTTCGAGGCAGACATTCAATGACGCGCAAGGATCTACTAGATATCGAATCTCTCCGCCGAGAGGAAATAGAGCATTTGCTCGATCAAGCGGCTCCCTTTAAGGAACTATTTACAAGGTCGGTAAAGAAGGTGCCGGCATTAAAAGGTAAGTCAGTTCTCACCTTGTTCTATGAGCCCAGCACACGCACGCTCTCCTCGTTTGAAGTGGCGGCAAAAAGGCTCTCTGCTGATGTTACTACATTCGATGTAGCGCAATCATCGGTTGCCAAAGGCGAAACGGTGCGTGATACCATTGCTACCCTGCAAGCGATGCGCACTGATTACATTATCGTACGCAATCAAATGGCAGGTATTCCTCTTGCCATCGCACGCGCAACCAAGGCGAGTGTTATCAACGCGGGAGATGGCGCTCATTCGCACCCGACCCAAGCTCTTCTGGATGGATTTACTTTTAAAGAGGTATTTCCTGAGCCTGCGGGCAAGAAGCTACTTATTATTGGTGACATTCTGCATAGCAGAGTTGCTCGCTCAACATCGACCTTGATGCGCAAGCTTGGGGTAGAGGTGGCTTGGCTGGGGCCAGGCTCTCTGGTGCCGAAACATGGGCCCAGTGAAATCAAAAGATTTACTAATTATGAAGAGGCCATGAAGTGGTCGCCAGATGCCATTTACCTGCTTCGTATTCAGATGGAAAGGCAGAGTGCTCCGTTTTTCCCAAGTCTCAGGGAATACACTAAACTGTATGGAATCACCCAAGAGAGATTCAAGCGCATTGCTGACCAAGGCACATACATTATGCATCCTGGACCTGTGAATCGTGGAGTGGAACTATGTGATGAGGTTATGGAGTATCAACGCTGCCTCATTGATCAGCAGGTTGAAAATGGAATCGCAGCCCGCATGGCAGTGTTATACTGGCTGAAGCCGAATACAGGCGAAAACGTGAGACCGATAGAGGAAGAGCCTAACTAAATGTGATGACTTCACTACTTATTAAAAACGCGAGGATTGCATCGGAAGATAATGATGATTTGTTGCCGGCCGATGTTCTGGTCGAAAATGGTATCATTACAAAGATCGGGAATGATATTGAGGCTGAATCGGCAACACGTGTAATTGATGGTTCAGGAAAGATCTTATCTCCCGCAATGTTTGATACCCATATTCACATGCGTGAGCCGGGGCAGGAGGCGAAAGAGACGATCAAGACGGGAACAGAAGCGGCAATCAATGGTGGAGTCACCGGCGTGGTGCTCATGCCAAACACTTCTCCCGCGATTGATTCAGCGGCCATGGTGCGCACGATCTACGAAATAGCGGAGAGGGATTCACGCATACCGGTTTATACGTCAGGTTGCATCACCAAAGAGCGCGAAGGTAAAGAATTGGCGGGTATAGACGGTATGTTGCAATTGGGCGTAAAGATGCTTACCGATGATGGTGATGCCGTACCAGATATGATGCTGCTCAAACGTGCCATGGAATATGCGAGTGAGTTCGATTGCTTTTTTGCGAGCCATTGTGAGGTCCTTGAGCTTTCCGGACCTAGGGCTCTCAATGAGGGCAAGGTGAGCTACAAGCTGGGCATTCAAGGAACTCCTGCCTGTAGTGAGGAGATTTGTATGGATCGTGATATTCGTCTAGCGCACGCCACAGGTGCACGGCTTCATATTCAACATGTCTCTAGCAAAATCGGAATGGAAACGATCCGCTGGTGGAAGCAGATGGGGGCGAAGGTCACAGCGGAGGTTTCCCCCCACCACTTACTTTTTAATGAGGAGGACATCGGCAATTACGACACCCATTACAAAATGAACCCTCCATTGCGCACAGCTGAGGACAATGTAGCGCTACTGCAAGGTCTTAAAGAGGGTGTGTTTGATATCATTGCTACGGACCATGCACCTCATACTTCGTTTGAAAAAGAGCAGGATTTTGTCAGCGCCCCCAATGGGATTACCGGCCTTGAGACAGCTGTGGTCTCACTTTTCCATCACTATATCAACAAGGGGGAGTTCGGCTGGGGCCTGCTTGTGAATCGATACTCTGCAGAACCGCGCCGCATGATGGGGCTTGATCCGGTAGCTATCGTCGAAGGAGGCCGAGCAGAGTTTATTCTTTTTGATCCTAAAGGCGAAACCACATTTAGCCCGGATTTCATGTGCTCTAAGAGTGAGAATACACCGTTTCTCAACAAAACTCTGGATGGCAGCATCGATCTTGTTGTCGTCGGTGACGATATTTTGCTGCAGCGCTAGTCGAGTAACGCGCAGTAAAAAGCGCCGCAGCATATGTATTAGCATTGCAGGCGGCGCTTTGTAAGATTGAGCTCAAGCGCTCAAGTTTTATTGATTAGAGGGGGACTGTTGCTTTTTGTTGATTGCTTGACCTATAGATGTAAACAGAGTTGGCCATAAAAGCAAATACGACCATCAAGCCGATGATAAATGTGCCATTGCTTTGCCTGATGATTGAACGGTAGGCGTGCGCACGGGCTGCCTCAGTATACATGATACCATCGTGCAGCATTTTTGGGTCCTTTTCCTTACTGGAAACTTCAATATAAGCTGTGTCAAAAGCAGAACGAGGTTCGTAGCTAGAGGCGCTGTCCTTGAGTAGCACAACGGCACTGAGGATCACAATGGCGATGACGGTATTCATATAGAAAAACCATCGATTTTTTTTAGAGCGATTGGACCAAGATGATTTCTTGGAGTCAGGATTAGCTGCGTCGGTAGTGGGAATATACATATTGTGGAAGGATCGAAATTATCGATTGTAAGGAGTATGTATCAGGTGAATCAAGTGAAGCATCTCATCAAACAAGGGGCACAACAAAATAATTATTGGGCAGCGTATGCCAATGCCCTTACCGATCAGCAAAACCCACAAATTTTTTTAAACAAAAATATCAACAAGTGTTGAATGTATTACTAACAGGCTGAAGAGGGCTCTAAAGAAAAACACACAAGAGGTGGAGCAATAATGATAACAATGGCTGCAATGTCATGCATTCGAGCAGCCATCGATAAGCAAAACGATTTCCCCCTTCGGTGGTTTTGCCTGGAATTGATTCAGCAGGTTAAGTGCCGTATCACGGTGGTATGTTTCAAATTTTTTGCTGAGCTCACGTGCAACACATACCCCAATATTAGGATTTATTTCGGCGAGCATCTCTATCGTGGACACAATTCTATGCGGTGATTCAAAGAAGATAGCCGTAGTTTGAGATAGAGTTGCGGCTTCAAGGCTTTTCCTGCGCTTGCCTTTTTTAACTGGGAGGAAGCCGTCAAAGCGAAATGAATGGCAGGGGAGTCCTGATCCAGCAAGGGCAGTAAGCACTGCAGATGGACCAGGAAGAACAGTGTAGGGAATCTCTTGCTCGATGCATGCCTGTAGTAATCTATATCCTGGGTCGGAGATGAGCGGCATGCCGGCATCTGAGATCGCGGCGATCTGTAAGCCTTCCTTCGCTTTGCTTATTAACTCTTCGATCCTTTGAGCCTCATTGTGGTCATGAAGAGATAGAAGGGGGCGATCGATGCCATGGTGCTTAAGTAGAGGGCGTGAATGGCGAGTATCTTCACATGCGATGAGATCAGCACTTTTCAAGACATCAATCGCACGCAGTGTGATATCAGCCCTATTGCCAATGGGGGTGGGAACAAATGATATCACAGACTTGAGATGATTCCGATGGAGTTCATTAAAACCCGTCTGCCAATCGCGCAGTCGTCGACTCACAGGCACGGCGTAGCGCATCAGGCAGAGCATTAGTCCGAGCGATGTTTAGATTGCCACGTGCAAAAAACGTGGTGCGACCGCTAGATCTACCTTTCTCCAAAATACGGGATGAGTTTGATGCCTCTACAAGCGACCATTCAATATAAACAGTAAGGCTCAGTTCTTCCGATCGTAAGCTGTCTGTTCGTATTGAGCTCACCTGACTGTAGTCCAGATTGGTAATGCGACCCAGAAGCACTGCGTCAGCAGATTCAGCTGTTGATATCTTATATGTGCCGTCACGTGTCAGGGCATCAACCATGCTATTGGTTCCATGAGTTTCAGCTCTGACAAAGAGCGTGTCATTTTCAAAAAGCGGCACATGAATACTCCTTATGTGGCTCAGGTGGGTGGGTTTTGAGCCGCCCAATTGGTAGCCAGTACATGAAGCTGACAAGAGGCAGATGAGAAGAACGAATTTAAACATGGTGGGCTACGTGGGGCGCGTTTGCATCAAAAGTATCTTGGAGCGTGTCTGCAGTGGTTAACGAGCCAATTCGCTAATGCGTTGCTTGGCTTGATCGTTCAGGGCTCCACTTTTTGACGATTGAACGACTTCTTTATAGTAGAAAATAGCGGATTCATTGTTTCCCTTTTTGCGGTAAAACTCGGCTGTATCGTAGCTGCGTTGAATATCTTGGTTAGCCAGTTTAGCGATGCTTTTGCGAGCATCTGATGCGCGCTCGTGGCTGGGATATCGCTCAATGAGATCTTGGAAGATGTCCCTGGCTTGGTTTAAGTGGGCTCTGTTTTGATTGCCCCTCTCAGCTTTGAGTATGAGAATTTGGCCTCGCTGGTACTGGGCTTCAGGTGCGTATGAGCTGTTAGGGTAATCTGCTGATATGCGAAGGTATGCGGCTATTGCCTTTTGTGCGTTGCCATCGTTTTGCCAGATGCGTCCAATATTATACTGAGCTTCGGACGCACTCGGCGCCTGAGGGGCGTTGTCGCGAACATTCGCTAGCATTTGCGTCGTTTTCTGAGGGCTTATTTTGGTTTTCATGCCGAGGAAGTTGTTTTTAATGACTCCCGTAGCTGCGGCCAAAGCAACCGATTTTTGCCGTTTGAGGGCTTGGGCATAATGCTCGCTATTTGGGTGGTTGATAATGAGATCTTGGTAGGCATCGAATGCTTTGAGCAGGTCACCTTGCTGATCTAAAAGATTACCCTCTGTATAACGAGCCTCCGCAGCGGCGTTCGTGCGTGGGTATTTTTTGGAGACGTCACGGTAAACATCAATCGCTTTATTGATCTTGCCCTTTGACTCGTAAACTCTGGCTTCACTCAGCAATCTATTCGCTTCTTGAGAGCTCGCTTCGCTGTCGAGGACAGAGGACAAAGGCAGGTCTCCATCATTTGATCCACATGAAGATATGAGAGATGGAACAGCGATACAGATGCTGCATGTAAAAACAACGAAAGTGCCTAATTTGTGCATTGCTGATGCTAATTAGGGGCATGTCTTTTGCCAAGGATAACCGATCGGGAATGTCACAGGTAATATTTGAACGTTAAAATTTATAAAAACGAAGCTGCAACCGGCGTTTTTATTACAAAAAAAACGACTTAATTAATGGATGCTGACTATAAAGTCAAATAAGCGAAATGTTATAGACACGTTTAATATAAGGGGGTAAAGATGATTCACTATGAATAAGTTATTTACCCTTACAGCCACAGCCGCGATGACCTTATTTTTCTCATCATGTGTATCCAATCTTTCTGCGCCTAACAGGCCATCATCTGCCGTATCTGCGGTATCTCCAGCCGAACGTGTAATCGCTGAACGTGTGTATGCTTTAATTAATAATGAGCGTGAAGCATCAGGCAAAAAAATGATGCGTGGACATTATGGCCTTAACTCCTTGGCTCAAAAGCACAGCCTCTACATGGGCTCTACACTTAGCGATGCAAACCATTTCGGCTCTGAGAATAGAGCCCAGTATGCTTACCTTAAGTATAGCATCGAAAATTTGAGTGAAATGACCTATGTCGTTTATGGTGAGTCCGAGGATCCTGCAGCTGAAGCCGTCGAAGCATGGATAAGCACTCCTAGCCACAGAAAGCATATGCTTCAATCATGGGATCTTACAGGCGTTGGTGTAGAAATCCTTTCTACGGGTGAGACCTACATCACCATGTGCATGGGTGCACAACCTCTCGGAGCACCTAGATCTATTAGCCCTCTCGGATGGCAGTAAATTCAACAGATTAAACACTGGTTCTTTTTTATCAGACTGGGCATGTTTTGGCATGCCCAGTCTTTTTTATGAACAGGCAAAACGCAAAGAGGGTTACCCGCTTGTCGCGGGTATAGATGAGGCTGGAAGGGGGCCGCTTGCTGGGCCGGTATCGGCTGCTGCAGTGATCTTGCCTGATGGTTTTGCTCATGCATTGTTGGATGACTCTAAGAAGCTTACCGAGAAACGTCGGGAAATTATTTATGAGGAAATCACGAATCGCGATGATATCGTATGGGCTATGTCACTGGGGGATAGAGAAGAGATCGATTCGATTAATATTCTGAAGTCAACCCATGCGGCGATGGCGAGGGCGGCTCAGAAGCTTAAGCAGTTGCCTGACTACTGTTTGATCGATGGCTTGCCGGTTCCTGGCTTTCCGATTGCATCTGAAGGTATCGTTAAAGGTGATGGCAAAAGCCTATCGATTGCTGCGGCGAGTATTATCGCGAAGGTAGCGCGGGATCGAATGATGCTCGAATATGCTAAGATGTATCCCGAATATGGCTTTGAGAGACATAAAGGTTACGGGACCAAGATGCACTTGGAAGCTTTAAGGAAATATGGGCCATGCCCTATCCATCGGAGGAGCTTTGCGCCGATAGCTCAGTTGAGTTTGCCGTTGGATTGAAAACGAAGGGGTCGGCAGGGGGTTGTGCACAACTTCGTTCTCAGCCCTGTCTATAAAAGACATTACCCCAACCCTCTGAGAGAGGGCTGGGGTAATGGCGGACCGACAGGGATTGAGCTCGCTCCACTCACTCTGTGCTAGAGAGCAAGTTTCCTCCTCCGGAAACTTGGTTTTTTGATCGTGCGCTGAG
>JAFMDE010000056.1 GCA_017857425.1 Akkermansiaceae bacterium
TAGCGCTGTCCCATTCTACCGGAGCTGGGTCAGAGGAGAGCTCAGGGGCTGGAACAGAATCTGAGCCCGCGCCAGAGTTGGCGCCAGGAAGATCATTGAATGCGGGCAGAGCGCGCAACTTAGGAGCACGTTCCTCACCGGTGCAACAACCGCATGAAGAAAGAGCAAAGACGCTAAATGCGGCGATAGATAAGATCGTTAGTTTATACAAATTCATATTTAATGGTGTTATTTACTGATTATTGATGACGGGAATTGGTGCTGATGACAAGTAGAAATAAAAAAGAAAGAAAAAAGGTGGGTTAGAATTAACTAACCCACCCTTGTGATATTTGATGTATTGATTACCCCGCTTACTTAGCAGATAAATCCACCATAGGTGCGGGTGCGACTTGTGAGTCAGGCTGTGAACCACAGGAGGCACAAAGTGCAAGACCTGCGGCAGCGGCAAGAATGATAGCAATTTTCATAGTTGGTATAATCTTAACGTTTTAGGGTCTTAACACCAGGTGATCATTACTTAGCAGCTTCTACATGCACAGGAGCGGCTGCTTCCTGTTGGCAAGTACAAGAAGCACTAACCATGAATCCACATGCTGCTGCGACGATTGCGATAATTTTAACGATTTTCATAATATAACTTAGTTTGTTTTAGTTCGTATTTTTTTGAGAGAGGACAAGCACGTCCAATCAACAATTCAAATACTATGAAATGCCCCACATCTTGCAAGATGTATTGTGAAAAATAACATACTCTCAATTAATAACAGTGCTATCCCTCATGAAAGCTTAATTGAGATTTTCTAGAGCTGTCCTATTATCTGCACGAAATCGGTAGGCTCGGGCAAAGCCGTCATCCTTGGCAAACTTATCTTTTCTCTATAGCAATGATTGTTATGTCATCCATCTGAGGCTGGTCACCTGCAAAGACAGATACCTCCTGCCGAATCGATTCCACAACGCTTTCCGCCCCCATCGCTGCTTCCTTGGAGAATAATTGCTCTAACTTCTCCAACCCAAACTCATTATCATAGTCATCAACAGCTTCACATACTCCATCTGTGTAGAGAAGAAGGCAGTCTCCTTGTTTCATTTCTATTTCGACATCCTTGGTGACTCGATCAAACACATCACCAGCATCAATCCCCAGAGCCAAGCCGGGCGGCTTAATGGTTTCGATAACACCTGTCTCACTCCTGAATAAAATAGGCGCATCATGTCCCGCCCTCGAAATTCTTAGTTTTCCAGTATCGTTGTCTAAGACAATATAAATGAGACTCACAAACATGTCCTCCCGCACGTCAGGAAAGAGATGCCTGTTCACCAAGCCCAATGCCTCTGATGGACTTACCGTCGCCATCGCCGTTAAGCGTAAAACACTGCGGCACATTGCCATCAAAAGACCCGCGGGCAGGCCCTTGCCAGTGACATCAGCGATAACGATTCCCGACCTATTTTCAGGCAAATCGATGTAGTCAAAATAATCACCACTAATGATGCGTGCTGGGGTGTTACTACCATATACTCGGTAGCCTGGTATATGAGGCTCAGCAGATGGCAGCAGCACGTTTTGCACTTCTCTTGCCGTGCGTAATTCATCATCGATCTTGCGCTTATCGGTGAGCTCTTGATGTATCATTGCGTTGCCCATCGCAAATGCCGACTGCTCAGAAACAGATCTAAATACATCGTAGTCGTTATCCGTAAATGGCCCGTTCTCATGATTACGAACTACAGCTACAACGCCGATACTTCTGCCGCCATACTGCAGTGTAGATAGCATGGCAGAAGCATCCTGCGCGTAATGAGTAGACGATGAGCTCAACGAGTCATGGCTTCGAAGGCTCTCAATGCGCACGCTAGTCTCAGTAGCGATCACTCCTCCTAATATTCCCTCTTCGGCACCAACCCTCGTCAACATGAGGTGGCTCATCAGAGCTTTAGAATTTGTTTTTGATAGCTCTGTAATTTGAGCAGGGACACTCACCAGTGGCGGACAATTTGAAGATATAAATTTAGGCACAAGATGAGCTCTATCCTCACTAAGTAGATAGATCGCTCCACCATCAGCGCCTAGCACCTCGCCAAAGCCTTCGACAATTTCCTTATAAAGCTGAGCAGGAGTGATATCCTTTTCGATAGCCTCACCAATATGGTGCAGGAAATCAAACATCCTCATTTCCTCACCCACAATATCATCTTTTTCTCGCTGAATCTTACGAAGACGCGCTCGGGTGATGCACCATGCAAATGTAGTGATGGCAAGCAGGAGGAATAGAACGACCGTAGCCGGATAACCAAGGTCCAACATTGATATACTGAGAATAAGGGTGTTTTGTAAAATTGATATAAGTCAAAAGGTCAGCCATTAGGACTGCGTGGACATATGTATGTCACCATTATGATAAAACTACCATTATTCGTTTTCAGCTTCTTTGGCTTTCACTTCAGCCTCCAAATAATCCAGCACGGTGCCAAATTTTTCTGTGTTGCGTTTATCTGCCTCACACAACTTTCTATGAGCATCCAGAACATGAACACCTTGACCTATTTTCTCCTCGTCGCCCTTGCAGGCGACTAACTTGGCTCGGATGTCCTCCATTGAGTCTCGCCAGCTGGATTCTTGTGGATCAATCTCCATCAGCACATCAAGACCCAGATCTTCCAAGGATTTACGACTGCGCTCGCTCGGCGCAGCGATTTGAAGCTTACCTTCCGGCAATTTCATCAACCTCATGGCGAGACCTGCCAACGTACCCATGAATGTGGAGTCCATTCCTTTGCATTCTTCTAGGTCGACAACAATAGATGTTACGCCGGCAGCCATTTCTCTTTCACACCAATCTTTGAGCACTGGGCTGTTGGTAAACGATCCCTTGCCATCACAACGAATCCAAGAGAATTCGTTTTCGCGATATGCTGAAATTGAGTATTCTTCACTCACAATTCAAAGAAAGATGTGTAATCTTAACCATGTTCAAAACTACACCAGTTCATGCGAAGGGTCAACTAGAAGAGGGGCTAATTTGATGATCATCGACTTTAAAATAAGCGTTACTTCATTTCAATCAGAGCGGAAAGCGAGTCCCCCCCTGACCCCCAGAAATGATTTCCTTGAGGGCTGATGGCTCTCGGCCACTAGCGATGACAGTTTCCACACCAGCATCTAGGGCGAACCTGACGGCCTTCAGCTTTGAGGCCATGCCTCCGATTGAGAATTTACCATGATCGGCCCTCACGTGCCCCGATACACTATCGATATCTCGAACCTCAGTGATGACACTACCATCCTCCCCCTGCAAACCATCAACCGTGCTCAGCATCACCAGCAGGCGAGCATTGAGAAGTCGTGCAACTCTGGCGGAAAGCATGTCATTGTCCCCCACCCTAAGTTCTTGAACAGCTACCGTATCATTCTCATTAATGATCGGAACAATGTTCTTTTCTTGCAACAAACGATGAAGGGTATCCATCACATGATTGCTTGGCCGTTCATGATCAAGGTCTGAAGCCGTCAGAAGAATTTGAGCCACATTGAGCCTGAATTTCTGGAACAGGTTCTCGTAAGCATGCATCAATCGAGTTTGGCCCACCGCTGCACATGCTTGCCGTGAAGCTATATCCTCTGGGTATCCTCCGAGGTTTAACGCTGAGACGCCGGCCCCAACTGCCCCGCTGGAGACCATCACGCAGGGAACTCCAGATGCTACCAATTCTGATATGGAAGTGACTAGCCGCACTAAAGAAGCCTCATCGAGCGTGCCGTCTTTTTCAGAGGTTAAGACCCCTGTTCCAATTTTGATTACTACGATGTCTCGTGCCATGATTTGATAATGCTAACTATGTGAAGCGATACGAATTGCCTGACACACAGCAGGAAAAACCTGTTTCTTACGACTTACTACACCAGGAGCCTGAAATACACCATCTGCATCTCGTTCAAAAACAAGGGCGTTGATGATCTGTGAATTACCACTGGCAAGCAGAAGGCTATGGTGACTGTTAATATCGGTAACAATAAGAAGGGCCAGATCGTAGCCCTTGATCTCAATGAGGGAATCAAGAGCGGCACGAAGCTCATCCTTACGCTCAGCAAATAAATCCAAGCCTGATTCTTCAACATGCGAAATACTCACTCGCGCAGCATTTTCTTCAAACACCTTGCGGTCTGCATTGATTGCCTCCACTGCAGTATTGTGGGCTAATAACGAACCTGACGCAAAAAAATCATGGGTAAACTCGGCAGCATTCACTGAGGCGATGCCACACAACCACTCAAGAATCTCTCGGTCCAAGTCTGTCGTTGTTGGCGAGGTGAGATTCAAGGTATCAGAAACCATACCAGCAATCAGGCACATCGCCACCTCTCTTGGTATATCGATCCCAGCATATCGGTATTCACGTGCAACAAGCGTGCAGGAGGAACCGACGGGCTCGTTGATATATCTGATGGGTTCACGCGAGACAAGGTCGCCGGCCAGACGGTGATGATCAATGACCTCAATGACCTCAGCATGTTCCACGCCTTCGACCGCTTGAGAATATTCATTATGATCCACCATAACCAAACGAATACGCGGCGGATCAATCAGGTCGGATTTTGAAATAACTCCCATCAAGCAGTTGTCACCAGGATCAATTATGGGAAACAAGTCTTGTTTTACAGAAGCCAAACTATCGCGCAAAACTTTAACAGAATCATGAGCCATGACACGAATGATATCATCATCCAATGCATGACTTACCATCCTGGAGCATCGGATGAGCTTCGAAGCTGTAGCGGTGTCCTGCTTACATCTGAGAATGACGACTCCCTTTTGCTTCGCTGTTTGCACCAGCTCTGCAGCAACATCAAATCCTCCCGTTACGACTAACATGCAGACACCATACTCAATGGCTGTTTGCTGGATAATGGGACGGTCACCACAAATCACCACATATGACTTGATGTCCCCTATTTCGGTGGCGTTCTTAAGTCGTTTTGTAACGGTCTCTACGCTCGATGCGCCTACCAGCTGAACAATCTCACGTTCCTCGGCTTTTAGATCTGCACCTCCCGCTAGAGCTCCCAGCGTTACCGCAATCTTTTTAGGACAGGCGATCATCCTTCTCACAGATTCGGGATCTGTATCGATGGGCATAAGCAGCTGTAAAAGGTCCAAGTATTTCAACAAGCCGCATAGTTGATTGTTAGAATTTACCACAGGAATACTTCGCACCTTTTCAGCGAGCATCAATTGGTAAGCCTGGAGGAAAGTAGCATCATCATTCACCTTCACCACATCCTTACGACAAATCATTTCTGCTGTCGCACTAACGTCATCCAGCAGAAGCGGCTTTTCCATGCCTGCCTTTTCCAGTACCCAAGCTGTCCTCGTTGGCACACTTCCACAACGTGCAGGCAAGGCTTCCTTGAGCCCTTTTTTCTGCAACAAATCTGCATAGCCAATGGCAGAGCAAATGGCATCAGTATCAGGGTTTTTGTGGCCGATCACATAAAGCGGCATATTAGATGAACTCGACATGGAATAATTAAGAGGGAAACCATCTCTTATCATAGGCTGATTGGCAATGCTCAGATGAGACATTTATTAAACAGCCAGGAACATGCCCGCCTGCCTCAAAAAGCATTATTGACCACATTGACCTCCGCCAATTCCCCGTCACACAGAATCACCTCAACTACATCAAACCTCCAGACCAAGTCACGCTTACCTAAAAGATTGAGCCAAGCATTTGCGCCACGCTCGATAAGCTGCTGCTTGTTTCTATCCACTGCATCAAGCGGCCTACCATAACCCTTACGCGTTCTTGTTTTCACCTCAACAAAGCTCAGCGTCTGGCCATCACGCGCGACAATATCGATTTCCCCACCTCGAGGGCCCCTGTAATTTCTATAGAGCACCTTTCGCCCATGCAACGAAAGGTGGTCAGCGGCGATGCGCTCCCCTAGGGCTCCAACCTCTTGAGCCGACAGTTTAGCACCATCTTTTTTATAGATGCGGCATGGGCGCCGACTAAGACGGTAACTAAGTAGGCTGCAAAAGCTCTTGAAACGTCTGCGGATGAATAACATTAGCGAGCTCACAAAAACGTTCAACCAAGCCTAATTCGAAGTATCACTTTATCAACGTTCCGCATTAATCGTCACTGTATTTTTTGTGCCCCTCTTTTTTGCCAGCTTTTACCTTCGTCATGGCCGCGTCAACTTTCTCAGCATCTTCCTCTAAATAAGCTATCTCTAGCTCGCATAAATTCGCATACGACAAACCCATCATGCGGCGGTAGTCAGCAAGCGCCTTGGCCTTTTCTATGCCCTCAGGCATACCCTTGATGAGTATTGGAATAAACTCCATCCCTTTGCGCAAACCATCCGCTGCTCTCCGCGCTGCCTCGGCACCTCCAGCCCAGTCATCTTTATCTATCTTACGCAGACTCTTGAGAGCATCACTGCTCTGCTCCATGGTCTTAGTCAATGGGGTGTCGTCATCACTCTCAGCACCAGCTGGAGTGATCGTTGATAGCGCACAAATGGAGCAAACCGACAATAAACGTAACAAAGAAGTATCAAATTTCATCACATTTATATACATCTCAGAATCTCAGATCTGTCAATCTCGTTGAAAATACAGCATTCTGCTCACTTGGTATCGCCAACGCTGGACACCCCTCGTTTTAGTCGCTAAAAATCATCTCAGACATGGCAGCCTCGAATGGAAATAAGGTGAAAGAAAAAAAACTGACCCCTATGATGGCTCAGTATCAGGCAATGCGTCGTTCATTGCCTGATGACATCCTCTTGTTTTATCGCCTAGGTGACTTCTATGAGATGTTTTTTGATGATGCCAAGACCGCGGCCAGCGTGCTGAACGTCGCCCTGACAAAACGCAATGACATCCCCATGTGTGGTGTGCCGCACCACGCAGCCCAAGGCTATATCGCCAAACTCATCCAAGCCGGAAAGCGTGTCGCCATTGCAGAGCAGACAACGGAGCCGCAGCCCGGCAAGATCGTCGAACGAGAAATCGCTCAAATCATCTCTGCAGGCACCGTAACTGACATCACCCTACTTGACGATACGCGCCACAACTACATCGCCGCTGTTTACCAATCTGGCAAAAAAATAGGTCTCGCCTATGCCGACCACTCTACCGGTGAATTCACCGTGGCCGAGTTTGACCATGTTGATCCTTTAAAAGATGCTCTGCAAAGCCTGTCTCCTAAAGAATTGATTGTCGGTGATGACCAGCTCGACCTATTTGGACATCTCTCCGGCTGCCTACCCTACGATGCTTATGCCTTTCTGACTGACCAGGCACAAACATCACTCTGTGATCATTTTAAGGTTCAATCGCTGCGCGGCTTTGGTTGTGATGAAATGCCTGCTGCCATTTCTGCCGCCGGCGCCATCCTGCACTATCTTTCTTATCAACTGCGCCGATCTTGCGAACACATTCGCCACCTAGCTGTGCGCAATGGTAGTGACCACGTGATCATTGACGCGTCCTCACAACGCAACCTTGACCTCGTCGATTCTCCTACCGGTAGGCAACACTCATTACTCGGGGCGCTCGACCGCACCGCAACGCCCATGGGAGCACGCAAACTACGTGATTGGATACTGCACCCACTTCATGACCTTGCCCTGCTCACATCAAGGCAGGACCTCATTGAAGCCTTTCTTGCCGAGCCCTTCCTGATGGGTCAATGCAGAGAGCAGCTCAAAGGCATTCGTGACATTGAGCGCACCACCTCGAGACTGTCTCAAAACTCCGGCAATGCGCGCGACCTGATGTCCCTGCTCACTTCACTGTTGCAAATCCCCAACCTGCGCAGCCACCTCGAGGCTCTCAACGAGCAAGCCCCTGAAGATGAATTTCAAATCAAACTACTTAAAGATCTTCATCAATTTCCAGAGCTCACCGCATTATTAGAAAGTGCACTCATTGATGAGCCCTCTGCGGGGACCAAAGACGGTGGAATTATCAAGGATGGATTCAACGCTGAACTCGACGAACTTCGATCAGCCTCATCAAGCGGCAAACAATGGCTGGCAGAACTACAGGAAACAGAGCGAAAAAGAACAGGCATCGATTCGCTTAAAATTAAATTCAATAACGTCTTTGGCTATTTCTTAGAAGTCACCAAAGCCAAGCTTGAGCTCGTCCCCGATGACTACCAGCGCAAGCAGACCATGACCAATGCAGAGCGTTACATTACTCCTGCGCTCAAGGAAATGGAAAATAAAATCCTCGGTGCCGATGAGCGTGCCAAGCAACTCGAATACGAGGAATTCATCAAACTAAGACAGGCAGTAGCAGATGAAATAGACCGGCTTCAACAATGTGCTGAATCACTAGCCACGCTGGATGTCTTACTCGGTCTCGCCGAGCTCGCCCAACTCCACCAGCATACGCGCCCCATCATCGATGAGTCTCGAGACCTGCACATCAGCAATGGCCGTCACCCCGTTCTGGAACAAACCCTCGTCGACGAGAAATTTGTCCCCAATGACACACTCATGGAGGAATGCAGCTCACGCCTCATCCTGCTCACGGGTCCCAACATGGCAGGAAAATCGACCTATATTCGTCAAGTTGCACTCATCACTTTAATGGCCCAGATCGGAGCGTATGTTCCTGCAGAGAAAGCACGCATCGGTCTTGTGGACCGTATTTTTTGCCGTGTTGGTGCCTCCGATGACCTAACCAGCGGACAATCCACCTTCATGGTTGAGATGAACGAAACCTCGCTCATTATCAATAACGCCACCGAAAACTCGCTCGTCATCCTTGATGAGATTGGCCGAGGCACAGCTACCTTTGACGGCCTCTCCATTGCCTGGTCAGTCGCCGAGCACCTCCATGATACCATCAAGGCACGGACCCTATTCGCAACCCACTACCACGAGCTCACCGACCTGTCACGCACCCGAGAAGCGGTAGAAAACTACAATGTTGCAGTTCGTGAGTGGAATGACGACATCATCTTCTTACGTAAAATCCTGCCCGGAACTGCGGACAAGTCCTACGGCATTCAAGTCGCGCGCCTCGCAGGCCTGCCTCCTAGCATCATCGAACGCGCCAAAGATATTCTCTCTCATCTGGAAATGAATTCCACCCGTCCAGAAGCCAAGGGAAAACCAAAGGCAAAAAACACCCGTAACCATTCCCTGCCTGAGTCTAGCCCCCCTCAGATGGATTTATTTAGTTAATCATCAAACAGTGAAAACGCATCAACCCATAGGGATTCTTGACTCTGGAGTCGGAGGGCTCTCCGTCCTCAACGAGATTCGCAAAACCCTACCCAACGAATCGATCATTTATTTTGGTGACAGTGCATGGTGCCCCTATGGTTCACGTGATACTGATGAGATTCAACGTCGCGTATTTGCCGTGACCGATTTCCTGCTATCAAAAAACTGCAAGCTCATCGTCATTGCATGTAATTCAGCTACCATCGCTGCCGTAGAGGCACTGAGAGCAAACTACCCAGTTCCCTTTGTCGGCATGGAGCCTGGCATCAAACCCGCAGCTGCCATCACCCAAACTGGGACTGTAGGTGTTCTCGCAACAGAAGCATCCCTCGCTGGTGAAAAATTCCACCGCTTAGTCGATGATCACGGTAGCAGCGTAACGATCATCACTAGGCCATGCCCCAACTTCGTCGAGCTTGTTGAAAGCGGTGACTTTGACAGCCCAAGAGCACGTGCCATTGTTGAAGAAGAAGTCCTACCTCTCATTGCGGCAAATGCTGACATCCTCGTATTGGGCTGCAGTCATTTTCCTTTTCTTCGGCCCCTTATCGAAGAAGTCGCCGGACCTAAGGTCACCGTCATGGACACCGGCATGGCTGTGGCCCATAGGGTGAATCATTTTATCCCTGGTGATATAGTGGCACCCCCGCCAAGCTATGAAATTTTCACGAGTGGCGATCTTTCTCATTTGAAAAAAGAGTTTCCCATTCTCTGCCCTGACCTGAAAGCATCCCTTTACCATGCTGACATCTGAAACAAGCTACTTGCAGCTGGATCAATGGCGGCAATTAGCGGAAAAACACCGCATTGAAGTCAAAAAGTGGACCGTGCCTTACCGCCGCCGCAAGGCCTCCCACCAGCAACACCCCGTTCTAGACTTCCTCTTTACCTACTACCCTTTTTCACTTGGAAAATTGGAACAGTGGCACCCTGGTTACGGCACTCAACTCGAGTGTGACAAAAAACGCCCAGAGAGGTATCAGACAAGACACTATCAGCAGCTTGAGGACATCGTTTCACTTTCTACTGATGCCCTTGTCGACAAAGAAGTCGAGCGGCTTAAATGGATTCATAATCTTTTATGCCTGACTCAGACAAGAACACCCAACTTCGCCTGCCACGGACTTCACGAGTGGGCGATGGTCTATCAAGGTCAGGATATCAGACACAGAGAATCTACCCCATTGAGACTTACCCAAGATGAGATTGACCATCTGGTATCAACCAGAACCATTACCTGCAGTCACTTTGATGCCTACCGCTTTTTCTCTCCGGGTGCCCTCACCCTCAACAAACTCAAACCCACCCTTGATGGCCGCCAAGACTCCGAACAATGCGGCTGCCTGCACACTAACATGGACCTCTACAAATGGGCCTCCAAATGCATGCCATGGGTTGGCAGCCAACTGCATTGGGATTGCTTTCAGCTCGCCCTCAAAGCACGCGAGCTCGACATGCGCGCCAGCCCCTATGACCTCTCTGAATACGGCTATGAGCCCGTCAAAATCGAAACCCCAGAAGGCCGCGCTGAGTATGAAACCCATCAACGTAAAATCAGCCAAGAGGCCGCCCCCCTGCGCCAACAAATCATTAACGTTCTCGGCAAAGTCATCTTAGCCAGCCAGAGCTCTAAAACCGCTCATTAATCCAGACCCTCTGAGGGTGGTCATTGGCTGCAACTACCTTGCCTTTCCAGACCAGCGGTTTTTGCGCTCATCATGGAGCCAGAAATCCAGCCCAGATGGCAGCAAGGAGACGTAGCCACCCTGCCAATCAAACTGATAACTATTCCACCGCGCAGGAACCCACTGCACCAAGCCTGGTCCGTAGCCAGTCTCAGTGACCACCTCGGCCTCAGTGTGAACCATCTCAATGCG
>JAFMDE010000057.1 GCA_017857425.1 Akkermansiaceae bacterium
TCTACGGCATCTCCGCCTCGCTCGACATGCCCCCCTACATCTGGATTGAGAACGAGCGTTTTGTCGGCGAATGTACCACCGAGAAAAAATTCCTGCGCAAAGGTGTAGCGCACGCCGACTTCGAAGCCGTTGACGTGTTGCCCTTACTCACTGAAAAGGCCGTGGCTTATATCAAGCAAGAAGCACAGGGAGAAAAACCTTTCTTCCTCTACATGCCCCTGGCCAGCCCGCACACCCCGATTGTTCCCTCGAAAAATTTCCAGGGCAAAAGCCCGCTTGGGGCCTACGGGGACTTTGTCATAGAGACTGACTGGTCCGTTGGCGAGGTGGTCAAGGCCGTGGAAGAGGCCGGTATTGCCGGCAACACCTTGATTATCGTTACTGCTGACAACGGCTGTAGCCCGATGGCGAGAGAGGGATTTAAGAACAAGCCACAGCTGATGTTCCGCATGGGTGGAGCTGCTCCCGATAACCCGAACAAGCATTACGCCAGTGACATCTACCGTGGCCACAAGGCTGACATCTACGAGGGTGGGCACCGCGTGCCCTTCATCGCCCGCTGGGACGGCCAGGTCAAAGCCGGCAGCATTTCTGATGACACCGTCTGCCTGGTCGACCTGTTCGCCACCTGTGCGGATATCGTCGGCGCAGAAGTAGCAGACACTGCCGCCGAGGACTCCGTCAGCATTCTCCCTGTTCTCAAGGGAACCGCCACCGCCCCCATACGTGAGGCCACCGTTCATCACTCGATCAACGGAAGCTTTGCCATCCGCAAAGGCAAGTGGAAGCTCGCCTTCTGCCCGGGATCAGGCGGCTGGACCGACCCAAAGCCAGGAAAACGGAAGTCTAAGCTCGCCAGCCATGAGTGGGTGCAGCTCTTCGACATGGAAGCCGATCCCGCCGAGACCAACAACCTCTCCGGCAAGCATCCCGAAGTCGTAGCAAGCCTCACCCGGCTCGCTGAAAAATACATCGCCGACGGACGCTCCACTCCTGGGGCCAAACAGCAGAACAATGGTACCGGCACCTATCTCTACCCGGGCTGGATCCGGAACGCCCAAGCGCGCTGACTTGGAGGCTGAATGAGCCGCGGTGCGGCAGTTGAAGTATTGCATGGTAGGGCGCGTTGGCCTCAACGCGCCGCAGCGATAAAGCCCGGCCCCATCCAACAATATAGCGGCGCGTTGAGGCCAACGCGCCCTACCGAAGGGTGTTGCAGAAGCTAGGAACCAAGAACAGCCGCCGCCGGCCAGTGAACCCGTCCTGCTGGCTTTCACTATTCAACATTCACTATTCACCATTCTGCGGCGAAGCCGCAGCCCGCATCCTAAAAAATGGGGATAGGAAGAATGATAGAAGCTGATACAGTTCACGTTTTAAAGGAGATGATTCACATGAGCGGAACCATGAAAAACTGGAAGGCAAAAAAGCAAATCCCGCGCATTGGCAGCATGGGGATCTTGCTCCTTTGTGCCGCGGGATCGATGCAGGCTCAAGAACAGCCCGCTGCCACGGAAGCCGCCTACGATGGCAGCTGGGAGTCCCTGCAGAAAATGCCCGTCCCAGCGTGGTTTGATGACGGCAAGATCGGCATCTTCATTCATTGGGGGCCCTACAGTGTGATTGGCTACCGCAGGGGTGGGAGCGGCTACTCCGAGCATGTGCCCAAACTTATCTACCGTGACCCCAAGCACTATTACCCCTACCTCAAAGAACGCTGGGGTGCTCACCCGCCCGAGTTTGGTTACAAGGACATCATCCCTGAATTCAAGGCTGAGAATTGGGACCCTGCAGCATGGGCCAGCCTCTTCAAGGAGGTGGGGGCAACATACGTGGTCATGACCGCCGAGCACCACGATGGCTGGGCCAACTGGGATTCCGATCTGACCCCATGGAACGCGGTCGACAAAGGCCCCAAGCGTGATCTTGTCGGCGACCTCGGCAAGGCACTGCGCAAAGAAGGCCTCAAGTATGCGCCCTCCTATCACCGGGAGAGACACACCGGATTTTTTGCCAAGGAACAATACGTGGTCCATAGCGAGCCCCATGCAGATATCGCCGAGGAGATCAAGCGTGATCCGGAAGCCGCGATGCTTTACGGCCCGGACTTCAGCTACAATAAGAACTATGTGGATGACTACGTCGCCCGCTGGCAGGAAATCCAGGAGAAGTATAACCCGGACATGCTGTGGATGGATGACTTCCCGATCTACACCCGTGACGGCAACAAGGTGCGCCAAGGGCAGGCAAAACCCGAGATCCAGTATTTCGACGATGCACTCCGCGGCATGATCACCGGCTTCATGAACCATGGGGCTGCCCGTGGCCAGGCGGTCTACGTCAATAACAAGGGAGGCCAGCGCAACTGGCCCGATGGCGTAGGATGTCTGGAAAAAGACAACCTCAAGATGAAAGTCATTGGCCCCAAGTGGCAGAGCTGCACGACCTTCGGCACTTCATTCGGCTACCTGGAGGGTGACAAGTACAAGAGTATTGAAGATGTCATCCATGAGATGGTCGAGGTGATCAGCCGCAATGGCAACTTCCTTGTCAACATCGGCCCCAAGGCAGACGGCTCCATTCCGGAACCTCAGATGGAGCGCCTGCGCGCCATGGGTGAGTGGCTCGCCACCAACAGCGACGCCATCTACGGCAGCCGCTACTGGAAAGTCTGCGATCAGAAGAATGAACACCTCGCCTTCACCACCAAAGGCAAGAACCTCTACGCCATCAAGCTGGCCAAACCCACCAAACCCTTCACCATTGAAGCAACCGCCGGATGGGATGCCAGCACAGTCAAATCTGTGAAGCTGCTTGGCAGCCCTGGCGATGTTCAATGGCAGATGACTCCCGCCGGCCTGCAAATCACACCACCGGCACAGCTAGGTGAAAGCAACTACGCCTGGTCCTTCGAGATCGTTACGGACCAGGAACAACACACTCCCAATGTCATCGTCAAAGATGCCGATCAAGCCCTGAAAAACACCAAGCAGGTCGACCTCGAAGGCAATGTCAAAAAAGCGAAACGCAACCACAACAAATAAAAAATCATGATACACAAAGTAATAGCGCTCGCCCTTATCGGCCTCACATCAATGGCAAACGGGCAGGCTGCTGCCAAAGAGGATAACAGCTGGCGAATCGACAGCGGCGAAGAGTGGAACGGCGCCAGCCGCGAGCTCAATGGTCTCAATGGCCTTGCGATCGAGAACAACACCCTCTCCCCTACGGGCAAAGAAGGCACATACCACAGCAAGCTGCAGCGCTTTAAGAAAAAACGCTCAGCGCAAGCCATCACACTGACCGCATCAACAAGATGGGACAACTGGCAGCCGACTGAGAAAAAGGTCTGCCCGCCCACTCTGGGTGACGCTCCTATTTTCCTCGCCAAGGGGCCCAATGACTACTGGATACTCGGGCGACACAGAGCTCCGCGTAAAGCAGGGTTCGAATCAACATCGGCCAACTTGGAGGGCTTCGACATTGAGCTGCAGACCACGCCGTATCCTAATCTCTTCAATGCTCCCGGTGGCTTAAAGAAAAGTGCTGGTGGTTATCACGCCTGGCAGAGCCGCGACATGGTGAACTGGGTGCACCACGGTTGCGTTACCGCTAAACATGCTAAATGGTCCACCACCGCAGAGTTTGTCGACGGCAAGGCTTACATTTATTACGACTTCCCCAATGACCAGGACCCTCATCTCTACATCGACGATGACCTAACCGACGGCAAGCCGGGCAAAGATATAGGGCTTGCCTTCAAGGACCCCTCCGACGGCTCAGACTGCGTCATCATTCGTGACCTCGATGGCAAGTTCCACCTGATCTATGAAGACTGGAGCCCCATCGACGCTGGCAGGCATTCATGGGATTCACCATTGGCGGGACATGCCGTCAGTGACGATGGCATCAGCGACTTCAAAATCCTGGCCCCTGCCGTGGATGAACGCACTAAGCCGACCGGCAAGTTTAAAGAGTATCCCCACCCCCACTGGCACGCGGACGACCCTGAAAACTTCCCCGCAAGAGTCCCAGCCAAGGAAGACCCCAAGGATGACCCCAAGGATGACCCCAAGGAAGACCCCAAGGATGGAATCAAAGCAGGAAGCCAACGAGCTTTTGCCAAATACGAAGTCCATGAGCCCGAGCAGCACGCCTACGGTGACTGGGCGGCCATCGCCATCGGCGGGCAATACTACCTCACGGCAGACTACCATCCTATTCATGACAAGATCCGCATCGGATTGTTCACCTCCCCTAGCCTGGATCAAAAGTTCGAGTTCATTGGTGAACTCGGCAGCGGCCACCCGGACCCGGACATCGGCTTTGCCGCTGGACAGTTCTATCTACTGAATCAAACCAAACATGACTACGTCAGCCCAGGGCCATGGGTCGAGAAAGTTGAGGCTCGCGTCGGAGTGGACACCACCAATGACGGCAAGGCCGACACCTGGAGTGACTGGGCAGAACTCAAAGAGAGCTATGACCACATCGAAGGTTTCTCCAAACAAATCAAACGCATCCCCGCGTCGATGGATCTGAGCGAGTTGCCAGCAGGCTACGGCTTCTGCTTTGAGCTAAAGCTGCAGGACACCACTGAAAACGCATCCAAGCCCATACTCGAAAGCGTCGAGATCAGTTTCAAATAGCCGAACGCGGCCCCTACAATAAAAGGCACCTAAAGACGTCATGAATACATTCAGGCTCATTTTACTTCCGCTCATTTTGGTGAGTGGCGTGTCGTTGCGGGCGGAGCCTGCCTCGGGCAGCGCGCCGATTCATCTGAAAGCGGACATCGTCTACAAGACGACGGCTGAAAAGGATCTGCATCTGGACCTGTTCTATCCAGCGACTGAGCTTGTGGGTGCCTATCCCCTGGTGGTCTACACCCACGGCGGAGGCTGGGCAGCGGGCAGCAAGAACAAGGCACAGGGGCGATCAAAAATTGCCCAGACGGTGCGTGGTTTGACCGAAGCGGGCTTTTGTGTCGCAGCCGTGCAATATCGGCTTTGTAAGAACGGGGACACCAGCATCCGCGATTGTGTGACCGACGCCATGGACGCCGTGCGCTATCTTGCCAAGCATGGTGAGGCGCTGCATCTCGATTCAACCCGCGTCTTTAGCTATGGCGACTCTGCGGGCGGACAGCTCGCCCAGATGTTACTGCTGACGCAGCCGGATGACTTTCCCGGTGACGCAGAGCTTGCCGGTCAGCGCTTCACGATGCTTGGCGGTGTTTCATGGTATGGCCCCTGTGACTTTGAGAAGACCGAGCTGTTCAATCATGATGGCCGCGCAAAATTCCGCGATCGGTTCGGAGCACGTGTGCTCAAGTCGGGAACCCCACCCGCTGATAAACTGCGCCTCTACCGCGAAGTCAGCCCGGTCAATTACCTGCGCAAAGAGAGCCCACCACTGCTCATGATTCAGGGCGACGGAGACACCACCATTCCCGTGCACCACGCCTATTACATGCAGAAAAAGGCGAAGGCCTGCGCTGCCCCTGTCGAGATTTTCATCATCAAGAACGCCGGCCACAACTGGCGTAAGGCCGATGGCTCCACCCCCATCGATCCGTCGGTCGACGATATCATCCAGCGCTCCGTCGACTTTTTGGCTACCGAGTTGCGCCGGAGCAAGGCCTTGAAATGAAGCCTCACACACAGAGACCGAGCCCCACAAGAAATACAAACTTCCACAAGAAATACAAACGATGACGATAACAAATACCCTAAGAAATTCTCTAACAAATTCTTTGCGCAGCGCTTTTGCCGCGATGATGATTGCTAGCAGCACCACTGGCATCGCTGCTGAGAACCCAGCCCCCGAATTAAAACCCAACATTGTCCTCATCATGTGTGACGACCTCGGCTACGGAGATGTGCAGTGCCTGAACCCGGAGAACGGCAAAATCAAAACGCCCTGCGTCGACAAGCTCGCCAAGCAAGGCATGATCTTTACCGATGCCCATTCAGGCTCCGCAGTCTGCACGCCAACGCGCTACGGTCTCCTCACCGGCCGCTATAGCTGGCGCACACGACTCCAGAACGGGGTAGCCGTTGGCTTCAGGCCCTGCCTGATCGCACCGGACCGCCTCACCGTGGCGGGCTTACTCAAGAAACAAGGATACGCCACCGGGATCATCGGCAAGTGGCATCTGGATTGCCAGTATCAGGATCCTGAAACAGGCGCGATCCTGCCGAAGCCAGATAAGAGGAAGGGCCGTGCGCCGATCGGAGCTACCATCCCTGACGGTCCGGTGCATCGCGGTTTCGACTATTTTCATGGCAACCATCATGCCGGACACATGGACACCATCATCGAGAACGACAAGGTCATCGAGCGCCTGGAGGAGATTCATAACCTGCCGCGCCTAACCGAAAAGTCCGTCGCCTACATCGAAGAGCGCGCCAAGTCGCCGGAGCAGCCCTTCTTCCTCTACGTCCCGCTCGGCTCACCACATGCCCCGATTGTGCCCACCCCGGAATGGCAGGGAAAAAGCGGCTTGAACGCCCATGCCGACTTCGTCATGCAAACCGATGCGACTGTAGGCGCGATCTCCGACGCTCTGGAAGAAAACGGCTTTTCAGATAACACCTTGGTCATCTTCACCAGTGACAATGGCACCTCGAAGAATGCCAACATTGCCGAATTGCGCGGGAAAGGGCATTATGTCAGCGCCCATTTCCGCGGCTCCAAGGCCGACATCTGGGATGGCGGACATAGGGTGCCGTTTGTGGTCCGCTGGCTGGGCAAGGTTGAGCCCGGCTCTCGTTGTGACCAGCTCATTACCTTGGTGGATTTCTTTGCCACCGCTTCCGAGATCACTGGAGAAAAAGCACCAGAAGCCGCCGAAGACAGTGTGAGCTTTCTTCCTGCCCTATCCGGCAAGCCCATTGTATCGACGCGCAAGGGCGTGATCCATCATTCCATTTCAGGCCACTTCGCTTATCGCCAGGGCAAATGGAAACTGCTGCTGGCCAGAGGATCCGGCGGCTGGTCGTCCCCGAAAGAGGGCACCGCAGCGCAGGAGGGTGCACCAGAGGCGCAACTTTACGACATGGAAAAAGACCCGAGTGAGCAAAACAACCTCTACCTCACCCATCCCGAAATCGCTGAGAAGCTTCTGGCCGACCTCACATCGGATGTGGAAAGCGGGCGCAGCACAGACGGGCCGGAAGCGAAAAATGATGTGGCAGAGATCAGACTCTGGAAGAGCGGCAGAGGATCGAGGCAGAAGAAGTCCGCCAAATAAAAGCCCCTTAGTAAAAAGCATCTTCCCGACCTGCCTTAATCAATAACCAACCCAGCCCATGAAACGACTCACCGTCCTCCTCTTTCTCTCTTCATTCCTCACTTTTCACTCTTCTGCGGCAAAGCCGCAGCCGCCCAACATCCTCTGCATCATGATCGATGACCTGGGTAAAGACTGGGTCAGCTGCTACGGGGCGGACGACATCAAGACTCCGCATATCGATGCGCTCGCAGAAGGCGGCATGAAGTTTCACAATGCCTACTCGATGGGGTCCTGCACGCCATCGCGCACGACGCTTCTGACGGGTAAATACCCATACCGCACGGGGTGGGTCAGCCATTGGGATGTTCCTCGCTGGGGAGTCGGATATTTCGACTGGAAAAAGAAAGAAAACATCACCTTTGCCCGCCTGATGAAGGGCCTTGGCTATGCCACTTGTGCCGCGGGCAAGTGGCAGATTAATGACTTCCGGGTCGAGCCGCATGCCTTGAAGAAACACGGCTTTGATGACTGGGCCATGTGGACCGGCTTTGAGACCGGCAACCCGCCGAGCGACAAACGCTATCAGGACCCCTACATCAACACCCCCGAGGATGGTAGCCGCACCTACGCCGGCAAATTCGGGCCCGACATATACACCCAGCGCCTGATCAAGTTCATGCGCGCGCACAAGGATGAACCGATGTGTCTCTATTACCCCATGCCTCTGCTGCACTCACCCTTCGTTGCCACACCGGACGAACCCAATGCCAAGAGTAAACTCGACCGGCATAAGGCCATGGTGCGCTACGTGGACAAAATGGTCGGGCAAGTGGTCAGCGAACTGGACGCCCTTGGCATCCGTGAGCGCACCATGATCTTTTTCTGCAGTGACAACGGAACGAACAAGCCGATCACGGGCTCACTCAATGGGGAAAAGATCCAGGGGGCAAAAGGCGAGCAGACCGAGGCCGGCGTTTGCGGGCCCTTCATCGTCAACTGCCCGGGAACCGTTCCCGCCGGTGTCGAAACCGATGCCCTCACCGATCTCTCCAATATGCTGCCCACCTTCGTTGAACTGGGAGGCGGAAAGGTTCCGGAGGATCTCGTCATCGACGGGACTTCCATCGCTCCGCTCATCCTCGGCAAAGAGAAGGACTCCAAGCGTGATTGGATCATGGCCCTGAGCTTTGGTAAGGCAAAGCTGGATGGGGAGAGTATCCGTCCCGGCAAAGATTTTGGCGGACGGGTCATCCGCGACAAGCGCTACAAGGTCTGGGTCAACACCAACAAACAGATCGATCGTCTGCATGATCTGCAGCAAGACCCGAAAGAAGAAACCAACCTGATCGACAGCAAGGAAGAGAGTCACCAGCAAGCTCTCGCCAAATTCACGCAGATCGTCAGCACCCTTCCCGACAAGGACGCCCGGCCTTCCTACGAGCCCCGGGCAGCAAATCCGTGGGACCGAAAGAAGTAGAGGCACGCAAACCAAGTAGCACCATATTTACTCAACCAATGACAAAAGATAGCGAGACAAACCCAAGCCGGCGGGACTTTTTGACCATGACCTCCATGGGCGCTGCTTCACTTGCCACCTCACTCGCGGCGACAGGACTGACCGGCTCCGCCCATGCCAAGGAAGGCGAACCACAAGGAGAATCCAAGGAGGCCGACAGCTCACCCACGAAACAGCTCGAACTTCTTTTTCTGGGAACAGGTGCGGCGAACTGGCCACGCAAGTACCCATTCAAAGATAAGAGTCATCCACGAGCCAAGGTGCGTGCCATGTCGTCGATGCTGGTCAACGGACATATTCTCATTGATTGCGGCCCGACCGTGCTTGATGTCATGAACTGTTACGACGTCGACCCCGCCGGGATCACCGACATCCTGCTGACTCACACGCACTCGGACCACTTGCATCCGGGCAACATCATGAGCATCGCCAATGGAAGGGATGCCAGTCTTGGACCTTTGAAGTTTTGGGGAGACCCGGAAGCACTGAAAAAAGTGCCCGACTCAGACCGCATCGAGAAGATTCCCGTTGAGCATGGCAAAAGCTTCCAGGTGCATGGACTCACCATGACAGGTCTTGCCGCCAATCACGACGTTCATGGCTCCAAAGAGCAATGCCTGCTTTACCTGATTGAGAGCGCTACCAAGCGTGCTTTCTACGCGACTGACACGGGCTGGTTGCCGACAACGACCTGGCTACACATTGAGCGCAAGCCACTCGATGCCATCATCTGGGATGCCACCTGCGGTGAGGGCAAGGGAGACCCTCGAATTTTCAGCCATAATGACCTGACCATGATTCGTCACATGAACCAAACCCTCATGCAACGAAAGGTACTCAAGCCAGATGCAAAAATCATCCTCACCCATATCGCGGACAGGCTGCACCCGCCTCACCATGTGCTGGAGAAAAAGCTCATCCCGGAAGGTCTTATTCCCGCCTATGAAGGGATGTCGGTCGTGCTGGAAGCGGGCTAAGCAATTGGCACAACAAATATTAGACATGATCAAAAAAACCATTCGAACAATAACGGCTGCGGCCGTGCTGCTTACTGTTGGCATCATCTCCCCATTAATAGCTGCTGAGAAGACTCATACTCAGCCTAACATCCTCTTCATCATGCTCGATGACCTGGGCAAGGAGTGGATCAGCTGCTACGGAGCGCAGGACATCAAGACCCCGAACATTGATGCGCTGGCAGCGGGTGGGATGAAATTCAATAACGCCTACTCCATGCCGCAGTGCACCCCGTCGCGCACCACACTGCTGACTGGCAAATACCCATGGCGCACGGGCTGGGCCAATCATTGGGACGTGCCGCGCTGGGGGGTGGCATACTTTGACTGGAAGCAGAAGAAAAACATCACCTTTGCCCGCCTGATGAAAGACCTCGGCTACGCCACCTTTGCCGCCGGCAAGTGGCAGATCAATGATTTCCGGGTCGAGCCGCAAGCCATGAAGAAACACGGCTTCGATGACTGGGCCATGTGGACCGGGAGTGAGACCGGCAATCTTCCAAGTGACAAACGCTATTATGATCCCTACATCAACACCCCGGAAGGAAGTCAGACCTACGAAGGCAAGTTCGGCCCCGATCTCTACTCCGATCACCTGATCAAGTTCATGCGCAAACACAAAGAGGATCCGATGTGCCTCTACTTCCCGATGGCGCTGCCACATATTCCGTTCGTGACCACCCCGGATGAACCAAATGCCGAGGGCAAGCTCGGCAAGCACCAGGCCATGGTGCGCTATGTGGACAAAATCGTGGGCAAGCTCATTAAGGAGCTCGATGCGCTGAAGATTCGTGATCGCACCATTATCATTTTCACCACCGACAATGGCTCCACTGCAGGCAAGCGCGCCGTGACCGGTATCCGCAACGGAACAGAGGTCGAAGGAGCGAAAGGCACGGAAACAGAAGCCGGAGTTTGCGCGCCTTTCATTGTCAACTGCCCAGGGCTTGTTCCGGCCGGGGTCGAGAGTGAGGCCCTTACCGACTTTTCAGATATGCTACCCACCTTCCTGGAACTGGGCGGGGGCAAGGTGCCGGAAGATTTCATCACCGACGGCACCTCCATCGCCCCCTTGATCTTGGGCAAGGCAAAAGACACGGATCGCAAGTGGATCATGGCCCTTGGTCACGGAGGTGCCAAGCTGACGAAAGACGGGGTACGGCCAAGGAAGGATTTCGCCACCCGCGTTATTCGCGATAAGCAATACAAAGTCTGGGTCTCGAGCGCTAAGAAAATCATTCGCCTGCATGATCTTAAAAGCGACCCGTGGGAGGAAAGCAATCT
>JAFMDE010000058.1 GCA_017857425.1 Akkermansiaceae bacterium
GCACCCCTCATTTTCACCTTGTTAAGCAATCCATTCAACTTCCTATTCCCATTCCAATTACCATTGAGAAAAAAAATGAAGATCTCGAGGCATTGTTAAGTGATGACCAAGATTCAGATCAAGACCCGGAAAAAATTGAAGAACAAGAAACCACAGAAGCTGGCGAAGTCGTAAAGGCTATGACCCTTGCAAGCATGACCCTCAAGCTAAGCCCATGCAAAGCAGAGGAAGCAACAACGCCCTTCATTTCGATTTTACATTCAGATGTGCCGATGCTCGAACTCGATCCATTGCTCAAGCAACTCATCAAAGGCCGACACTCGATCCTGCCTCATTTCAAAGGGACAATCAATTTCCCCGATGGCAGCCACGGTATGGGCAATCAGCTTGCCATAGCAGGACCACTAGCATTGATGCTCGAGGGATCATTGGCCAACAGCCCGCTTCGTGACGACCTTTGTCTATTGGCCGACATCAATGCAAAAGGTGATATAATCGAACCTGACAATTTTTGGCAGCTGTTGACTGCCTTGCGACAAGTTTCACACGGAGGCAGGCTCATCGTGTCGGCAGAAAGCGCTGAAATAATGCAGCAACTCCTCGTTTACAAAGAGCCAGACTTCTTCACCCGATGGGAGGTTCTCTCTGTAACTGATATCGATCAGGCACTAGCCGCAGCCATTCTGCAAAGTAGCGCCGACCTCGGCAAGGCAAGCGAACTCTTTGCCTCCTTCCAAGATCTCAGTTCTAAAAAAACAGTCACCCAGCTTGCCGCAGATCATGATATTAGACCCGCCTTAGATGAAATGGTCAAACTCGCCCCTGAGCATCTGTCTGCCAAAATGCTACTACTTCAAGGTGGCGGCAAAAGGCCGATCCATCTCAGTGAGAGGGCACTTCGTCTTGAACTCCGCCCGCTCATTGAGGAGCTAAACAGCGTCCTTCAATTTCAAACTGAACAGCCCGACAAAGAAACTGAACAGCCCGACAGTGATGAACTAGAGAAAACACATGAGCAAATAGGCGTAAAACTCGAGCAACTAGAACCCTTTGTTAGCCGAGATGATGATCCGATTTATGAGGACACCCTCGAGCTAGCCAAAGACTTCAAAAAATTAGCCTCATTGCGAGAGCGCATGCAAAATCGATACAACAATGAATCTGCCAGAGAAAAAGCTAAGCTGCTTTTTAAAGACATGAAAAATCAGGGCGCGGCTCTCGCCGAGCGCATCTCAGCCCCTATTGAAGCCGCCATTGGTCCCGAGCCTTCTGACAAGAAGGAATAACCGAGAAATCACCTGCCGTGGAATCGCTTCATACGGTTTTTCCCATTGCATTCGTGACCTTCTCCATGGATATTAGAGATTATTAACTGCACATTGCTGCGTATTCCACCCTTCAATAATCGAACCACATGAATAACGGATTTCGACGTTTCCTGATCCTACTAGCTGTTTTTGTCTTTGCCTTCCTAGCCGTCTTCATCACCCGCAAATTGCAAAATGGTGATAGCCTCATCGATATTTTATCAGGTGGCAATGCCAGTAAAACTGAGGAAAATGGCAATTTCACGCTCCGTCTGACTCCAGTCATCGGAACAGACAAAGTTCAAATACTTGCTGCCATTAACCAGGAGAGCGAGGCTCTGGTTAAGGCCATTGTTCCATCGGTGGTCAGCATTGATACTTCCGGTGTTCGAAGAGAGCGTTTCCGCGATTTATATGGTCGCACATGGATTCAGCCGCGCACTTTTCAAGGTCAAGGGTCTGGAGTGATTGTTACCGCAGAAGGTCACGTGCTCACCAACCACCATGTGATTCAGGGCAATCCTCGCATTCGCCTTACCTTGTATGATGGCACGGTTCACTCAGCCAAGGTCATTGGTTCAGACTCTACCGTCGATATCGCCGTGCTCAAAATCGATGACGGCGGCCCATTTCAAGCTCTTAAATTTGGCAACTCCTCTGAGGTAGAAGTAGGTCACGCGGTTTTTGCCATTGGCAACCCATTTGGCATAGGCACCTCCGTTACTGATGGGAGAATTTCAGCCAAAGAACGGGCCATTTCAGATATTCAAGTGGATCTCCTGCAAACCTCTGCTCCTATTAACCCTGGTAACTCAGGCGGGCCTCTGGTGAACGTCAGTGGAGAAATCATTGGGATCAACTCGCGCATTTTTTCAAGTGACAAAAAGAACCCAGGATTTCAAGGTATTGGATTTGCCATTCCGTCCAATGATGCCTTCCGAACCTTACAAGCCATTTTAGCAAAAGGACGTCCCAGTCGCGGCTTTCTTGGCATGGTCCTCCAGGATTTGGACCCTTATGCACGCGAGAAATTTGACTTCCAAGCTCCGGGTGGCGTCGCCGTCGTCGGCCTTGCGCCAGATTCACCTGCGACCACCGCCGGACTTGAAATTGATGATGTCATCATTAGCTTTGAAGGCACCCCTGTGCAAAATATGAGCCAGCTTATCACCCTTATTCAACGCAGTGAGATAGGTGACCAAGTCACCCTTAAGATCTGGCGTAAGGGAGCCAAGCAAACGCTAAGCGCAACCATTGGCAAAGCTGATGACTACAACAGAGAGGATATCAAATTAGAAAAAGACGAGGACGACGCCAGCCTCAGCCCGGACCCTCAAACTATTCTCGAGACCATTGGCGTGTATGTTCGTGATACCAGCCCCGCAGAACGAGCAAAAGGCGCAGCCAATGTCATTGTCTCAAAAATAAACCCAGACAGTTTGCTTGCCGGAAAATTACTCATAGGAGATCAAATCTTAGCGATCAATAACCATCAAGTTCAACGCAGCGATGAGTTACTCGCTAGATTGATCGCTTCCGCAGCGAAACAGACCACAGAGCTGCGTATCCGCAGAGGCAACTCGATCTTTCCAGTGCGTATTGCACGTATGGCACGTGTGGCACCTGTGATGCCGACTCCGCCAGTAACGCCGCAGCAATAACTCCAATCACGCGCCTGTTAAGCTAATGCCCTCCGCCTAAACGCGTGGTCATTTTCTTTCTGAAATGAGGTGAAATTAATAAGGAGACCCTTGCGGGGCAGTCCCTGCATTGCCAGACCAGGATTTGCCATCCGCCTTGTTCTGCATGCCCTCACCCAATCTCTCTATGTCACGACCCACTCCAATGAACGTATTACATGAGCTCAAGCAGAGTAGTGTAGCCAACAATAGAAGCGTAGAGCCAATTTTTTTCATGCAAAAAATCATGCCCGACAACGGCTAAATTTTCAACTGCTTAATTTCTGTATTTGGTTATTGTGTATCCTCTGAGAGCGTTGCCATATATCGGCCTCGCACC
This sequence comes from Akkermansiaceae bacterium, assembly GCA_017857425.1. Classification (GTDB taxonomy): domain Bacteria; phylum Verrucomicrobiota; class Verrucomicrobiia; order Verrucomicrobiales; family Akkermansiaceae; genus Oceaniferula. Next base: position 3,327 of record JAFMDE010000058.1, read on the forward strand.
ACCCGCGCCATCATCGCCCTCGCTACAACTATAACCAGCAAAGACATTCAGCCACCGCCCCTATGAAGCCTTACGTTAAACTAGCAGAGTGCAAAACCCCAGAGGGGGAATCCTTGGAACTTATCGAGCATGACGGCACCTACATGATATGTTCTCAAGGGGAGCAGTTGATGACCTCTTTTTCTCATGGCTCAGAGGAGACACTCGCAGAGCTTGCCTGCTCACCATTCCGTCCCGTTAACCAAGCACGCATACTCGTCGGCGGTCTCGGCATGGGCTACACACTTGCCGCAGCGACGAAAGCCCTGCCAGGAAAACGCGCCAACTTCATCGTCGCAGAACTCACTGCGGATATCGAAAAATGGAACCGCACCCACCTCTCTCACCTCAATCCTGGACTCCTTGATGACGAGCGCATCACCATTAAGATCAAGCCCGTGCAAAAACTCATCCGACAAGCAAGTGGCGAATACCATGCCATCCTGCTCGACGTTGACAATGGACCTTCCGCCTTTCATGGCAAAAAAAATGACGCCATCTACTCACTCAATGGCCTGCGTGAGATTCAGCACGCCCTCAAAGGTGGCGGCATTCTTGCCGTCTGGTCTGCTCGCACAGACAAAGCCTTTACCAAGTTACTCGGCAAAGCTGGTTTCGATGTCAGTGAAAACAGCGTTGCTGCAGCGCATAAAGGCAGCAAGCGTCGTAATCACACCATCTGGCTTGCGAGGAAAAAATCATACTAAAACTATCTGCTTCACACGCCGAGTAGCCGCCATACACTTCCCTTTACGCCCTCTTTCTACTTATACCTATTATGCGCTACTTCCTCTCTATCATCACCCTGCTTGGTATTCACACTGCCTACGCGGACACTTACACTGTCGAACCTAAGGCCTTTAAAGTAGAGACCTCTTTAGACGCCGTTTTTCTGCCCGCACAATCTGAAGCGGTCATCATCAATCCAGAGGAATGGGCCGACTTTAAGGTCATCTCACTTGTAGCTCACGGCGCTATCGTAAAAAAGGGAAGCAGCCTCATCGGCATCGATTCTCGTGCATTAGATAAAGAGATCAGTTCTGCGGAAAAATCGATTGCCTCAGGAGCACTCGAGCTGGCTAAGGCAAAACAGGAGCTAGAGCAGCTGAAGATCACGACACCTCGCAGCTTGGATACATTCGCACGCAATGAACGCGAAGCCGCAGAAGATCTTGAGCATTACGTCACTACTCACCAGGCGCTTGAAATGGAAGAAGCCAAGCGTAGCATCACCCGGGCGGAATTCTACCTCGCATCTCAACAAGAAGAACTCGAGCAGTTACTCAAGATGTACAGCGAGGACGAAAAAACCGAGGAGACGGAGGAAATCATCCTCAAGCGCGCACGCTATTACGTGGAGCGTGCCAAGTTTTCATTAGTTAGCACAAAAGCGAATGCTGAAATGGCACTACACACCATCATCCCGCGTAAGCTTGAAACCAAAAAACGCTCCTCAGAAAGTGCGCGCATTGCCAATACCGATGCAAAGCAGAAACTACCAAGAGATTTACAAATCAAGCAGCAGCAGACAGACAAATCCGCTAGAGACCATCAGGAGAAAGAGGAAAGACTCGCCAAACTAAAAAGCGACCGATCCATGATGGCAATCACCGCACCTGTTGATGGCATCGTGTATTATGGGGAAATCAAAAACGGCAAGTGGCAATCCGAGGCAGCCGCAAAAGTGCTTAAGCTTGGTAATAAACTACGGGCCCACACGACCCTGATGACCGTCATCCCTGCGGGCGGATCACTAAAACTCTACTCGCTAGCTGGCGAAGATAAACTAGCAGGTATAAACAAGGGTGCAGCTGGATATGCCACAACCAAACTCAACCCCTACAAGCGCTTCTCTGTAAAAGTAAGCGATGTAGCTAGTCACCCGTCCACCAAAAACACATTCCTCACCACTCTCGAGCCAACTCTACCCTCAGGCATCTCCGTGGTTCCCGGCATGAAAGCCAATGTCAAAATCCTAAGTCATATCATGGATGACGCACTAAAAGTACCAATCGAATACCTCAGTGAGGCCAATGACGGCAGCCATACGGTTCAGGTTAAACTCGCTGATGGTAAAACCGCCACGCGCACCGTGACTATTGGAGCTTCCAACGATAAGTGGGCGGTCATCACCGAAGGGCTCGAGAAAAGCCAGGTCATTGTCAAATGATCAGGTGGCTTACAAGGCTGTTGCTCCGATCTGCATTCCATGCACATCCGGCCGTCAAAATATTTTCGATTGCCTGCCTCCTGACAAGCTCCCTCAGGGCCGCCGAAAAAGCACCTGCGCTAAGTAATCTGGACATCAACCGCTCCATCGAGCAAGGGGCCGATTTTCTCATTGCGCATCAAAACAAAAACGGCTCATGGGGTAACGCAACCCGCACCAAAGGACTCAATATCTATGCCCCTGTGCCCGATGCTCATCAAGCATTTCGAACGGCAAGCTCCGCACTAGCCCTGCACGGCCTGTTAGAATGTCGTGATCAACGACCGGCCACCCTCAAGGCCATCGAGCGAGGTGAGGCATGGTTACTTGAAACACTACCAAATGTTCGCAATATTGACCCTAGGGCAACTTACAGCATATGGGCTCACGCGTACAACCTACGTGCTTTGGCATCACTCTACCGTTACCATGACGATCCCACCAAGAGGGACGAATACCGCCGGCAAGCCGCCATTCAGATCAAGCGCCTAGTGCGCCACGAAGACGTCAACAAGGGTTGGGGCTATTATGACTTCCAGCATGTCACCGCCAAACCCTCAGGCAGCATCATGAGCTTTACCACCGCTACTGCTTTGCTCGCAATGCATGACGTCGCCATAACGATGGATATCGAGCTTCCCGCAACCATTGTTAAGCGTGGCGTTGAATCGATTCAAATGCAGCGTAATCCTGACTTCTCCTACACGTATTCCTTTAGTCACCGCTGGACACCTAGACGATCCATCAATACGCCTGCCGGCTCCCTTGGCCGTTCCCAAGCATGCAATGCCGCGCTTAGGAAATTTGGTGACAGCGAAGTAACCGACACTGTCATCCGCATCTGGCTACAAAGGCTCTTTGACCGGCAAGGCTGGCTCGATCATGGCCGCAAACGCCCCGTTCCCCATGAAGCTCCCGCCGCCGTTTCTGGATACTTCTACTTCTATGGTCACTACTATGCCTCAGAATGCATTGATTTTTTGCCCCCTCAGGAGCAGCAAAAGTGGCAACAGAAACTCTCAGCCTTGATTATTTCCAAGCAGGAAAAAAATGGCTGCTGGTGGGACTACCCGCTCTACAACTACCATTATGCCTATGGCACTGGCTACGCCCTAGTAACCCTAGCACGCTGCAGGTAAGCCCGCAGGTAACGCGGCACCTCTGGCAAGTGATGCCTCTGGCAAATGACACCTCTAGAAAAACTAGCGATTTGCCCGGTAAGCAAAGTCAGAATCAAAAAGCATCAGCTCAATGTGCCTCTTTGTCAGGGCTCCCATCGTCTCGCATTCGGTAAACTTATCCGTACCGTGAATACGGTTCAGCCCGTTTCTGAGCCGGACAATATTTTCCATAGGTGCCAGCTCTTCTCTCGCCATCGTGCGCAGTAATGCCTGCAATCTTGATCGTTCGGCCCTTGCCCGCCTCGCCATCTGGGTGCGCTCTTCCTCCGCATACTGAGCGATGGTCTGACGGTTCATCTCTCGGAAACTCATTCTTGTAACCACCTTATTGCTATCAAAGTGATAAGCCATGTAGGTCTTGGCCCTACCGTGATAACTTTGCTGGTCAAAGTCGATCGGCCTAACGCGGTACTGCACCGCCTCAAAATCAGGGGTAATTCCAACCACGTAGTTCACAGAACGCATGTCACCTAACAGGCGAATGAAACACCGCTCATTAAACTTCACGAATTCCTTGGCTACGCGCACCTTGTTAATCTCAGGCTTGGGCAAATACCGATCGATAAAAACATCACCCGGCACTCCCGGTATGTGCTCCTCAATCAAGGTGTTGCCACGCGCAAGATAATTAACCCTGTCGGGAGACAAAATATGCTCTAGCTCAAGACCGTAGATGCGGGAGGCATCCGCATGTTTCACATAGAAGTAATCCGAGTTGTCATTATACTGGTTGGTAATTCGTATTCTGAAAGGCCTTGAGTTACCAAACTCACCAAAATCAATGCGGTCCACAATCAGATGTTCATGGTGAGCTGATTCTCCCCCTACTTTCAAATCCGTATAGATTTTGGTCAGCTGCGGGCGAAGCTCCATCATCACCTCATGGGGATACATCACTGTAAGCCATAGTGTCTCCCTGCCTTTGGGGTCCTCATAAGGGATCGAGCCCGTGAAGCGCAATAAGTCATCATACACCAGTGGGATGCTCGAATAGCGTCCAAAGTGATACAGATACTGACCAAGCCAACCTGTGGCCTCATAATGAATTTTCTTGCGGGAAATCATCGCCGTCACCCTGACAGGCTCTTTGCCAGACATCAAACTGAATTAAGAAAATCAGTCCATAGGGCAAATTGGCCCAACTTACAGCCTAGGTTCTCAAAAGAGATCTGAAAAAGGCGCATAAAAACACCCAGATAATACCTGCGGGGGGATTCGCTTGACGCAGACCGCCCATGACAATTAGTATCACATCCATTGCAAGCAGCTGAGGATGTTCCCGCTTGCTTCATCACAACCAACCAATACTACCGTGGATCTTAAGGAAATTCGTAAAATCGTCGAACTCATGGACCAACATGAGCTCAGCTACTTCCACCTCAAGGAAGAAGGGGTCGACCTGAAAATGAAAAAAGGTGCAGACATCGTGCAGGTAGCCCAAGCCGCCATGCCCGCCGCTCAAGCTGCCGCTCCCGCAGCAGCAGCTGCTGCCGCCGCTGGAGAAACTACCGCCGCTGCCGATGCACCTACAGGTAATGCGATCACAGCTCCCATGGTTGGCACATTTTACGCCGCCTCCTCACCCGATGTGGCTGCTTTTGTCGCCGTAGGTGACATCATCAGCGAAGGCCAGACCATCTGTATTATCGAGGCCATGAAAGTCATGAACGAAATCAAGGCTGAAACTTCCGGCACTGTCACCGCTATCGTTGCCAAGGACAGCGAGCCCGTTCAGTTTGGCGATGATCTTTTCCAAATCAGCTAAGGCCGACTAAAACCGCCTCCGCCCACAACGCAGCCTTTTTATCACACCTCCATGTTCAAGAAAGTCCTTGTCGCTAACCGCGGTGAAATCGCCCTTCGCATCATCCGCGCCTGCCGCGAGCTCGGCGTCGCATCGGTAGCCGTCTACTCTGAAGCCGATGTCGACTCCATGCATGTCCAGCTGGCTGATGAAGCTGTATGTATTGGGCCAGCTGCCAGCAAAGACAGCTACCTTAAGCCAGACCGCATCATCGCGGCCGCTGAGATTACGGGAGCCGATGCTATTCACCCCGGATACGGATTCCTCTCAGAGAACGCTCGCTTTGTTGAAATTTGTGAAAGCTGTCAGATCAAATTCATCGGGCCTTCTGCGGATCTTATTCGCAAAATGGGTGACAAAAACACTGCCCGTGCGACCGCCGTCGCAAACGGCGTACCTGTGACCCCCGGTTCCGAGGGAATGCTTGATTCTGCCGAGCACGGTTTGAAGCTGGCCAAGGAGATCGGCTTCCCCGTCATGATTAAAGCCACTGCAGGTGGTGGTGGCCGTGGAATGCGCCCATGCTTTGAAGAAAAAGAATTTATTGAAATGTATAACCAGGCCAGCCAAGAGGCCATCGCCTGTTTTGGCAATGGAGACTGCTACCTGGAAAAACTCGTACTCAAGCCGCACCATATTGAGATCCAGGTCATCGGCGACACCCACGGTAACTTTGTCCAGCTCGGCGAGCGTGACTGCTCCATGCAGCGCCGTAACCAGAAAATCATCGAAGAGTGCCCCTCTCCCTTAATTTCCGAGGAGCTCCGTCAGCAAATGGCAAAAGCCTCCGTCAAGTTGATCACCTCCATCGGTTACGAAAACGCCGGAACCATCGAATACCTTGTCGATGAGAAGGCCGAGAACTTCTACTTCATGGAGATGAATACGCGTATCCAAGTGGAACACCCCGTCACCGAGGAAGTCATGGGCTGTGAGCTCATCAAGGAGCAAATCCGCGTCGCTGCAAACGAGCCTCTCTCTCACCACGTGCTCAACACCAACCCACGTGGCCACTCCATCGAATGCCGAATCAACGCCGAGGATCCCTACAACAACTTCGCCCCCAGCCCGGGAACCATTACCCTATGGTACACACCCGGAGGCAAGGGTGTCCGCATAGATACCCACGTCTACTCTGGGTATAGCGTGCCGCCTCACTACGACTCGATGATCGCCAAACTCATCGTCACCGCCTCAACCCGTGAGATCGCTATCCAACGCATGAAGCGCGCCCTCTCAGAATTCAAGATTGAGGGTATCAAAACCACCATTCCTTTCCAACAGGAGATCATGAACCATCCAGATTTCGTCAATGGCGAGTATGGTATTGAGTGGGTTGGCGATTACATCAAAGCCACCCAAGGCTAAATTCGTCAGCGGCTGTCCGCCGGAAGCCATAGTTTCCCCCCACCTCAGCCCCCCACTTCATGATGGAGCCTCAGCTCCAAACGCCCAAGTCCTTGAGTTGGCGCTCGGCCTGGGGCTCCCATCCTCGGTTGGCAACTGGAGATGCTGGTGACGGGTGCAAGATTTTGCCGGTTTGATATGACTTGGATGGAAAATATTCCTTCACTGTCTCAATGAGCTTTTTTTCAGCGTAGGCACCCACGCCAATGAGCCACTCGGGATCGATGGCAGCGATGACAGCGGCAAGATGCTTGCGGCACGCTTGCTCTACCGGCTCCATCTCCGCCTTTGGCAACTTGTCAGGCGTGATGTTTTTACCCGTCTCTCCCATCCAAACAAGAGGGCAATAATTGGCCACAAAATGATCCTTGAAAAAATCATCTGGGTTGGGAAATTTCTCCGCACAAAGACCCCACAAGCGCCGACCACTGACCTCTGAGCGGCTGCATGCAAAACCCTCGACCAGTCGCTTTGGATGCTCAGGATCAGGTTTATCCACCGGGCCAGATATGCCCATCCAGTCACGCACGGATGGAATTTCACCAAAGGGAATACCCGTTTGCGCCATCCCCCACGGCCCCGGATTCATACCCAGCATCAGCACTTTTTTAGAACCTTGCCCATATCGCTCGAGATACTCGCAATGCCTATCCCATGCATATTCTGTGGACAAATACACGTGACTCACTGGCTCCTGAAAGCTCAGCGGCTTCAATGAACCCAACAACTCGGCGGCGGCATCGATGAGCATCTTGCTGGTGGACTCACTGGAATGAGCACTTGAATTCGGCATGCGCTGATCACAGCACTGAATCTCTTAAACTTCAAACTTCAAACTTCACGATCCTGGACTACACTACCGCCCCACCCGATGCCCATCAACATACCCATTACTGCGGATTCCATTTTTATCTATGGCTACTTCCTTTGTGTAGCTCTGATGGCGACGGTTCTGCCTTTCTACCTCTATGCTCGTGACAAAGGGCCATCG
>JAFMDE010000059.1 GCA_017857425.1 Akkermansiaceae bacterium
ATGGGCTCGAGTCAGCTTTATCCGGCCGTATTACGAACAGAAATCGATTACCGTGTTCCCGCCGTGCTGGGAGATAAACTCAAAATTTATGGAAAACTCGAACAGCTCGAGCGTGTTCGCTTTTGGTGCTCTTTTGTAATGACGAGAGAAAGTGACGATAAAGTGCTCGTCACGTGCCGCCAGTCACTCGCGATGGTGCAAATGGGCGACGGTAAGCCGGCGCGTCCTACTCGTCTTCCTGGTGAATGGACAAGCCAATGGGGGCGTCTCCTCGCGTAATGCTTACCGGTTTGATTAAAATTACCGGTATTTAACCTATTCTCCTTCTGCGGTTGCCTGAATGTCTGTTAAGGCTGCTATGAAGTCGCCTAATATTTCTGTTGGCACCATGATGGTGTCTCGGTTACCCGACACATCTTCCGTAATTTTTACCACCATGCCTCTGGCGTTTTTCTTTAAGTCCAAATAAAACGTTTTACGGTCTGCTAAAATCTTTTCTGTGTGTAACAAGTCGTCGTTGTTCATGTGGTCTTTAAAATTTAGTTCACTTCTATTTCTCCATAGCATCTTCGAATCGTCAAGCTGCTTGTTTCAATAAAGCTAGTTCTTCCAAAGCTCTGGCGGTATGAACAAGTAAAGAAGTTATTCACTTAGTATATTAAGATTCTATTTGATACCTATATATATTCTTCTTCTTCTATTTGTGAGTAACTCTTCATAATGTCTGTTTCACAGCATAAGAGTAGGTGTTCCACGTGATTAATAAGATGAGGGTTTCAATGGAAACAATCAGAGTGATACAGGGGTAGAGAGAAACGAGACACAAATAAACACACGGATTAACAAATTACTCACATTTTAGAGGGGTTTGTTCACAGCTTGCCAAAAAGAAAAAGCTAAGCGCATAATTCAACCATGCTTACACCAGATGAAGATATTCATTGGATGCAACTTGCTCTTGAGCAAGCGGGCAAAGGAGTGGGCAGCACATCTCCCAACCCCCCAGTAGGGGCCGTTATCGTTAAAGGGGGTAAACTAATTGGTAAGGGGTGGCATCAAAAAGCAGGAAGCCCTCACGCAGAACGCGAAGCCATCGCAGATGCGTTAGAACAGCACTCAAGCGAAGCCCTTAACGGCGCTACGATTTATGTGACACTCGAGCCGTGCTCCAGTCATGGCCGAACAGCACCATGCACAGATGGAATCATAGCCGCGGGAATCACACGCCTTGTCTATGGATCCCAAGACCCCAATCCTAAGCATGTTGGGGTAGCAAAAACAATCATGCACTCTGCCGGGTTGAAAGTGCACAGCGGTGTTTGTCGGGCTGCATGTGACAAACTCATCAGACCCTTTACAAAGGTTCAGCAAAAAGGACTGCCCTGGGTGACTCTCAAATCAGCGATCAGTTTAGATGGTAAAACAACCCGCCCCCCAGCTGAAGGCCAGTGGTTGAGTTCTCCCGAATCACGAGAATACGTTCAAAAAATGCGCTACCAGTCAGATGCGATCATCACGGGTGGCAACACAGTCAGGGTGGACAACCCATCGCTCACAATAAGATCAACGAATATACCCAACAAACAACAACCGTGGCGCATGGTTATTACTCGTGGTAAAAAAGAAGCCCTACCACAAGATTACCAACTCTTTAGCGATGAGCACGCCAACCGAACCCTCATTCAAGAACATGGAGACATTCTCTCAGCTCTTAAAACCCTAGCTAACAAAGGGTGTAACTCAGTCCTGGTAGAAGCGGGTGGAACCCTCATGGCTGCTTTTCTTCAACAAGAGCTCGCCGATGAACTTGTTATATTTTATGCCCCGCTGCTTACTGGTGGTGCTGATGCTGGGTTTGGGGAATTAACCCCTGAGGTTGTTTTAGAAGAACAACAATTCACCAGAATAGGGAGTGATATTATGTTGCGCGCAACCATAAAAAAACCAACTCCCCCTCAACCTGTTTACCCTGAAGGCAAACAAAAATGAGAGATAGCTGGTTTGCTTAAAAAACAGCGGTTTGCTGTTATTACTCGCGCGGACGAGCTTCGTTTACTTTGAGGTTACGACCATCAAGATCATTACCATCAAGTTCACGAATTGCACGCTCGCCGTCTTCGGCGCTTTCCATTTCAACAAACCCAAATCCCTTTGAGCGACCAGTGTCACGGTCAGAGATAACGTTTGTTTTGCTGACTGCACCAAACTGACCAAAGAGGTCGCGTAGTTGTGAGTCAGTTGCGGAGTAAGGTAGATTACCTACGTAGATGTTCATTATTGTATAAAGTTGCGCATTATTATTATTTTAACCGACCAACGGAGCGCACTCACCAATCGAGAAGTTTCTGACATTATTGTGCAGAAGCCTGATACCACCACCACCTTGAAACTTGTAAAGTAACTCAGTAATGTTGATCAGGCACGGCAACATACACAAAAAATGAAATATGTCAACAACTCAACTTAGAGCTATTTTTGTCGGGTTTTTGGTGCAGGCATCCAATCAACCATTAGGCGTGGTATTCTTGAAGTGTGGTTACCGTAAGTTCGTTGTCCTGGAGAGAGCGAATGGCGAGTATGGAGGCCTCTGCCGCAGAAAGGTTGGTGCAGTGAGATATTGTATTGGCCACCGCCCCTGATCGGATCGTTATCTCGTCTTCTCTGGCCTCGTGTCCACTTGGGGTATTGATGATGAATTGGATTTCGCCATTTTTCATCATATCCATCACATTAGGACGTTTTTTTTCAGCCAGCTTATAAAGCCTTTCTACCTGGATGCCTTCAGCTTTGAATCGCCTATAAGTGCCCCCGGTTGCAAAAATAGAAAAACCAAGTTCAACCAGTTCGCGAGCAACAGGTACGGCGCCGTCTTTATCTCGATCGTTGACAGAGAAAAACACATTGCCTTTGGTTGGAAGTGGGTTGAATGCGCTGATTTGCGCTTTGGCGTATGCCATTCCCATATCTTGATCAATGCCCATCACTTCACCTGTTGATTTCATCTCTGGTCCAAGAACAATATCAATACCCGGGAAGCGCGGCCACGGAAACACAGCCTCTTTGACACAGTAGTGATTAGGGAGAATTTCTTCTGTAAAGCCGAGCTCCTTCAGTGTTTTGCCAACCATAATTTTGGCAGCAAGTTTGGCAAGAGGAACACCTATGGATTTTGAGACAAAAGGAACCGTGCGTGATGCACGAGGATTAACCTCGATGACATAGAGTTCCTCGTCCTTGACCGCAAATTGGATATTCATCAAACCGAGCACACCAAGCTCACTCGCGAGACCTTTGGCCGCCTTGAGTATTTGTGTCTTGATGGATTCTGACAGTGAGAATGCAGGAATAACACAGGCTGAGTCACCAGAGTGAATACCAGCTTGTTCAATGTGTTGCATGATAGCTCCAACCACAGAAGTCTCACCATCTGAAATGCAATCTACATCAACTTCAATAGCGGACTCTAAAAAGCGATCTATAAGCACTGGTCGGTCTGGTGATACATCAACCGCTTCGTTCATGTAGCCGACGAGGTCTTCACTATTGTAGACAATCATCATCGCACGACCACCCAGAACAAAGGACGGCCTGACTAATACCGGGTAGCCGATTCTCTCAGCCACGACAACAGCCTCTTCAGCATTCACTGCTGTTCCAGCTTCTGCTTGTTTTAAGCCGATTTTATCAAGCAGTGCGGAGAAGTATTTTCTATCCTCAGCAAGTTCGATTGATTTGGGAGAGGTGCCGATGATGGGCACACCATGTCTTTCCAGATCAGCGGCTAGGTTAAGAGGTGTCTGTCCGCCAAACTGAACAATGACACCATCAGGTTTTTCCTGATCACAGATGTTTAATACATCCTCGAGAGTGAGGGGTTCAAAGTAAAGTTTGTCACTAGTATCATAGTCTGTGGATACTGTTTCAGGATTGGAGTTCACCATCACGGTCTCATAGCCGAGCTCCTTGAGGGCAAAGGCAGCGTGCACGCAGCAGTAATCAAATTCAATACCTTGACCAATCCTGTTAGGACCACCACCAAGAATCACAATCTTCTTATGGTCTGTTTCCTTAGCCTCATTTTCATCACCATAGGTGGAGTAATAATAAGGTGTGTGAGCTTCAAATTCAGCAGCACATGTATCGACTAAACGATAGGTTGGAATGACGCCGGCTTTTTTTCTTTCTGCACGGACCTCATCCTGAGAAACACCCCTCGCATGAGCAATCTGATGATCGGAGAAACCGAGGCGCTTCGCTTTACGCAGATCCATCGTTGCCAAGTTCCTGCCTTCATCAACGATGATCTTGAGGTGCTCCAAGAACCAAGGATCGATCGAGGTTGCTTCAAATACTTCCTCTACGGTCCAGTCTTGTTCAAAGGCGGTTTGAAGCCAGAAGATGCGTTCGGCATTTGGTACGTGTAGCATGCGCTCAACTTCCTCATGAGTAGGGTTCTCTTTACCCTTACCATCGAAACCAAAGCCAAAGCGGCCCGTTTCCAGAGAGCGTAGCGCCTTTTGCATGGACTCCTTAAAGGTCCGCCCAATCGCCATGGCTTCTCCCACAGCTTTCATCTGTGTTGTTAGAACAGGGTCTGCGGTTGGGAATTTTTCAAAAGTGAATCTTGGCAGCTTGGTGACAACGTAATCAATCGTTGGCTCGAACGATGCGGGAGTTTCCCGAGTGATATCATTGGGAAGCTCATCGAGCGTGTACCCGACGGCGAGCTTGGCAGCAATTTTTGCGATTGGGTATCCGGTTGCTTTAGATGCCAGTGCTGATGATCGTGATACCCGGGGGTTCATCTCGATGACAATGCAGCGCCCTGTTTTTGGATCGACGGAAAATTGAATGTTAGATCCTCCTGTCTCAACGCCGATTTCTCTGATGCATGCGAATGATGCATCACGCATGATTTGGTATTCACGGTCTGTGAGTGTCTGTGCAGGAGCTACCGTGATGGAGTCTCCGGTGTGCACACCCATAGGGTCTAAGTTTTCAATCGAGCAGATCACAACACAGTTATCAGCGCAGTCACGCATGACTTCCATTTCATACTCTTTCCAACCTAACAGACTTTCCTCAACCAATACCTCATCAACGGGAGATAAGTCGATACCCCGGTTGACGATGGTTTCAAATTCTTCTTTGTTGTATGCTATACCACCACCAGCACCACCTAGGGTGAAAGCGGGGCGAATGATCATTGGAAATGATCCAATCTCAGAGCAGATCACCTTGGCCTCCTCCATGGTGTGTGCTACGCCACTTTGAGGAAGGTCGAGGCCGATCTTGAGCATTGCCTCTTTGAATCGTAAACGGTCCTCACCTTTGTCAATCGCGTCAGCGTTAGCGCCAATCATTTTTACATTATGCCGATCTAACACACCGGACTTGAAAAGCTCCATCGATGTATTGAGTGCGGTTTGGCCACCCAGGGTTGGCAGTAAGGCATCAGGTTTTTCTCTGATGATGATCTTCTCTACGATTTTCGGAGTAATGGGCTCAATGAACGTTTTGGGAGCAAACTCCGGATCCGTCATAATCGTTGCCGGATTTGAGTTTACTAGAATGACTTCATAACCCTCCTCGCGCAAAGCTTTACAAGCCTGCACTCCAGAGTAGTCGAACTCACATCCTTGTCCGATTACGATCGGGCCTGAGCCGATCACCAGAATTTTTTTGATACTTTCGTCTTTGGGCATCGGGTGTTGCTAAATTTGTAGGATTTATGCTGACTTTGATGGACTTGTAAAGCTTTGCACACAACTCAAGCCAACTTTTTAAGACATCAGCCCAAAAACAATACTAGAATCATGCGCATCACCCCCCTTTTAGTTGGTGTTTTAGTGAATCATATGGCGCCTTAGCAGACCAAAGCCAATAGCTTCACCTTGTAGAAAAAACTACAACTCTTTGTATTTGAGTAACTTACCTGATATTCTCGCAGGCACAACCGCCTTCACGATTACATCATTACCATCATATTCAGTTTCCAAAACTTTAGCGTCACGGTGTAACAAACCTGACAAATCACCACGGCTTTGCGGGATTCGGTAAGTTTGTGTGGATACTCGGTCGGCCAGCATCTCACTACACCTGACCAATAACTCATCGCAGCCCTTACCTGTGATGGCACTCACCGAGATAGTATTAGGGAATGTGACCTCAAGCCCAGCTAGCTTGACTGGGTCATTGAGCACATCGATTTTATTGAGCACCGTAATGACGGGTTTGTCCCCTGCCCCTAGTTCCTCGAGGACCTCCATCGTGGTTTCGTAATATTTCTCTATCTCAGGAGAAGAGGCATCAAGCACGTGGATGATGAAATCTGCTAATACGGACTCTTCTAGGGTTGCTTTGAATGCTTCCACAAGGCGGTGTGGTAAATTTCTGACAAAACCAACCGTATCCGTTAATAATAAGGGCTGACCATCTGGGAGTTCGATCGCCCTGGTGGTGGTATCGAGAGTGGCAAACAGCATATCCTTGGCCATTATATCAGATCCTGACAGGCAGTTTAACAGTGTTGATTTACCTGCATTGGTGTATCCAGCGATTGCCGCGCATGGGACCCCCTGCTTCTCACGCTCCTTGCGGCGAGTGCCGCGCTGCTTTCTGACTTCTGCCAACTCACGTTTACATTGGTCAATGCGAGTCCTGGCTAGGCGCCGGTCCACCTCGACCTGTTGCTCACCCATTCCACGGGAGGCACCACCGCCACCTTTGCCACCACCACCATCACCCCCGCCACCACCCTCGCGGTCAAGGTGACCCCACATCCGAGTGAGCCTTGGTAAAGAATACTGCATTTTGGCGAGATCAACCTGTAACCTTGCCTCACGAGTTTGAGCCCGCTGAGAGAATATATCTAAAATCACCTCCTCGCGGTCGATTACACAAGTATCTGCAAGCTCCTCCCAGTTTCTCTGCTGCGAAGGCAGGAACATATTATCAAAAACAATGCAATCACACTCATGAGCCTTAGCGAGATCAACCATCTCCTGTGCCTTACCTGTGCCACACAAAAACTTCTTATGCAGAGAGCGGGTGTGAACCAAACATGATTCTATCACCCCGATACCAAGCGTCTTCACGAGTTCACCTAATTCCTCTAGTAGGGAAATAGCCTCCTCCTCCTCACGCTTATCCGAGTAGATCCGGATCAGTAGCGCCCGTTCCACCATTTCCGGCTTGTCCCTGACCTCAAACATATGCGCCAATCAATGCCCCAAGTGACAGCACAAGGCAAGCAACATAATGGATCAACAAGCCCCACTTATCGGGGTGCGTCACCGTACCAGCACTAAGAATCGTCTGATTTCTTCATCGGCACAATCAAAGCGGGCAACTCAGCCTTGCGCACACAACCCTCAGCAACACTTCCCAGAAGTAAGCTACTTAAAAAACCGTGTCCATGAGAACCAAGGACCAGCATCTCCCCGCCTACCTCTTTAGCATATTGAAGTAGTGCATGCAGTGGTTGCCCTTGTACAACCTTGGTTTGAACCCCAGCTAGGCCAGATTGCTCAGCCATCTTGCTAAGTTTTATTTGAGCTCGAGATGATGACTCAACCTGTATTTCGTGCAGGGCGGGGTAATCATCTGGGGAGAACCCATAGGCGGCGTAGGTTGGCTCCGCCTCAACCACGTGCACGAGGTGAAGCTGCCCACCTAGGGCCTGGGTTATCTTCACTGCCGTCTCTAGGACCGGCACGCTAACATCCGAAAAATCAACTGCGGCAATAATCTCTTTCATCGCGTAAACCACTACCACAAAGCTAGAGGAGGATCAAGATCATAAAGCATCTCGTTCTACCCCCCTCATTATATCGTGCCGCCGAGCAATAAGTTCCACGTGGAACAATTACCAAGAAGTCGCCCACCGTGGGTATCATCTTTTGGAGTCGAGCTTATATTTCGAGGTTGAATATTCCCTTTTTGAGGGTAAATACCCCATCGTGTTCACCTACCCAAAAACATATGACGTGCTCGTTATCGGCGCCGGTCACGCAGGAGTTGAGGCCGCGCTTGCTGCTGCCAGACTCGGTTGCTCAGTCGCCGTGCTCACGCAGAACCTCGATACTATGGGTGCGATGTCGTGTAACCCAGCGATTGGTGGCCTAGCAAAGGGGCACATGGTTCGTGAAATTGATGCGCTCGGTGGTGCTATGGGCCTGAATACAGATGCCACTGGGATCCAGTTCCGTATGCTTAACGCCAGTAAAGGACCTTCCGTTCGCGCCCCTCGTGCGCAGTGTGATAAAAAAGCCTACCAGTTCCGCATCAAATACACGCTAGAATCCATCCCCGGTATTGATCTCCATCAGGCCAATGTCACCAAACTCCTCACCAAAAACGACACTATCACCGGTGTGGCCACCTCACTGCAGATGCAGATTAACGCCCATTCCGTGATCCTCTCTGCCGGCACCTTCATGCGCGGGTTAATGCACGTCGGCATGAAAAACGAAAAGGGAGGCCGCATGGGTGATGCCACCTCAACCGTATCTGACTGCCTCTATGAGCTTGGTTTCCAGGTGGAACGCTTCAAGACCGGCACCCCCTGCCGCATTAATGGGCGCTCTATTGATTTTTCTAAAACAGAAGCCCAGCATGGTGATAGTCCCCCACCCTTCTTTTCCTATCTGGCGGATACACTGACACGCACAGCAGATGATGTTCACAGCCTCAATGGGAAAATTCAAAATTCAAAATTCAAAACTCAAAATTCAGCGCCTGAAGGTGCGGCGTTCCACGTGGAACAAATCCCCTGCCACATCACCTACACGAGCCCCCAAACCCACGACATCATTCGCAACAACCTCGATAAATCTCCCATGTATGCGGGGAAAATCGAAGGCCCTGGGCCACGCTACTGCCCTTCTATTGAGGATAAGGTTGTCAAATTTGCTGAGAAAGAGCGCCACCAAGTCTTTCTTGAGCCAGAGGGTCGCCATACTAGGGAGTATTACATCAATGGCGTTTCCACCTCCCTACCCTATGATGTTCAGCTCGACTTCATCCACTCTATTGCGGGGCTCGAAAACGCTCAGATTATCCGCCCTGGCTACGCCGTAGAATACGACTACTGCCCCCCTACCCAGCTCACACCCACCCTTGAGACCAAAAAAATCTCAGGCCTTTATTTTGCCGGTCAGATCAACGGCACATCGGGTTACGAGGAAGCCGCAGCCCAAGGCCTCATGGCGGGTGCGAATGCAGCCTTGAAAGTGCTTGGTAAAGCCGAATTCATCCTCCATCGAGACCAGGCCTACATCGGAGTCATGATTGATGACCTCGTTACCAAAGGCACCACCGAGCCTTACCGCATGTTCACCTCCCGTGCTGAATACCGTTTACTACTGCGTCAGGACAATGCTGACCTGCGGCTTACTCCCCTCGCCATCGAAAACGGCCTCGTTAAAGGCACTCGAGCTACCCGCACTGAGCAAAAAATAACGGATTTGGCCGCCGCTAAAGCCCACCTCCCCACCCTGTCCCATGAGGGTGTGAAGCTAGACCACTGGTTCCGCAGATCTGAAAATTCCCACACCACCCTGCCCTCTGAAATCCTCTCCCAGGCACCAGCTCAGCTTTGGCCTCTGATTGAGACTGATTTCAAATACGCCGGTCACTTGAATCGCCAACAAATCCAAGTTGAGCGGCTCAATCGCATGGAAGACAAAAAAATACCGGAAAACTTCGACTATTCTAAGGTCTCCGGTCTCAAGGCTGAGGCCCGCCATCATCTTGACACCATCCGCCCAACCACGATCGGTCAGGCCTCTCGTGTCTCCGGCATCACCCCGGCAGACCTCGCTATTGTTGCCATCGCTTTGCGGAAATAAACACTCCTTGGTGTCACCCGAGCCGCCTTTGAGCGCGTCATTCTGCTGAAAAGTCGAACTTCAGTCAGGAAATAGCACATCTAGTATGCTTTTATCAAAACAGCACAACATGTGCTAAAAACCCGCAAAAAACCCCAATTTATTGATGTGGGTATATATTGCTCTTGGTGAGTTACTTAAGAACTAAAAAAGCCATATTTAAGGCCCTGAGAACAGCGCCAAATATCATATGCTGGTGGATGACCCGCACCAATACAATCTCAGGCCGTAAAAATATAGCCGACAAGCCGCACAAATCGAAATGAGCAGAGTCATCCATGCCCGTTGACTCCCGTTTTTCTTTGTTTGCCAGAAAAACCACCTGCGAACCAAACATTTTCATATTATTGGAAATATAAACCTATATTAAACTTCATCAAAATAAGGGCAGGGGAGTAGAGAAGTAGACATGATCAAATGATGAGCGCATCATGGGGTGGGTGACGAAGTCCCAAAATAAAAATTCAACGTATTCATGCTTTTGCTCGGCGTAGGATTGTCTAATCTAAAGTATGGTTTTTGCCTTAGGTGTGTAAATCGACCGAGTGCGGACGCGTCCCCCAAAAAATTATTTAGACAGGAGCTTTCGCCTGAAAGCGACGCGCCTTCTGAATCAATGAAGAAGGCGAGGGGAGCACAAGGGTTAGTTGGCAAACCGAATCAATGACATCATCCAGATGATTTAGACGCACGCCAGCTGAGGGATCCTAAGATTATAAAGCATCCAGAAGAACACCAACAGAATATAGCTAACAAAAAATGACAACAAAAAAACTAACAGGATAATTTTTGATGTTTTGTCGAAGGTGTGTTCAAAGTGTTGGTGTTGTGTGTATTAATCTAAGAAATAGGGCGGGGGACACAACGGATACTAGGTTGCAATTTTACATTGGACCACTTGCTACCCATTTTATAAACTACCACCTCCTGTCCATTTAACTGTTCGGAAAATAAACAATGAGAAATGGAACAATAATCAG
>JAFMDE010000060.1 GCA_017857425.1 Akkermansiaceae bacterium
TCGCTTGATGAGATCAAGCTGACCTTTAAAAGGCTGCTTAATATTGTGCCGAGAAATGGCATGGCCTTTGTCAATGGTGACTGTGCCAATACCATGGACGTGGCAAGTGATGGGCCTGCTCCGATCACCACCGTAGGCCTTGGGGAGCAATGTGACCTGCAGATCACCGATGTTGATTATGGCCGGGAGAACACCAGCTTTGTATTGGATGGTGAGCATTACGTGTTGCCGATGGCAGGCGAGTTTAATGTGCGTAATGCGGCGATGGCTATTTGCACGGCAAGATTTTCTGGTTTCAGTGCAGATCAAATCAGGCATGGGCTCGTAAGCTTCGAGGGTATTGCACGCCGTCAGGAAGTGCGTGGCATTGCCGGGGGCGTTCGGGTGATTGATGATTTTGCCCATCACCCGACAGCGATCGGACTTGCGGTTGATAGTTTGCGCCAGCAGTATCCCGATTCTCGACTTTGGGTTATTTTTGAACCGCGATCCAATACAACACGGCGCAATGTTTTTCAGGGCGAGCTCGCCAATGCTCTGAGTAAAGCCGATCTTGTGGTTGTTCCCGCAGTACCCGATCCAGAAAAAGTGGCTGAGCAGGATCGACTCGATCCTCACAAGCTGGTTAGTGATATCCAAGCTTCAGGAACGTCCTGCTGGTATCTTGAAACGGTGGATGAAATCGTCACACTGGTCGCCAGTGAAAGCCGTGAGGGAGATACCGTCGCCGTGCTCAGCAACGGTGGCTTTGGCGGTATTCACCAGAAGTTGCTCGATAATCTGGGCTAGTAAGTGCAGTCACCTTGGGTTATCCCTCTTCCTCTCCTCCGCTTCACATGGGGCTCTCAACCACCTCACTAAAACAAGCCAACTCCCCGCAGTATGAAAATAGTATATAATGATGTGTTGCAGTGGCGTCGGCTAGCCTGCGCGCTGATGCTCACCCTCCTAGTGGGGTGTGATACTGAGTCAGACACTGGGCAGCAGTTTACCGGTGAGGTCAAGGTTGGTATTCTGCACTCGCGCACGGGGAGCTTGTCTATTTCTGAGCATACCGTTGCTGAGGCAGAGCTGATGGCAATTGCAGAAATCAATGCGGCTGGTGGTATTAAGATAGGCAATCAGCGGCTTAAGATAGTACCGATAGAGGAGGATGGGCAAAGCGACTGGCCGACCTTTGCGCGCTTGGCTGAGCGGTTGATAGATATAGACAAGGTTGCGGTAGTTTTTGGTGGCTGGACCTCGGCCAGCCGTAAAGAGATGCTGCCGGTATTTGAAAGCCGCGATCACTTGCTGTTCTACCCGATTCAGTATGAGGGAGAGGAATGCTCTAAAAATATTTTTTATGCGGGCGCGACACCCAATCAGCAAGCAGAACCTGCGGTTGATTGGTTATTGGAAAACAGAGGCAAGCAGTTTTTCCTGCTTGGATCAGACTATGTCTACCCACGTACTGTTAATCGTATTATCAAGGCTCAGCTGGCGGGCTCGGGCGGGCAATTATTAGGTGAAGTCTATGTCCCGCTTGGTGGTAAAAACATGCAGCCGGTGATCGATGAAATTGCGCAGGTTATGCCCGATGGGGGGGTGATCATCAACACCATTAATGGCGATTCGAACGTTGCTTTTTTTGAGACGGCTTATGCCTCTGGAATCACTCATGAAGCTGGTTATAGCATTATGAGTTTTTCCGTATCTGAAGAAGAGGTTTTTGCAATAGGTCCGAAATATTTGGAGCATTCATTGGCAAGCTGGAGTTTTTTCCAGAGCCTTGAGAATAAAAAAGCCAAGGAATTCACCGCTGGCTTTCGTGCCATGCATGGTGTTCACCGGGTAACGAACGACCCTGCTGAAGCGGCCTATGACATGGTTCATATTTGGGCATTGGCAGCGCAGAAGGCTAATAGTGTAGACCCTTCTCTGGTACGTGAGGCGCTGCCCGGCACCGTATTCGAGGGTCCAGAAGGGCGCGTTGAAGTGCAGCCTAACCATCATCTTAAAAAGCGCTCGCTTATCGGTGAATTACAGGCGGATGGGCAGTTTAAAATTCTTCACGATGCCGGTGTTATTGAGCCTCAAGTTTGGTCTCAGTGGCTCCCCGAAAATAAGGGCTATATCGCTGACTGGACTATTGATCGGCCCGATGCTGGTCGATTCAAGCCGAGCGTTAGCGCAGAAAAAGTTAAGAAAGCAGAGAGATGACTGAGCAAATGCCACAGAAAAGCCGCAACACTATTCGGCGTCTAACGCTACGTTTACTACCGCTTGCATTACTTGTGCTGGCTATATCCATGATTTGGCAAGCGGGCACCAAGCAGGCTAAAGAATACGTTTACTTGGATGATCATCAATATGACCATGCCGAGTCGATTGTGCCGCAAATTCCCCTGGAAGAGATACGTGACGATCAGGTGGTTATTTATTTCGGTATTCATGTCGAAAAAATATATGAGTTGTCTTTGCAGTCGCGAACATTTTCAGCCGACGGCTCTCTGTGGATTGAGTGGGATTCGGCAAATCAAAAATACATGGACAAGCATGGGATTGCTCCGCATGAACTGCTTAATCTCGTAAATCAAATTGAACGTTGGGATTCTACTTTTGAGCCTGCCACGGACGAGCCTATCGTGCTGTCAGCTGGGCGTTACTATCAGCGCTATAAATTCTCGAGTCGTTTCTATGATGATGAAATAAATTTCCGTCGTGACCCCTTTGATTCGCTGATTTTGCCCATTGTGGTCGAAATTGCTCCTGGAGCGATGTCACAAAAATATCAGCAGACACTGCTTTACCCTCACCACCATCAAAATGGCTTTCTAGGCATGTCAGGTGAGCTTAGTGGTTATCAGTTAGAGGGCGCGATGCTCAGCAGTTATATTCATCAGTATCCATCGCAATTTGGTGAGTGGTATCGGCCCGCCTTTAGTCAGGCGCGCTTGGATATTGTGTATAGCTCAGATTATTGGAGTGCCTTTGTCAATTGGGTGCTGCCGTTTATCATTGTGATGTCAGTGGTGTTATTATCGCCTGCGGTTGCTGGCTCTATGGGGGATGTGCGTTTGGCTATACCGTCTACAGCCCTATTGACGCTTATTTTCATGCAGCAAGCCTATCATAATGAAATTCCTTCGCTGCCTTACCTGACGTTTTTAGATCAACTTTTTGCCTGTGGTTACCTTATTTCACTGGGTTTATTCGCGTTGTTTACATGGGGAACTAATGTTTACACCAAAGCTCCCAAGGATAAAAAAGAAGAGGCGATGGCTCGCATCGATAAGGTGGATGTCATCTTTCAGATATCGTCAGTGTCTGCTCTCGCCTTTGTGGCCGCATTATCATGGAGCAATACGGTGAGTTAATTCCTTCAAGAGCTCATGAAGTTCACGCTGATTGCTGATAAACCAAGACAGCGTGTATCATGAGATGCTAGAAAACGCCGCGGCTCAATGAGTGCAATGGTATTTCCCAGACCTATATCCTCCAGACCTATATTCCCCACCTCTATTAGCGATAGGTCTTATACGCCCAGATGCCATCAACAATGGCCCGCGCACAATTTTCTTGGTAGGCTGCAGTGAGGCATTTTTCGCGCTCGGCCGGGTTACTAATGTATCCACACTCCACCAGAATAGCAGGGCACCGCGTTGCCTTAAGCACGCCCAGATCTTGGCGCTGGCGGGTATTGCCATTGCGGGGATTGAGGCGGCTCAACATTCTCAGGTGAACATGGGCGGCAAGCTTTTGACCCTCACCACCGAAGTAGTAGGTCTCCACACCATTGAGGCGGTTGCCGGTGTGGGCGTTGAAGTGAATGCTTACAAAGATGGCATTGGTATAACGATTGGCGATATCTGCGCGGCTTCTCAGTGAGATAAATATATCACTTCTACGGGTCAGGGTCACTGGCATGCCTTTGGCCTTGAGCATTTTCTCAACGAGAAAAGCAACCTTCAGGGCGAGGTCTTTCTCGTAAACCTTGCCGCGGTTCGCCCCCTTGTCCTTGCCTCCGTGTCCCGCATCGATGATGACACGAGATATTTTTCTCGCGTCTGCTTGGCCTATGCATGTGACCAGTAGAGCTAGGCCTAGCGCTAGGTTTCGGCACCAGCTTGCAGGACGGCGAACGATGATTTTTTTGGAAGAAATAAATCTACTGGATGCTAGTTGGGCAGACAAAACGACGAGGGTAAGCTGGGGTTTCGGAAAGTGAGGCTATGTAAAAGTGAGGCTATGTATTGGGCGGTAATGTTATGGTCTTAGCTTGATTGAGCCTCATCGTCATTTTCATCGAATGATGATTTACCATCAACCGCTTCCTCAAAACTATGGCGCAATCTTTTTGAGAGCAGTGGGCGTATCAGCCCATAGATCAGGTATAAGGAGAAAATAACGGTGGGTGTGTACCAGCGTGTTTGCTCGTTGATGAGCAGTAGGATGAGCAGGGCGCCAGTGAGAATGCCCCAGGGTGTGCCGCGAGTTTGGAAATCGATTTTTTTAAAGCTTGGGTAGCGCAGGTTGCTGATCATCAGCCCGGAGATGGCGAGCATACCGCCTGCCAGTACCCAGTTCCAATGGCCGAGCTCACGTTCGGTTTCTGAAAAGTAAATGAGCAGGTAAGTCACCGAGGCAATGAACCCGGCGGCCATGGGGATGGGGATGCCGCGGAAGTCCATGGACTGACCTTTTTTCTTGGGCATGTTGGCCAAGCAGTTGAAACGTGCTAGGCGCATTGCACCACAGAGCAAATAAATGAAGGCGATCGCCCATCCTATCTTGCTCGGCAGGTTGAAGAGCACCGCTTTAGAAACGAGCAAGGCAGGTGCCATGCCAAAGGAAACCACATCGGCGAGCGAGTCGAATTCTTGGCCAAAGGGAGATTCCTGACCACCCATGCGGGCGAGTCTTCCGTCCAGTAAATCAAAGAGACAAGAACCAAAGATCAGCAAGATCGCCTTCTCATAAAAAGGAAAGGCGGCGGTGAAATCCGGTTCCTGCATGCCATTGAAAATGGTCAGCACGGCAAAGAAGCCGCAGCAGAGGTTGCCCGCCGTCATCAGGTTGGGCAGGAGGTAGATGCGGGGTTCGTCACTGGTATCAGACATTAGGCGATAGCGGTTAGTTGATTGAAACTGAGAGTGGTGTGCGCTTAGCGGCGGCTACCACGGAATTTGTTGCGAGGATCGTTATCCTCAGGAGAGGCGTCGTCTCGATAGCGTAGAATGCCGTAGCGCTTCAAGTTTTTTACAAACTCCTTGGCGTTGGTTCCTGTTTCTTGATCGTAAGCCATCGCGCCAACAAGCCCGTCCTTGTTCTGCATCGCTGACATCGTTTCTTCAGCCTTGGCTGCAGCTCTGTTGATACTTTGAATGGCCTTGGGGATGTCTTTGAGGGCAGGATTGATTTGGTCGATCTCGCTGCGGGCATCGGTGACCAGATCATGAACGCTCTGTGAAGTTTTCTTCATGCTTGCGAAGGTTTCACGGGCCTCGCTAATCGTTGGTTTTAACTCTGCAGATAAGGTTTTCAAGTTGTCGCTTGAGCTTTCAAAATTGGCAATGGTCTTTGTCAGCTTATCGAGGTTTTGCTGGGAAAGTAGTTCTTCGTTAATCTTCGACATCGTCACATCCATGCCTTCTCCGATGCGCTGAAGTGATTCGAGTGCCTTATCGATTTTCTCAAAGGTCACCACAGCCTCCTTGATCAGCTGGCTGGTATCGCGTGCGATGTCTTCTGCATCTGACTTGAGGGAATCAAATCCACCTGCACCTCTTCCCGCTATGTTATCACCGTGTTGGTAATAATTGCCCGTTTCCTGATCTGGAGGAATAATTTCTATGAATTTGTCACCAAGGAGTCCGGTCGAACTGATTTCAAAAACAGAATCAAGGGGCACTTGCACATCATTGCGGATACGCATTTCCATGCGCACCGTGCTTGCTTTTTGCGTGACGATTAGCTCTGGTCTCGTGGCAACCCGTCCGATTTTTGCGCCGCGGAGCCGAACCTCACTGTTTTTGATAATGCCCGCTGTGTCAGGGAACTCGACGTAAAGAGGGTAGTGACCGCGAAATCGATCACCAAAGCGGCCGAATTCTACAATGAGAACACCGAGCAGAAGCAGGCCGATAAGGACAAAGAGGCCAGCGAGTCGCTCTCGTTTTTTTTCCCGAACGGGCATGGGATGAGTTTCTCTTGGATTGTGGTTTCTTGCAAGTTGCAAAAAAGGGGCGCCTGATTCACCTCAACGCGATGTGATGGGCTTTAGCTTTAGCTGGTGTGCGGAGCATCACTATGACTATCGGAACCGTTGATGAAGTCTCTCAGCGCGGGGTCTGGACTTGATTTCATTTCATCAGGGCTTCCCTGCCAGTATACCTTGCCGTCTTTCATGAAGACGATGCGATCAGCAATGCGAAACACGCTGCGCAGCTCGTGGGTGATGACAATATTACTGATGCCGTGATCCTGCTGGAGGCATTTGATGAGCTTGTCGATGCTCTCCGCGGTGATCGGGTCAAGACCGGCATGAGGTTCATCATAGCAGATGCATTGGGGTTTAATGACGATCGCACGAGCAAGAGCGACACGCTTTTGCATGCCTCCAGATAGCTCTGAGGGCATCTTCTCTTCTTGCCCAGGCAAGCGCACAATTCCCAACACCTCAGCGACGCGCTGGTTCAATTCGTCGATGTCGGTGATTCCATCTTCACGAAGCGGAAAGGCGATGTTTTGGGCGACGTTCAATGAATCAAACAGGGCTCCGTTTTGAAACATCATGCCCATTTTTTTTCGAATGGGGCCGAGTTCTCGTTCACTCATGTTGGAGATATCCACGCCATCTATCTCGATGGTTCCTTGCCGTGGTTGCATCAGGCCGATCATATGTTTGACCAGGACGGTTTTACCTCCACCTGATGTGCCTAATAAACACACCGTCTCGTTAGGATAAATATCGAGATCGACACCGCGTAGAACGCGACTTGCGCCGAAGTTCTGATGCAGGTTACGGACCCGGATCAGTGGTGTTTCTGATGAACTTGCTGGCACAAAGGAGAAACTATCACAGGATTGACATCAACGCAAAGCATCGAAGCCGCAGAAGAGTTTTGATTTTTCTGGAGGCCGAGCGGGTAGGGGCTCGTTGTTATCTAAGAAATCTCGGCAGGTGCTGTGGAAGCTCTCGGGCGTACTCACTCGACGGATGCGATGCTCAAAGGCTTCATCAACGCCTTGAACGATATAGAGCATGTATTTTTTCATTCTGTTGACGTGTTTACTCGGGTCAAAATCATCCGCATGGGAGGCGATTTCGTGGTAGAGAGAATCGATGTAAGCGAGGAGGTCAGCTCGGGTGAGCTCGCGCGGTGACTGGCCTGAGAATGAGTCACGTAACTGATCAAAGATCCACGGATTGCGGATGGCGCCCCGCCCGATCATGAGTCCAGCTGCCTTGGTCTTGCGGATGGCGCCCAAGCCGGTATCCACATCCACCACGTTGCCATTGGCCATTACTGGGCAATCCATTTGCTCCACGGCGTGGCGAATGCAATCCGTATGAATGGGCGTTTGGTAGCGCTCGGAAACGGTACGGCCATGAATGGTGAGGGTGTCGATGGAGTGCCGTTTAAAAATCTCGAGAAGGTCGGAGAACTCATCATGGCTGTCGTAGCCGACACGTGTTTTGACGGTGAATTTTCCGTCTACGGCCTCTCGCAATGAGGCGATGATACGCTCCATGTGATTGAGTTTGCGAAGCAGACCTCCGCCAGCATCCTTGCGGCAAACGACCGGTGCTGGGCAGCCTAGATTAAGGTCGATGCCGGCGATGGGATAGGCCTGCAGCTCCTTGGCAGTGCGCACCAGAGCCCCAATGTCTTGGCCGATGAGCTGAGCGAAGACGGGCTGCCCGGTTTCATTCTCCGTGATGCTGCGCAGGATCTTTTGCTCCAGGCTATAGTCGGCATGCACTCGGAAATACTCGGTCACATAATAGTCTGGGCCGCCATACTGCTGCATGACCCGCATGAAGGGCAGATTGGTGACTGCCTGCATCGGTGCCAGAGCGAGTAGAGGGCGTGCAAGGATGGGGCGTGTGGGTGCAGGGTGAGTGTTCATGGCAGTCAGCTAGTCGAGGTGATCTGCTTAAGGCTGTTTATAATGAAGGCTGTTTATAATGAAGGCTGTTCATACTTAAGGCTGTTCAAATTCCGAGCGTGCCTCGTTGAGGCGTGCACGGGCTGCTTCCAGATATCCCTCGTCGATGTCAAAGCCGATATAACTGAACAAGCCCATCTTATGAGCGGCGATAGCAGACGATCCGATGCCGTTGAAGGGATCTAACATGGTGCTTGTGCCAGCGTTACCATGGATGCGGATGCATTGCTCCGCGAGGCCGACGGGGAATGTCGCTGGGTGAGGCCGGTCTTTGTCGCGGTTTTTGATGGTATCATAGGGGATAAACCAGTTGTTGCCACGGCAGCGTTTGTCTTTGCCTTCCGTATGCCCCCAGCGCTCGATGTTGGATTTGTCAGCATAGGGAACACCGCCAGCGCGCCGATCAAGTGGTATTTCTCCTGATTTGGTGAGGTGAAAAACATACTCATGGCAGTCGTTGACATAGCGGTGGCTGTTAATCGGTTTAAAGTGCCCAGCGCTAATGGTTTCGCCAGATCTGGTTTCTACGGAAATGGATTTGACCCAATGAAATGTATTCTGGAGAACAAAGAGCGGTTCATTTTCTGACTCCGTCAGGGCGAGAAGTAGTTGATGGGGTAGCAGTGGGTTTTGAGGGGCAGCGCCGAGGTTGAGGAAAAAAGAGGCATCGTCATGCATGACGCGCTTGAGCTCAGTGGCCCACTCCAGGCACCACTCGATGAATGCGGAGCGTTCGGCATGGTCTTGGTAGGTGTCGTATTTAATCCCCAGATTATAGGGGGGGGAAGTGACCACCAGATTCACCGAGTTGGCAGGCATCGCTTTCATGCCCTCGAGGCAGTCTTGGTGAAAAAAATCGATGCGTGTCGCCATGAGGAAGCATGGTCACATGTATCGATCAATGAAAAGTCAGGAGTGCGTTCATACGGCCGTTTAATATTGACGATCGCCATAGCCATGGGTTAGTCTCAACCTTGCGTGAACACGAGAGAGCAGATTTTGGAGGCTGCATGGGAGCTTTATAGTGCCCGGGGATTTGAGGATGTATCGGTCAGAGATGTGACGACTGCAGCAGGGGTTAATTTGGCCAGTGTCAGCTACCACTTTGGCGGTAAGGAAGGACTGATGCAGGAGACCGTCAAGCGCTGCATGAATCCGATCAACAGCTACCGCATTCAACTCCTTGAGCAGGCAATTGCTAAATATGGAGGAGAGGAGAAGCTGCCTTTACGTTCCATATTAGAAGCCTTTATGAGGCCACTGGTCATGCCGGAAGAGTGTGGCGTCCAGTCGGGCCTGATGCTGCGTCTGGTTGCGCGCTATTTGATCGAGAGTGATTACGCGATTCCTTCAGTGAGTAGAGATCTCTACACCGAGGCGTTTCAGGTTTTTGTGAAGACCTTGCTGGTTCGCTTACCTCATCTCACGCCTGAAACCCTGGTGAAACACATTGTTTTTGCCTCAGGATCGGTGGTCTATTATCACGGTTTAGGGAAACTTGCCTTGCAGCTTAGCCACACTAATGGTGGTAGTAGTGGTGGTAGCAGTGGAAGTAGTAATACCAGTGGTAGCGATGCTAATGAGCACAATGCGGATGAGATAGACCGTGAGCAAATGTTGTGCGATGTGATTGAGTTTGCCATGCACGGGTTTGGAGGCGATACCCATGGCGCCGTCGATGCATAAGGTGCCTTTGGGCAAAGACTAGCATAAGCATCCTAGCGGAGAGTTAATAATAGCCACAGAGGAAGAGAGATTCTTATATGAACACAGATTCTTATAGTCAGCGCATGGCGCAGTTATCGGAGACCGGCGTGCGGGTAGATTCCCCGGAGGCCATGATCGCTCTGGGTCGCGAAGTTGCGGCAGGCCTGCATGCGGGCAGCGTATTGGCACTGCAGGGTGGGCTCGGTGCTGGCAAAACACATTTCACCAAAGGGATTGCCGAGGGGCTGGTCGAAGGGCTGGTCGAAGGGCTGAACTGTAGCCTAGAAGTGACAAGCCCCACGTTTACGCTCGTCCATGAATACCAGGGCGGGCGGTTGCCGCTGTATCATTTTGATTTTTACCGAATGGACTCAGAGGATGAAGTGTTGCGCATCGCTTGGGATGAATACCTTGATGAAGATGGAGTCGTTGTTGTGGAGTGGCCGGATAAATTTCCCGGCCTCATCCCTGCAGCGGCCACCTGGCTAAGCTTTGATCATGACGACGGTGCACGCATCGTCAAATTGCTTCATTCCTAGTATCATCACTAAGGTCATGCTGGTCCGCTTGATCAAGGCCCTCACTAGAGTGTGAGGAATGCGGCTCATTAGTGTGAGGAATGCGGCTCATTAGAAGGATGGTCAGAATGCCTGCTGGATTGCTTGCTAGATTGCCTGCTGGATCGTTGGCTGGATCGGCCACGCCTGCCACCGTGGTTTCTGTGGCTTCTACGGCTTCTACGGCTTCTGCCATACCTGTCTTTTTTCCTGATATCTCGCCCTCGCATAGCAGGGGATGCCCATGCCACTCCGAGCATCACAGAGAATATGACGGCCAGGGATTCAATCTGGAAGGGGAATTCAATCACGGCATGAACCAGAAATACCGTCATCGCCAACAGATAGCCACGCATGTGAATGAACCGGCTTTTGCTGTGATCATTCCGATGGAAAAA
>JAFMDE010000061.1 GCA_017857425.1 Akkermansiaceae bacterium
CCTCAAATGCTCAAAGTTATCGTAGAGGTTTTCGATGAGCTGGTAGTTGGCGTTGTCGTTTTTGTGCCATTCGGGGAAGGCTTCGTCGAGGGCATCGGTGATGGCTAAAATCTCGGGGATGGAGGGTTTTTGGCTGAGGCGGTCAGATTCGGTGGCGATGAGTTGAAAGCTGTTGGCTCTCTGTTCCATGATTTCCTCGAGCAGGTTTTCACTGTCTTCAAATCCTTGTTCGATGGCTTTCTCGAGCCAATGCTTTGCGGTGTTGGGGTCTTTGTCGGTGCCGCAGCCTTCGAGGTAGCACTTGGCAAGGGAGGCTTGTGCCTTGCTGAGATTCTGCTCGGCGGCTTTCTGATACCAGGTGAAGGCTTTCTCGTGGTCCTGCTTGGTCCCACGGCCGTCTGCGTAACAGCGTGCGAGGTTGAGTAGAGCCGCGGGGTGCCCTTGTTCGGCGGCTTTGAGCCACAGGCTCATGGATTTTTTGCTGCTCTTTTTGACTCCCTGGCCGTTGTAGTAAAGGTGGCCAAGATTCATCTGGGCGCTGGGTGAACCTTGTTTGGCAGCTTCTTTAAACCACAGTGCAGCTTCGAGATGATTTTGCTCTACGCCTTTTCCGTGGTCTAAGAACACACCAAGATTATCCTGGGCGTCAGCATGTCCACTCTGAGCAGCCTTGCGATACCAGCGCGCGGCTTCTTTGTAATCTTGGCTCACTCCTGAGCCTTCGGCATAACAAACGGCGATGTAGAACTGCGCTTCTGGATCACCATGTCGGGCAGCAATTTTTGCACTTTTCAGTGCACAGTCACGTGTTTGTTCTGAGTCATCTGCATGATCATATTTTTTCGATCGGTAGCAGCTGGCTGTCTTTTCTTTGAGCTGCTTGCTGGCACGGGTGATTGCGGCTTCAGCAGCTTGCAGGCTAGAGCTGTAGAGTTCTTCATCGGCCTGGTCCTGATGCGGCTTTAATAATTCACGTGCTTTTTGTTCGATGTTGGAGACTTGGTCAGCGAAGAGTAAGGCGACGGCGACTTCAAAGTCACCCACACCCTGTTCTTCTTTGTTTTCTGCTGAATGTTCCGCCTTATGCCCTTTTTTATATTCTGGCTCAATCTCATCAGGCGGTGTCTCTGGTCGATCCGGGCTGGCGCACACCTTGACATGGTCAGTGTCTGACTCATTGCAGAGGATGTAAATCCAGCCGGTTCTTGTTTCCTTGCTCGCCATGAAAAGTTATTAACTAAGCTACTACCATGTACGAATAAGCCTTTTTGATGTCAAGGGCACTCTCCAGCAGGACTAAAGCGTTCAGGGCGGCATGAATCGATGCCTAAGTAGGCTTCAGGGCGGCGGTTATGCAGCGTTGATCAAGGCTCTGCCGACTTTGCTTAACTTAAGTTAGAGGTCTGATGCGGAAGAACAATTCATGGTTGACAGTGATTTAGCTCGGTGGTGACACTGCGCTCTTGCGATGAATTGGGAGGTAATTGTTGTTTATGTGATTCTGGTAACTGCCGTGGTGCTGTTTATCACCGATCGTGTGCGCACGGATATCGTCGGCATGCTGATTATCTCCGTTCTTGGTTTGCTGGGGATTCTTGAGCCCAAGGAGCTGTTACAGGGTTTTAGTAATCAGGCCTTGGTGACGATTGCGGCGATGTTTGTGCTCAGTGCGGCTTTGATGCGCAGTGGGCTAGTGGCCGCTCTGAGCGGTAAGCTTACGGAGTTATCAAAAGGGAGCCCGGTGCGCTTCTTGGCCTTATCCTTGTGTGCGGTTTGTTTTATGTCCGCATTTATCAACAACACTCCGGTGGTTGTGGTTTTTATTCCGGCAGTGCTGACGGTGTGTAGCCGCCTTGGGCAGAGTCCCTCGAAGTTTTTAATGCCGATTTCTTTTGCGTCGATGCTGGGCGGTAGTGCCACCTTGATCGGTACTTCATCCAATATCCTTGTCTCATCCTTGTCTGCGGAGGCGGGCTACGGTGAGATCGGCATGTTTGAGTTCACCGTGCTGGGTGGAGTCATTGTGGTGGTGGGCATGATTTACCTGATTCTATTTTCACACCGTTTGCTGCCGGCACGCACGACCATCGCGTCCACGCTCTCTGCCGAGGATGTTAAAGAATACATCACGCAAGTGAAGATCGGTGCGGAATCCCACCTCGTGGGAAAGAGCTTAGCGGAGACTCCGCTAGCGAATGCTGGGGTAAGGGTGGCTGAGCTTATTCGTGGTGAGCGCATCCAGCGCTTGGAGAAAGATAATGCCCTCGAGGAGGGGGATATCCTGCTTATCCGTGGAGACCTCAACAAGATCCTCGAGCTTGAGCGCGAGCATGACATCATGATTTCAACGGATGCTGATGCTAGGGATGCTGAGGTGAAGCGGGTGGAGATGACGGTGTTTGAGCTGATGGTAGCTCCTGATTCCCCCCTGATTGGAAGGACGGCTCAGGATATTCGCTTCCGTGAGGATTATGGTGTTTCTGTTTTTGCGCTGCAGCGGCGTGGACGTCATCACCAACGCGATATTACGGATCTAGAATTACGCATGGGAGATATTCTTTTGGTGCGAGGAACGATGGAGGCACTCGCCAAGTTGCGCGGATATCGTGAGTTTATTCTGCTTGAGGGTGTCCATGACCAAGTCATTGAACGGCATAAGGCGCCTTTAGCGCTGGGCACGATTCTTGCTATTGTTGGGCTTGCGGCATTTGGAGTCTTTCCGATCAGTGTCTTGGCCCTGACCGGTGCGGCACTGCTGGTAATGATGAAGGTGCTGACGCCTCGTGATGCCTATCGGTCGATTGATTGGCCGGTGCTTATTCTCATTGCCGGCATGATTGCGCTAGGTAATGCGATGGGTAAGACGGGGGCTCTCGATATCGCAGCGGAAGGATTAGTGGGCACGGTGGGGCAGCTGGGGCCGAATGTGACACTGTGGATTTTCTATTTTATCACGGCCGCATTAAGTTTGCTGATACTCAACAAGCCCGCAGCCGTTTTGTGCACGCCGCTAGGTATTTTGCTCGCAACGCAGTTGGGAGTGGATGGCAAACCCTTCATCATGGCGGTGGCCTTTGCTGCGTCCACGGCGATGGCAACGCCGATGGGCTATCAGACTAATCTGCTAGTTTACGGGCCAGGGGGCTACAACTATAAGGACTTTGTTTATTTTGGCCTGCCGCTCAACTTTATCATCGGGGTGATTGCATGCTGGCTGATCCCGATTATTTGGCCGTTTTAGTCGACTGCTGAGGCTCCGATAAAAGCTTTCATAAAGGCTCTCGAATCTGTGGGGCAGGAGGCTTGTATTCCGCTGATTGAAAATTAGAAATTGGAAATTGGATTTCTGGCCGAGACATAGTAAGTTTCTTTGCAATGTTACAGTTTATTGGACAAGGAGGACCTTTTGCTTATGCGTTAGCGCTGCTGGCGTTTGTCAGTCTCTTATTGATTTTTGAACGAATATTCTTTTTTCAGCGTGTCAAAATAAGTGTCGGCGACTTGTTGCTGGGCTTGGCAAATCATGTCCGCAAAGGCGCCTTTGCCGAGGCTCTGCACGAGGCGGCAAGAGCACCTGGCCCGACTGCACGGGTAGCACATGCTATCTTGATGCGTAAGAATTTGCCTCGGCGTGACTTGCGTGATGTGGCCAAGGAGGCGGGGCAGCTTGAGGTGCCTCGGATGGAACGCAATCTAAGAGCACTCTACGGCATTGCCCTTATCGCCCCACTGGTAGGCATGCTAGGCACGGTTAGCGGTCTGACTAAGACGTTCATGGAGATGAACAAAGAAAAGGGCTTTGCCTCTGCCGCAGAAATGTCTGGCGGGGTTTATGAAAGTCTCTTAACCACCGCGCTCGGTCTCTCCATCGCTATCCCCGTTTATCTATTTTATCTGTTCTTTTATGGGCGAGTGAAGCGCATGGTTCATCGCATCGAGCGAACCGGTGTTGAGATGGTGAACATCATTTGCGATGCCCGTGAACAGGCTGAGATTGTCTCGTTTAGCGAGGAGGCGAAGGAGATTTCCAAGAAGAAGAAAAAGAAGAGCGATCAATGAAGCTCGAGATGACATTGCCGGCGAAACCCGGATTTCTCCACATGCTTCCAGGGCTTGATATCATAGCCCTTATTCTGATGTTTCCCTTGTTAGGGCCTTCGTTCGTTCAGCAGACAGGCATCGATGTGCAGGTGCATGAGTCTCCGTGGCGCTATGAGCAGATGGAAAACCCAATCGTGGTTACTCTAGGTGCAGCGTCAGCTGACGAGGCTGTGCCACTCTGGGTCAATAAGAACCTCATATCAATGGCTCGCCTTGAAGATGAAATCAATCAACTGCGATCGGAAGAAGGTGGTGATGCCATCACATCGGTGATTATCAGATCGGATGTTTCCGTGCCTAGCGGGACGGAAAAAGAGGTGATCAATCGGGTGATTAAACTTGGTCTAAAATGTGGATTGGTAGGCAAGCCTATGGGGCAAGGCAGGTGATCTTTGTTGTGATTGAAATCAGGTTGCAGTAAGCCAAGTAAAAGGAATATGTATTTTATCCGTAAGAAAAAGCACAAGCGAGATCAGGATGCTGGGCTTATCTTCCACTGGCGTGGTTTCAGAAAACACCACTCGGGTAAATTCGTCGCGATGATCTTGGCCTGTGGGCTGTTTGCTTTTTCGGTTTACGCCGTCAAGGTTGAAACGATTCGATCACCGCTGCAGTCCAAGAGGGAAGGGGTGGTGGTGGTGCTTAGCCCAGATGACCCCGTGGTGAGCGAGCTGCTACTACAAGTTGAAGAGCGCTCGCCGTTTCCTTCCAGGTGGGACCCCGCTATGGATGAGGAAGTGACTGCTAGAATTTCGACAACAAGAAGCGAGCTTGAGGGTGCGCTATGGGCTTATGAAATGAAGCTGGAGCCCTTGCCTACGATGGATCGGACTCATGGCTTGGTCTCTATCACGGAGTCGGGCAGTGACCTTTTTAATGTCATGCCTGACCAGTGGCGGGAGTCAGAGGCGAGAGATCGTTTTGTGGCAGGCGAGAAGCCGGTCATTCGGGTAAGGGTCTTGGCGAGCAATGAGCTGAAATCTCGCATCTCTGGAGATCAGTTGGAATTGCCCAATAAATTAGTCGTTGAGGAGGGCTACGGGCAAATATTTCGTTTCCAAGTGGCATTGGATTCGGCTGGGTTTGTCAGTAACTGCACGCCATTGCCTGGTGGCACCATCGATACTTTGCAGATTACAGATAGACAAAAAAACTTAGCGGCCTGGCTGCGTGCGCAGCGCTTTAGCGATGATGGCCAAGATGGAGGTGAAGCTGGAGCTGAAGCTGGAGGCGATGGGATGGTTGTGGGGCAATTGGAACTTCAAATTGAGGCGCTGAGTCAATGATTGAGCTTACCTTGGAAGAATTATCCCTCTGGCTTTTAGGCGTTCCGCTTCTGGGCATAGGCATCGTTGTTTTTTTGGCGACTCTCAATAGACGAGCTAGGGTTCGCCTTCGCAAGAGGGAGATCGTAACATGCAGAGTATGTGGTCATGTTTACAAAGATCAAACCAAGGAGCGTGCCCCCCAATGCCCCGAGTGTGGACGGGCAAATGATCGGGGTGATTCTCGACGTCTCGGCTGATGGGGCTTCATTATCAGTGCTTGCACTCTAAGAGATATATACAATAATAGCGCGGCCGTTGCGGCTTTTTGACACGTCAATAAGGCCTATCACGGCTGCTAATACACATCACAAATATATGAACGATCGCAGAGTTGTTATCACCGGTATCGGAGTTCTTAGCCCACTGGGGAATGATTTACAAAGTACATGGGATGGCCTCAAAGCCGGCAAAAGCGGTATCGGACCAGTCACGCTGACCGATCCTGAGCCGTATCCTTGTAAGATAGCGGGAGAGGTTAAAGGCTTCGAAGCTGGGCCATGGTTCAACAACCCTAAAGATGCTCGGCGCTGTGACCGTTACGCTCAGTTTGCAATCGCGGCGTCTAAGATGGCGATCAACGATTCTGGAATTGATGACGAGGGTGTCAATCGTGAGCGTGTCGGAGTGATGGTCGGTAGTGGTATCGGTGGACTCGGAACACTTGAGGCCGAGCACACAAAATTACTGAACCGTGGGGCGTCGCGTGTTTCACCTTTTGTCATCCCGATGATGATCTCTAATATTGGCAGTGGTATTCTCTCAATGGAGTATGGTTTTGGTGGTCCTAACATGGTCATCGTTACTGCCTGTGCTACATCTAATCATAACATTGGTGAGGCATGGAGGATGATTAAGTTTGGTGATGCAGATGCCTTTGTTTGTGGTGGTGCTGAAGCGACGATTTTACCGATGGGTCTGGCTGGCTTCAGTAATATGAAAGCACTCAGCACACGTAACGATGAGCCTGAGCGCGCTTCGCGTCCATTTGACACCGGTCGTGACGGATTTGTCATGGGTGAGGGTGCTGGGGTGATGGTGATCGAGGAATATGAGCACGCCAAAAAGCGCGGTGCTACCATTTATGCAGAGCTGGCTGGTTACGGTGTCAGTGGTGATGCTTACCACATGACATCACCACATCCTGAAGGCCTCGGTGCGGCACGCTGTATGGACATGGCTCTCAGCCACGCCAAAATGAATCCTGAAGAAGTGACCTACGTGAACGCCCACGGAACCTCAACACCGATGGGGGATATTTGTGAAACAAAGGCGATTAAAAAGAGCTTTGGTAATCATGCCAACGACGGACTCATTGTCAGTTCTACGAAATCCATGACTGGTCACCTTTTGGGTGCCGCCGGTGGTGTAGAATTAGCCGCTTGCATCATGGCGATGAAGGAAAACATCATTCCTCCAACCATCAACCTAGAGAATCAAGATCCTGAATGTGATCTCGATTACACACCTAATGTAGCGCGCGAAGTTGAGGTCAAGAGTGCCTTGAGTAACTCATTTGGCTTTGGAGGTCACAACGCATCCGTATTGGTGCGCGAGCTTGACTAATGGAACACGTCTACCAGCGCCGCGTGCATTTCGCAGATACCGATGCGGCGGGGGTGGTGCATTTTTCCCGCATGCTTTGTTACGCCGAGGAGGCTGAGCATGATTTGTTAACGAGTCTGGGCATTCCCTTGTTGGGTGATGGAGGCTGGCCACGTGTGCAGGTTTCGTGTGACTACACAGCACCAGTCAAGGCGGGTGATACGCTGAGTGTCACTATTTCTCCCGATCAATTAGGCAACAGCTCGATACGTTGGTCGTTTACCATCAGCTGCGATGGCACCGATGTAGCACGAGGTGAAATGAAAACCGTGAGAGTGGATAGCGCAGGAAATGCAACGAAGCTCGATGAAAGCTGGCGCACTGCGCTTTTGGCCTGAACAGCTGAACAGCTGAGGAGCTTTAAGCTCACGTTACTCGCCCGCTACCTGCCGAGCAGCTCAATGAGCATGCCCATGGTGGTGTGGTATGATATCGTCAGGCTCTCTGCAGAGATGAGATCAAGATCGTCTCCAGATTGATGCCACCAGTGAGTGTGATTAAAGTCTGCTCCGATGATGTCGATGGTGGGCACACCTGCCTTGTTGAGGTAAAGGTGATCATCAATGATGGAACCCTTCGCCATGCCGTAGTGCTTCTCGTAGCCTTTCGCTTGCGCAGCATTGAGCAGGCTTTGATAGAGCTTGCGGTCTGTGTCTGCTGGCACCGCAATTTTCAAATCCTGATGGCCGATCATATCGAGCACGATGCCGAATTGAGGTTTCGGCTTACGCTCGTAGAGGGTAAATGCGTAGGCCCTGCTGCCGTAAAGACCATCCGTAGGTGTGATGTTTTCACCAAAGGCTTCTTCGCCATCAAAGAATACAATCTCAAGTTGTTTGGCAAGTTCGGGGTGATTCTTGCCAAGTTCTGCAGCCAGCTCGATGATGAGCGCGCATGCAGAGGCGGCATCATCAGCACCCAGGAAGTCGGGGATTCCGGGGATCATTTTGGAGTCAAGGTGAGCGCCGAGAATGCCCTTGGTATTGATGGCCTTGAGATCCTCGAGATTTTCAAGCTTCTCGGTTTGAAAGCGTGCGATCAGATTGACAAAGGTTTTTTTGCCAAGCGGGGTGTCCCGCACCAGTGACTGGCTCATCGTGCTCCAGCCATGCTTGGCGAGCTCTGTAGAGATGTATTGCTGGGCTTTTTTGAGCCCCTCGGAATCCGCAGGCCGAGGTCCACAGGCGAGCAGGGCCTCGGTGTGGGCATAAGCTGCGCGCCCATGGCGATCGGTGGCATCGTTGATCTGCTTGAGAATCAGGAAGCCGCCAATGATGGCTGCAAGCAAGGTGAGCAAAAGCGGGCTTTTTAACTTCACGTGCAAGAGCGGGGCGGGGGTGATCGATCGGTGAGCTATAACTGAATCCCTAACAGGTCGAGTATGCGCTGTAGGTCATCATTACCGTAGTAGGTCAGCTCGATTTTTCCTTTTTTCGAGCTGTGCTTCATCTGCACCTCCGTGGCAAAGCGCGCTCTCAAAGCATCTTGAATTTGGTTGATGACGGCATTGGCTTCCTCACTTGAGCCTTTGCCTGATGACTTCTTTGGAGGAGAAAGGATCGATTTGGCGAGTCTCTCGGCAGCGCGAACGGTAAGGGACTTTTTGAGAATTTGATCTGCGGCAAGACGCTGTGAAGCGGCATCCTTGATTGATAAGATGGCCTTGGCGTGACCTACACTGAGGCGTGTTTGTGCAACGTGATCCCTGACTTCAGGATCAAGCTCCATCAAGCGCATGGCATTGGCGACTGTCGCTCGAGATTTACCAACACGTTTGGCGATGATATCTTGTTTGATGCCAAACTCTTTTGCTAGCTGAACATAACCTTGGGCTTCTTCAATAGGGTTGAGGTCCTTGCGCTGAATGTTTTCAATCAGAGCCATCTCCAATACATCCTGATCGCTGGCCTCACGTATGACGATGGGCACCTCCGTTAGGCCGAGAGCCTTGGAAGCACGCCAACGGCGTTCTCCGGCGATGAGCTCCATCTTGCCATTTACTTTACGAACGATGAGCGGCTGAATAATTCCGTGCTGGCTGATGGAATCCTTGAGCTCGTCAAGCTGGCCTTGGACAAAGTGCTTGCGAGGCTGGAGCGGGCTGGGCACAACCGTATCAATCGGAACGTGAGAGTCGGCTGGCGGGGCATCTTTTTTTGAGGGATTCAGATCACCATTTGCCTGCTGTTTGATCAGTGCTCCCAGTCCCTTACCTAATGCCTTTTTTGCCATAGCGAGAGCATAGGCGTAATCTTACTGATTTTGCAAAGACGATTTTCCAAGTTTTTTAGAAATTTAGATAAGAGATATTAACTATGTCCACTGGCCATTCTTTAGGATCTGTTGACGGGCGATGGTTACAGCTCTTACAGTAGCTCTCGTCACAGTGCTTGCGCCATGGCTTGACTTTCGTCCCTCGAGCGGGAATGTATAGGCGCAGCAGGGTAATATATACCCAGCAGGGTAAGATGAATTTATATGTCCACACAATCATAGCCGTCATGGTGATGTGCACACTGCGAGTTGATGCGCAGCGCATCGTTGTTGACCCCGCGATTGCGGAGCAAGCTCAGGCTGCCGTGCAGAAGCTTGGTATCGAGCTGATGAAGGGAAACTTTACATACAGCCAAGAGCGCATGTATCCACGTTGGAAAAGACGATTGGCAAAGCGCGTCGGCAGCATGGAGGAGCTTGAAGCGCAGCTAGCATCCGGTGATCAGCAGCGAGTCAAGATGGGGCTTATCGTGACCAGCTACCAAGCGGCTAAGCCGACTGCGTTTTTTGATGTCTGGAGGGCGAAGCAAGTCGATCCCATCACCGGTCAGGTGACGCGTGATGATCGAGGCGATCAGACCATCGTCAGCCACTGGCTAGCGGTGGTGCCATTTACCACACAAATCAAGATCCCTGATCCACAGCAAGGAGGTAGAATGAGAACGCTCGAAGAGAACAGCTACACGATAGCCATTACCGAGAAAGGCTCCGGCCAATGGTACTTTCTCACAGGCATGAAGCCGACGATCCAGGATTTGCGCAGCCTGTTCCCATCACTGCCCATGGATAAAAATGAGCTGGGCCTGCCGGAGTCAAGTGCCCGCGAGATCAAGTAACTACATTTCATCACCCACCTTTCTATCATGTCGAAACATAAAAAGCTCGAGCGGGAAGCCAAGCTGGTCCGCAAATTCAAAAAACTCTACGAGCGCGCCCAAAGTGATTGGTGTGCGGTGCGTGGCTCTGAAATCCATGGCAGGGGAGTTTATGCAACTCAGGACATCCCAAAGGAAACCGAAGTGATCGAGTATGTCGGTGAGCCTGTTGATAAGACGATCAGTGAAGACCGTGCCTGGGACCAGTATGCAAAGCATGAAGAACACGGTGATGCCGCCGTTTATATTTTCACCTTGGATGACGAGTGGGATATCGATGGCAATGTGCCGTGGAACACAGCACGCCTGATCAATCACTCCTGTGATCCTAATTGTGAAGCCTGGATCATCGGGCGCCGCGTCTATATCTATTCCCTACGCGAGATCAAAAAAGGCGAAGAGCTCACCTTTGACTACGGCTTTGACATTGAGTGTTACGAGGATCACCCATGCCGCTGTGGCAGCTCCAACTGCATCGGCTTCATCGTGATCCAGGAACAATGGCCCGAGCTGCGCAAACGCCT
>JAFMDE010000062.1 GCA_017857425.1 Akkermansiaceae bacterium
ACTAACGATCTTACCTATCGCCGCATTTAGCGTCTTTGCTCTTTCTTCATGCGGCTGTTGCACCGGTGAGGAACGTGCTCCTAAGTTGCGTCCACTGCCTGCATTCAATGATATTCCTGCTTATAGTGGGGCCCCAGCTCCGGTAGTATCCGATAGCGCTAAGTAATCTTGCACTGTAATTTTTTCTAGCTGTATAATTATCGACAGTAGTTTGCATCTGCTGTCACTCATGGTCACGTTGATACGTGGCCATTTTTTATGCAGTGGGCATCGATATGGCTTTGATCATAGCGGGGCGCCTTTGTCCCACTGGGTCATTTTGTCTAGCTTAGCAGCTAAATTGCTGTGACATTTTGTCGCTTCCGTGACATGCGCAATAGGTCTCTCATGACGAGTGTTTCTTGTAACATCATGATTATAAGTGGGATGAGTATTTAGAAGGCCTTGTTGGCATATAATCTGCAAGTAGATGGTTAACAAATTACAACGGGAGCGACATAGGTCACGATCTAAAGCTTACCGAATGAAAAAACGATCTACGTGCTGAAACAAAGCAAACCAAAACATCAAACCATCTAATTATTATGTCTAAAATACTAGGAATTGACCTCGGAACCACCAACTCTTGCATGGCTATCATGGAAGGCGGTGAGCCTCAGGTGCTGGAAAACTCTGAAGGAGCGCGCACCACACCCTCTATTGTTGCATTCACTAAGAGCGGTGAACGTCTTGTCGGCCAGGCGGCCAAGCGCCAAGCCGTTACTAACCCCAAAAATACCATTTTCTCAGCGAAGCGCCTTGTCGGCCGTAAGTATGCTGAGCTTAACGATGATGATAAGAAATTACCATACAGTGTTGTAGAGGCAGACAATGGTGATGCTCATATCGAGGTAGAAGTAGGTGGCGAGAAGAAGACCTACTCACCGCAGGAAATCTCAGCGATGATCTTGGGTAAGCTCAAAAGCGATGCTGAAGCTAAGCTGGGTGAAACAATCACCGAAGCGGTTATCACAGTGCCCGCTTACTTTAATGACTCTCAGCGTAACGCAACAAAAGCAGCAGGTGAAATTGCTGGGCTTAAAGTGCGCCGCATCATTAACGAGCCTACTGCCGCCTCATTGGCCTATGGTTTGGATAAAAAATCTGACGAGCAAATAGCCGTTTATGACCTCGGAGGCGGAACCTTTGATATTTCCGTCTTGGAAATCGGGGATGGTGTATTTGAAGTTTTGGCAACAGATGGTGATACCATGCTCGGTGGTGACGACTGGGACAACGCTATCATTAAATGGATTGTCGGTGAGTTTAAATCTAGCGAGGGTGTTGATCTCTCAGGTCAGCCTGATGCTCTTCAGCGAATTCGTGAAGAGGCAGAAAAAGCCAAGATCGCACTGAGCTCTTCTCAAAGTTACGACATTAATTTGCCTTTCATCACCGCCGATCAAAATGGGCCGAAACACATTCAGACCACGATTAGCCGTTCTAAGTTAGAGGAGATTACAGACAAGCTCTTTGACCGCACCAAGAAGCCTGTATTGGATTGCTTGAAAGAGGCTGGAGTCAATGCCAGTGATATCGACGAGCTTGTTCTTGTCGGAGGTATGACTCGTATGCCCAAGGTTCAA
This sequence comes from Akkermansiaceae bacterium, assembly GCA_017857425.1. GTDB lineage: Bacteria > Verrucomicrobiota > Verrucomicrobiia > Verrucomicrobiales > Akkermansiaceae > Oceaniferula. The sequence goes on from JAFMDE010000062.1 coordinate 1,626, forward strand.
GAGATCGCAGCAGAACTTGCCGGTAAAGAACCACACAAGGGAGTTAACCCAGATGAGGTAGTCGCTATCGGGGCTTCTATCCAAGGCGGGGTGCTCCAGGGTGACGTATCTGATGTGCTGCTTCTCGATGTAACGCCTCTAAGTCTCTCTATTGAGACAATGGGCAGTATCGCAACTCCAATCATTGAGCGTAATACAACGGTGCCAGCTAAGAAGTCGCAAATCTTTTCAACGGCTGCAGACAATCAGCCAGCAGTAGATATTCGTATCTGCCAAGGTGAACGTAAGATGTTTGATGATAACAAGCTGCTTGGCAATTTCCGCCTGGATGGAATCGATGCTGCGCCACGAGGAACGCCTCAGATTGAAGTTACTTTTGACATTGATGCCAATGGCATCCTGCATGTTTCAGCTAAGGATAAAAATTCCGGCAAGGAACAGAAGATCTCAATTGAGGGATCGAGTGGGCTTTCTGACGAAGAAATTGAAAAAGCGAAGCGTGATGCTGAAACTCATGCCGATGAGGATAAGAAGCGTGCCGAAGCTGTTGAAGTGAAAAACAACGCGGAGATCCTTGTCCACCAAGTTGAAAAACAGCTTGGCGAACTCGGAGAGCAACTACCCGCTGAACTCAAGTCTGGTATCGAAGCCAAGATTGAAGCCGTAAAAGAAGCTCTCAAAGCTGATGACCTTGATGGTATTAAATCAGCTTCCAGCGAGCTTGAGGCATCTCTTCAAGAACTCGCCCAAGCAGCGCAGGCTGCCGGTGCTGCAGCAGATGCTGAGGGCGCCCCTATGCCAGACATGGATGGCGGATCAGATAAGCCTGAATCTTCAGAGCCCAAAAAAGCCAAAGGCAAAGTGGTAGACGCCGAAGTCGTCGAGGACTAATCCATTAACATTCTCAGATCTAGCTGGCTGTTTCGGCCAGTTAGATCTTTTTCTTGAAATAAAAAAACAAACTAAAACGAACTAACAAAACTATGGCTACCATAACACCTATCGGACAGCGCGTCCTCGTGAAGCGACTTGAAGCCGAAGAACTAAGTGCTGGAGGAATTGTCCTACCAGATACAGCAAAAGAAAAACCACAGGAGGCAGAAGTCGTCTCTCTCGGAACCGGAGGTAAAGACGAAGATGGCAAAGCCATCGAGTTCGCTGTCAAAGCAGGGGACACCGTCCTCATTTCCAAGTATGGAGGAACTGATGTCAAAGTCGACGGCCAGGATTTACTGATCGTGTCTGAGTCTGATATCCTCGGTATTGTGAGCTAACAACAATTCATCAAACAACTATTACAACTTAATAAAATAACATGGCTAAACAACTAAAATTCGACGAAGCAGCCCGACACGCACTCTTGCGCGGTGTAGAGAAGCTTGCCGCTGCCGTTAAGGCAACACTCGGGCCCTCAGGCCGTAACGTCATTCTCGACAAAAAATTCGGTTCCCCAACAATCACCAAGGATGGTGTCTCTGTTGCTAAGGAGATCGAACTTGAAGATCCCTATGAAAATATGGGTGCTCAACTTATCCGCGAAGTTTCCAGTAAAACATCAGATATTGCTGGTGATGGAACAACAACGGCTACTGTTCTTGCAGAAGCTATCTACAAAGAAGGTCTACGTAACGTAACTGCTGGAGCTAACCCAATCTCACTTCAGCGCGGTATCATGAAAGCATCTGAAGCTATTGTTGCAGAGCTTCATGCGATGTCCAAAGAAGTTTCCGACACATCTGAAATTGCTCAGGTTGCCACTGTTTCCGCTAACTGGGACACAGAAATTGGAAATATCATTGCTGAGGCTATGGACAAGGTAGGCAAAGACGGAACCATTACCGTTGAAGAAGCTAAGGGAATTGAAACTACACTCGACGTTGTTGAGGGTATGCAATTCGACAAAGGCTATCTTAGCCCTTACTTCGTCACTGACGCCGAGGCGATGGAGGTATCTTTGGATGATGCACTTATTCTCATCAATGAGAAAAAGATTAGCTCATTGAAGGACCTTTTACCACTTCTCGAAAAGGCAGCCAAGACAGGTAAGCCACTTCTGATCATTGCTGAAGATGTTGACGGTGAAGCCCTCGCGGCCCTCGTCGTTAACAAACTCCGCGGAACTCTTAACGTAGCCGCTGTCAAGGCACCTGGATTTGGTGACCGCCGCAAGGCTATGCTCGAAGACATCGCCGTCCTCACAGGTGGTAAGGTGATTACCGAGGATCTCGGCATCAAGCTTGAGAATGTAGAGCTCGAAGATCTTGGTTCTGCTAAGCGTATTACCATCACTAAAGATGCTACCACAATTGTGGAGGGCGAAGGTGGTAGCGAAGCCATTACTGGACGTGTAAGCCAGATCCGTAAGCAGATCGAGGACACATCATCTGATTACGATCGTGAGAAGCTCCAAGAGCGTCTTGCTAAGCTTGCTGGTGGAGTAGCCGTCATCAACGTTGGTGCTGCTACTGAGACAGAAATGAAGGAGAAGAAAGCTCGCGTTGAGGATGCCCTTCACGCTACTCGTGCAGCTGTCGAAGAAGGCATCGTTCCCGGAGGTGGAACTGCTCTTATTCGCGCTCAGGCTAATATCACTAACCTTGGCCTCGTCGGTGACGAAGAGACAGGTGCTGGTATCGTAGCCCGCGCTGTGGAAGCTCCACTTCGCCAGCTCGCTGCTAACGCAGGTCTCGAAGGTGCGCTCATTGTTGAGCACGTCAAGAAGGCCTCAGGCAACGAAGGTTATAATGTTGCTACTGGTAAATACACTGATCTAATTAAGGATGGTGTCGTTGATCCTACCAAGGTTACCCGTACTGCACTCCAGAATGCAGCATCCATCTCTGGACTGCTGCTCACCACCGAGTGTGTTATCACAGATATTCCTGAGAAGGAAGAAGATGCTGCCGGCGGTCATGACCATGGCATGGGTGGCATGGGTGGCATGGGTGGCATGATGTAGACCTACTACCTATAAAATTCAAACTCCGGTTACCGAATGGTGGCCGGAGTTTTTTATGTTATGGGGCCAATGCCAAACGCGGCCTTAATCAAGGTGCCTGCAAATGACTGGAAAGAGAGCAAGAGGACGCTAGGCGACTCCACCTATTTCAACGTTGAGGTCATCACTGAGATCTTCAACTGCTGCGATGAGTTCCTGCTCATTGGTGCTGTCAGGCACGCATACGGTTCCTGAGGCGTGAAAGATGGGGTGCCCGGACATTGGCGCACTTTCTATCGAGGTGTTAAGCTCTTCGATATTGGCGCCAGCGCTAGAAATGGCTTCGGTCAGTTGGCTAACGATTCCAGGGCGGTCATTGCCAAAGATATCAAGTCGCAAGCAGCGGGTGTAGGGGTAGTCAGATAAATCGCCTTGATCGTGAATCTGAACGGAGATGCCGTCCTCGGACAGAGCTTTGAGATTCTCTCTGAGTTGAGATAGTTTTTCTTCGCTACATTCTACTCGGACAATACCTGCAAACTGACCGCCAAGTCTGGCCATCCGGCTCTCCAGCCAGTTGCCATCACATTGCGCAATGGCACTGGAAATAAGCTTCATAACACCCGGACGGTCATGGGCGCAGATAGTAAGAACAAGAGAGTTAGCCATAAGGAGTGGTTGTGGTGCGAGTGTTACAGGTGCGTTTAAAGTGTTACTCAACGATGACAGGGGTGCCTATTTCCGCGTTTTCATAGAACTTACTGGCCATCTGTTCGGGCATGCGCACACAGCCATGAGAGGCGGCATATCCTGGCAGGAAGCCGGTGTGCATTCCTATTCCGTGATTGAAGCGCATGAAGTTGGGCATCGGTGCATGTATGGCAACCTCGTTTGGTCCGGGCTTATCAATACGGAAGTCGGCGTTGTTGTTGACCACTTCGTCGGTGATTTTGTTTTTGATGATGCCATAACAGGATGACTCATGGTCGATGTCTTTTTCGGTGACCCTAAAAGTGCCTGCTGGGGTCGAATGCTTGTCGTCACCGGACGAGATGGGCGCCATGCCAACGAGTACATCACCCTTGTAAAAATAGGCTTTTTGTTCAGCGCGCACGATACGGATTTTGGCAGCTCCTAGAACACCATCACCATCCCAATAACCTTTGGGTTGGTAGGTGGGCGTTCCCTCGGAAACAGGCAGTCCGTTTTGGGGTCTATATCCAGAGAGATACTGATTTTTACCCACCAAAGGGCTCATGGCCGATTGGTAGGGGCTGCATTGACAGAGCAATACAGTCACTAAGCTAAGAATGGGGAAGTGTAATAAAGGTAGATATTTCATGAATTTGAATTATCAGTTAAATTAAAGGAAAATGGACTACCCACCAGTAACGCAAGAATTCGATTAGGTCAAGGTGTGATCATGCACGAGATAAGGTGCTGGATTCTTGAAAAGATTGGCTGCTGAAATGTGTGTAAAGAGTTGCCATCGAACTATCGCAATGTGTTTCTTGCTTGCGCAACCAGTATTCAATGGTTAATCAGCGCGTATATCCTGCTTTCTGCAAGACGAACCAACTTATCTTATGCCAAATTACGATTACCAGTGCAAAGAATGTGGTCACATTTTCGAGGTTTTTCAGAAAATGAGTGACCCCAAATTAGAGGATTGCCCGCAGGAAAACTGCTCTGGTAAGATTAAGCGTTTGCTGGGTACTGGAGCAGGTGTCATTTTTAAAGGCTCGGGCTTTTATCAGACTGATTACCGCAGTGAATCCTATAAGAAGGGACAATCAAAAGAGAAGGATTCTGCGCCTAAAACGGATTCTAATAAAGGCTCATCGGACTAATGCTAGTTCGGAGCCTAACGTGTCTAGGTGGACGTCTCGTCTTCCTCTGTGCTGAAGCAGCGCATTACCGTATTGACCACGGCCTTGCCGCACTCTTCCTCATCAAGCAGGATATGGTTAACTCCAGCTCGTTGTAGCTCAATGGCATCACTGCTGAATTTTGCCCTGGCAATAACGACAATGCTCGGGCAAATCTCCCGCACAATGGGAAGTGCGGAAATCACAACGTCCTTGAGAGGGAAGGTGAAGGCTACAGCACGCGCCCTTTGGATATGAGCAAGTTCCCAGGTAATTCTGTGTCTGGCATCTGCAAATAGGCACTTGGTGCCTGATTTGAGTAACTTTTTCACCGTCTGATCATTATTTTCGATGATGACAGAGCGGATATTATTTCGGCGTAGTGAGGCGTGTAATTTTTGCCCGACCGGTCCATAACCACATATAATGACATGATCTTTAATGTGATCGATTTTGCCCGGCATGCCGAGATCATGACGTGACTTCATTGAATTGCTCTGAAGTCCCATCTTGTGAAGTTTTTTAGCCATGGGTTGGGAAAATTTCATCAGTGATGGAACAAGACCCATGGTGATAGCTGTGCATGCAAGGAGGATTTGTTCAATGACAGGGTCGATCGCATTGAGTTCCGCAGCTCTATTCAAGAGCACGATAGAGAATTCTCCGGTGCTTGAAAGGGCGGCGGCAGTGAGTAGCCAGTCACCGCTTCTTAATCCTGAAACTTTAGCGGCGATGGCTGCCGTGATGCCTTTGGCCACGATGGTGGCAATTGTGCCTATTAATATGAGAGCCCAATATTCTGACAGAGTTTGGAGATCGATAAGTAGGCCAATAGAGACAAAAAAGAGGGTGAGTAGTAAGTCTTTGAATGGCAGCACATCAGCTAGGATTCGATGACTGTAAATGGAGTTACTTACAACAACGCCAGCGACAAACGCTCCCAGTGCGGGGCTCAAGCCCAGCAAGCCCGCGATAACGGCAACGACAACACAGAGGCCAACAACGGCTACGGTAAAGAGCTCGCGGCTACGTGTGTTGGCGACTGCGGCGAGTAGTTGAGGCACTCCATATCGGCTTAGCGTGATCATCGCGATACAGAAAATAGTGGCCTTGCTCAATGCAAAGATAAGGGCTCCAGCACCACCTTCATCCTCATCCAACAAGACCGGCAGGAGGACGATAAAGAAGATGACGGCGAGGTCTTGAAAGAGTGCTATGCCAAGTGCCACACGACCAGGCGGGCTATCAGGCGCCCCCATATCTTGGAAACATTTCATCGACACGGCAGTTGATGAAAGAGCGAATGCAAAGCCAGCAACAATAGCTTGGTTCAGATCTAAGCCCCAATAATAGGCAGCTAAGGTCGCGACTAGAGCACTCAACGAAACTTGAATGCTACCACCGATGAGGGCAGGGCGCTTTAGGTTTTTGATTTCACTGGCGGAGAACTCGATACCCAAGGTGAAGAGTAATAAGATCACGCCAATTTCAGATAAGGCATGGATGAGCTCTCCCGAATCAGCACCCGCCCAACCAAGTAAACCACTGTTGGATAGAGCAAGGCCGCAGAGGAAATAACCAACAAGCAGAGACTGCCGGAGCCTTGTGAACAGCAGCGATATAAATACCACAGAGCCGAGGATCAGTGATAATAAGATGAAAAACGCCGGAACAGATTCCGTGGCTGCCAAAAAAACGGGCATGTCTAATAACTAACCCAAGCGCCTAAAAACTCCACATGAAAAAACATGCAAAGCCCAAGAATTGTCATCCTAAGCAGCAGCCGAAAATAAGCAACATTCTACTTGCATTGGCCTATGACTGCCCGTAGTTTCCCCCGCACACCACTTGGTGTGATCATTTCATAATCGCGGGGTGGAGCAGCCAGGTAGCTCGTCAGGCTCATAACCTGAAGGTCGTAGGTTCAAATCCTACCCCCGTAACCAATTTGAAGCCCCGTAACTCAAGCAGTTGCGGGGCTTTTTTTGCAGTTGCGGGGCTTTTTGCTTTTGCGAAAAAGTAGTTTCAGGTCCGCTTAGTGATGGGGTTTAGATGACAAGCTTTCACTTGTTGTCAACGTTATCAAGCTGAGGTGATAAATCAGTGTGGTGATGAATCAGACGCCATTGACCTTCTTCACGGCGGAAAATATTGGTAGCGCGGTGACTAACCTCAACGGGTTTTCCAGCAGCGGTCATATTCTCACCGAGCTCAACACACACCGTGTATGCTAAATCTCTTCCTGCGTGGACGATGAGATTTTTGCAGGTGATGCGGCCACCAAGTTTCATGGCAGCTTCTTTTTTGAATTGGGCACCCACTGCATCCCAACCGTCCATTCTCGCTCCAAACGGCCCTTGGTTACTGATATCATCAGAGTGAGACCAGATGGCATTCATCGGTGCTAATTCACCTGTAAACATGGCATTAAGAGCCGCGTAGAATTGATCGTTTGCGGCACGCACTTCGCGCTCATTATCTGATTTAGGTGTGATGTCTCGGCATATTCCGAGTATTCCGAGTGTGTTGCCATTCTGATCGACCCATGGTGTTTTTAGCGTATCGAGTAGTATATTTTCACCATCTGCATTGCTTACCCACTCTTCGTTACGTTTTGTCGCTTTGGAGGTGAGCATCTCCTGGTCTTTGGTGCGGAAAAACTTAGCCACATCTTCTGGAAAGAGCTCTAAATCTGTTTTGCCTATAAGCTCGTCCAAAGGCTTGCCGAGAAGCTCAGCCCAGGCCTGATTTCCGCCTCTATAAACACCATCAATATCCTTGTAGAAAATGATGTCAGGAATGGAGTTGATGATGGCCGCCGTATTGGCCACGGCATTGGCTAACTCTGTCGAATCATCGCCTTGGGTTTTGTTGGGGGCCTCTGCGAGGCTGTGTGTGCAGGTTAAAATAAAAATGCTGAGCGGGAGAAATGATTTTGTCATGGTTGCTATGGGTAGAGATGTTCAGGTAAGCCTATCGGAATAAGCAATTTGTATATGGCGATTTGATGCTGATTCGTCAAGTAACTTGCCCGATAATGCATTCAACCTGCCTCGTTTAAGCTGATCTTTTAGATAAAAGAACAATCAGCAAAGTCTATAATATTAACTAATATCAACCATCGATTAACAGCTTGCGTGGGGGTTGCAAACTGCAAGAATCACCACCTATGAAAGCCCTAGCTATTTTCCTGATTGCGTTTATGCCGCTCACTTCTTTTGCCAGAATTGGAGAGGATTATACAGAGTGTGTTGCCAGGTATGGAAATGCTCAAAGAAAATGCGATGGAGAATACGGTGTGAAATACAGCCTGTTTAAAAAGAACATTTATCAGATTCATGCTAAACTCTGGAATGGAAATGTGCATCAGATTGGCTACAGCAAGGATACGAAATTCTCTGACAAAGAGATTGCCTACATCCTCAAAGTCAATGGCGGTGACAATAAGTGGAAGCGTTTAGATGATGCACGTTGGGTGACCAAAAATAATGCACTGACCGCCATCAGGGAGGATGGTGGACTCATCACCATCTTCACTTCAAAATATGGCCGTCATTACTGGGACAGCAAAAGAAAAGAAGATGAGGGCAAAGAGTTAGCGAATCTCGAAGGTCTCTAGGGCTAGCTTGAATATCCCAGTGAAAAGAGATGGAGCGCTAGGCTTCACGATTGCTTTGATCACCACAGCACAGTGTGTTGCAAAATCTAAGAGCTAAGCTCATAGACAACGGTCTGACGGTATCCGGGGGGGCGGCAGTAGACAACTTTTTCAACCTGAGTGAGAATGATTGAGAACTTTTCATAGTTATCCTCATCGCAATAGTGCCGATAGTAAGCTTTTGATTTACTTGGCATGGAGTCCCAATGGCTTTTGGCCGCATCACCTTCAATGACACGGGTTGTTCCAGACAGGTAGACCATCGATTCAAGTGATGGCGATGCAATCATCCATTCACCGTAAGGGTTTTCTCTAAGATTTTTGATCTTTTGTGTATTGGGGGCGGTGACTGACATCACCGTTTCCATCGAGTTGTCCGCAACGATGTTCATCCAAGTCGCGTGAGGATGACCACCATTGTCTGCCGTTGAGAGAACGGCATTTTTTGTGTCAGAGACCAGTAGGCTTGAAGCCTTCCAGAGAGCATCGTTTTTGGGCATG
>JAFMDE010000063.1 GCA_017857425.1 Akkermansiaceae bacterium
GATTTATCCTGGGATCATTGGTATAATGAATTGCTTAATTCCTGGGAATATCTAAAAAGTTTCATGTCTAAGATTGATATTTCATCGATATTAAACACGAAGATATGATAAATATCAAAAAAGTGTGACTTTTTAGTTGCGCTTTTGCAAAAACTTTGTATCTTGAAGACATCGCTCAGTAATGGGCGACATTTGGGGGGGAACAGCTCCGTCAGCAAAGTCTTCGGACAGCGTTGACGGGGCTGTCATTTTTTAAGCCCTTGAGCCCATAAGCCCTTAAAACTCTTGGGCCACCCTTAAGATTCCTAGGCCTCTCTTAGGCCCATTTAGGAAAAACCGTCATCATCCTCAGGCACTGGCGGGATGAGATCATCGCGTAACAGCAAACGCTCGACGGATAGATCATCCAACAAACTCTCTGGAGTCTGCTGAATAACTGCTGCGTAAGGGGTAATGCGATCCACCTCGGCAATAGCGGCGTGCACCATCGATGAGATGATATCGGCATCAAATTTATCACGCTCAAACAAATTCGTGATGCGGAACATTAATTGCTCCCGGTCCAGGTCATATTCCAAACTCCCCAGCGTGAGCTTCTTGTTCGCTCGTGCGAGCAGCTCGAGAATCAAGGGCTCATGTTCTGCCTCCACACTCATCGGCGCCTCCCCTACGATCGATAGAGCATTGATCTGAATAAACGCCTGCGCATGGAGATGCACTGAGGTGTGATAAGCTTCAAAAACGGTGCGGATGACGTCCTTGCCTTCAAGCGGCTCAAACTGCCAGCCTTGCTTACCAAAGGCATCCATGACGGACTGAATCTGAATTGATGTTGGGCGCATAGGTGAAGGTATTAGTTCCTGCTGGCCGGCGATTAGTCAATGCCCTTACGTCATTATTCGCACAGGCCATGACATCGATGGCTATTTCTCTATCTCTTGTTGTAATTGCTTGATCTGGTCCCGCAAGTGAGCGGCTCGTTCAAACTCGAGCTTGGCGGCAGCTTCACGCATTTCCTCCTCGAGCTCTGAGATCACATTTACCACATTGTAGCTCTCCTGGTCGCTAGCTACGAGCCCCTGGTTCAGCTCGTCTGCCGTCTCCTTATTGGACTGATGTTGACTCAGGCTCTCCTGAACAGCCCGGACCACACCCTGAGGAGTGATGCCGTGTTTCTCGTTGTGTTCCAATTGCCGAGCCCGGCGATACTCGGTGATATCGATCAGCGCCTGAATAGAATCCGTAACCACGTCACAAAAAATGACGCATTCACCATCGACGTGACGCGCAGCTCGGCCCGCCGTTTGAATCAGTGCGGTTTCATTGCGCAAGAAACCCTCTTTATCGGCATCAAGGATACAAACCAGTGACACCTCTGGAAGATCCAGTCCCTCACGCAGCAAGTTGATACCCACCAGCACATCAATTTCTGCAGCACGCAGTGAGCGCAGAATTTCGACGCGTTCAATAGCCCCGACATCTGAGTGGATATAACGCACCCTTAACCCTGTCTCTTGAAGATATTCGGATAAATCTTCTGCTGTTTTTTTCGTCAGCGTGGTAACGAGAATTCGCTCATTTTTCTCCACACGCGCACGGCACATATCGATCGTTGTATCAATCTGACCTTTGAGCGGTTTAAGCGTAAGAATAGGATCCAGCAGGCCCGTTGGACGGATAATTTGCTCAACCACCAGATTCGTTCCCGCTGCATGCACATCAAAGTCATCGATGTCTTCATCAGCACCACTGGTATGAATATGTTTGCGGATTTTCTTGAGCGCCTGAGCCGCAGATAACTCACCCCGTTTCCACGGAATGTATTTTTTATTATCAGGCCTGGAGTTAATGAACTCAAAAGGACCAGGGGTGGCTGACACATAAACACGCCGGCCCGTCACCTCCATGAACTCGGCAAACTTAAGTGGTCGGTTATCAAGAGCACTGGGAAGCCTGAATCCATGATCTACCAATGTGGTCTTGCGGCTTTTATCCCCCTCGAACATACCCCCCACTTGTGGCACGCTGACATGGCTCTCATCCATCAGTAGTAGGTAATCATCAGGGAAAAAGTCCAGCAAGGTATAGGGCCGGGCACCTGGATCACGCCCAGTAAGGTGCCGTGAGTAGTTCTCAATGCCCTGGCAGAAACCCATTTCCTGCATCATCTCAATATCAAAATCTGTGCGCATACGGATACGTTGAGCCTCGATAAGTTTCCCCTTCTCCTCAAACCAGTTCACACGCTCCGCGCATTCTTTCTTAATGTCATGGATCGCTTGGTTTAACTTATCCTTGTCGGTGACAAACTGCTTGGCTGGGAAAAAAGTATGACTGTCTAGGATATCAATGCGATTACCCGTCAGTGCATCAATCTCTGAAATGCGTTCTACCTCATCACCAAAAAACTCGACCCGGATTGCAGTATCCTCGAGGTAGGCGGGGTGCACCTCAACAACGTCGCCACGAACTCGGAACTGACCACGGGAAAAAGCGATGTCATTGCGCTCAAACATCAAGCTCACCAGACCCGCAAGAAATTCTTCTCGGTCCAGCTCATCACCAGCTCTCACCGGCAGCATCATGTTTTGATAATCCTCAGGAGATCCTAGGCCATAGATGCATGAGACCGAAGCCACCACGATGACATCCTCGCGCGTAATCAAGGAACCCATCGTGCTCAGGCGTAGGCGCTCAATCTCATCGTTAACCGAGCTGTCTTTTTCAATGTACGTATCCGATCGTGGAATATAGGCCTCTGGCTGATAGTAATCAAAGTAAGAGACAAAGTACTCAACCGCATTGTCTGGAAAAAAATTCTTCAGCTCGGAATACAACTGAGCCGCAAGCGTTTTATTATGACTCATCAACAAAGTCGGCTTACCAATGCGCTCAATGATATTAGCCATGGTGAACGTCTTTCCCGAGCCCGTGACACCTAAGAGCGTTTGGTGCCCATTGCTCGCCTCAATTGATTTCACCAGCTTTTCAATCGCAGGCGCTTGATCTCCTGATGGTCGGTAATCGCTATGGAGGGTGAAGGGCAAAAGTGTAACGGTTGGTGAATGCTCTCGTCCAATAACACAGGATTACTTATTGAACAAATGCTGATATCGACACACAAAAGAACCCGTGACGATTCATGACGACAGCTCGATCAGAGAAAAAATACGCAGTGCATTACTGCCCTCTGGTCCAAAATCAATTGCTGAGCCAGAAAAAGAGCTGCGCTTTACTCGCGCCGGCCAGGCACCCCTGTTTTACATCATTGCCGCGCTTACGGTCGCCGCAGGCATTGGTCTTCTCATCTTATCGACTCAAAAATGGGGCATGGACGCCCCTCCCCTGCAAAACTGGTGGTGGCTTGGCATCCCCGATCTCCTCATCGGGTTTTGGTTTTTCCGTCTAGGAATGCGCTGCAGTCAGCATGCCTATTTGATACTGACTCCTTTGGGCATAGAGATTTTCCCCTTTTTCAATGCCCAGAAAAACCTGCAAGTCATCTACTGGACACAGATCGCTGAAGCCGAAGTCAAAGACGGTAAGCTGGTGCTGCATTTTTCTGAACAAAAAAACAGCGGTGTTGTTGCCTCACTCCACCCGATTCCGCCACAGCAAAGGGAGCTACTAAAGAGGGCCGTCGATGGCCGCATGGAGCAGCGGCAGCCGATCAACAGTTAGTCACACGCAACACACCCACAAAAAAACCACGTCGAGGACGTGGTTTTTAATGGGGGTATTTGAATGGTCATGATCCCGTCCATTGGCACAATGACAATGGACGGGTGACAAATAGTTCAGATTGCTCTGCTAGTTGACGGCAACAGCATCGTTACCAGTTTCGCCGGTACGGATGCGGATTGCAGATTCAACAGGTGAAATAAACACCTTACCGTCACCGATCTTGCCGGTGTTGGCGCTTTTGACGATGGCTTCTGCAACAGTGGCTGCATCCTCATCATCAACGATGATTTCGATTTTCACCTTAGGAAGAAAATCGACCGTGTATTCACTACCGCGATAAATCTCGGTGTGTCCTTTTTGGCGTCCGAATCCCTTGACTTCTGTTACTGTCATTCCTTGAACGCCTACGTCAGCGAGGGACTCCTTTACTTCTTCAAGCTTGAAGGGTTTGATAATGGCTTCGATTTTTTTCATGATGGTCAGTGGTTGGTAATCTATGGTTTGTAGTTAATAAGGCAAGCAAGCATCGTGCCAATTTATACAGATATTATCAATACGGATTGTTTTTCGTGCTTATTTTTTCCGATTCTTAGCAAATCGGGGCTCATTTTCTGGCGAATCGACCACCCGGCAACTGGCATACAAGACCTTGAATCTCAAGCTTCAGCAGCATGGCATTGACTTCTGGTAGTGGCAGACGGGTTTCCGTGAGAATTTCATCAACTCTCAGGGCATCATCGCCAAGGGCATCATGAATGACCCGCTCTACACCGTCAAGCTCTGGAAATAATGGCACCACCGATTCTGCAGACTCAGATGCAGTCCCCTCGCTCTGTAGAGGGAGTATGGAAAGATCATCGAGAATATCTTGGCCCCCCGTTACCAGTGTCGCCCCCTCTCGGATGAGCGCGTTACACCCAGCAGAAGACGGGCGGTCAATTTGTCCAGGAACGGCATAAATAGGCCGTCCTAACTCACCCGCAATATTGGCAGTGATACGGGCTCCTGACCACTCTGGGCACTCAACAACCACCACAGCCTGGGACCATGCCGCTACAATCCTATTGCGCATAGGGAAGGTTTTTTTACTCGGCGGAGTATTCAATGAAAATTCAGAGACTACCGCGCCATAGCCTGAGGCAATTTTTTCAGCTAACGCCATGTTTTCCGGTGGATACACCTGCCCAAGCCCTGATCCGATAACGGCAATGGTGCGACCATTGGCTGCCACCGCCCCCTCGTGAGCATGAGTATCAATGCCTCGAGCGAGACCTGATATGATGGTGAATCCGCTCGTTGCCAATTGAAACCCAAACTGACGAGCTGTCTGAATCCCGTAGTGTGATGTTTTGCGGGAACCGACGATTGCCAATGCATGACGATCGGCCTGTTCGATTGATCCCCAGACGTAAAGCACCAATGGCGGGTCATAACTCTGCTTGAGAGCCTCTGGATATTCTTGATCCTCCAGGGTAAGGACCGACAAACCGCGACGTTCGACCTCGCCAATCTCCGCAGCCAAGTCAATTCGGTTTTCCCAATCGCTGATGATCTCTGCCGTCTCTGCGCCAACGCCGTGCACCGCCATCAAGCTGGTTGGCCTTTGACTCAAAATTTTACCAGCACTGCCAAAATGATCCATCAAGCGCCTCACCCTCACCGGCCCTATCTTGGGCAGCATATTAAGCGCTATCAGCGCCTCACGACAATTCATAGGTTCAATCTAACGGATTTTAACCCAATGCCAAATCCCAAATGAAACAAAAGCAACCCGCTTACCCCGGAAAACAAAAAACCCCTTACGCATAAAGCGAAAGGAGTCTTGAAAGGTCCGGATATATTCCGGATGGCCATGCTGGTAAGCTGACCCTGATTAGGCCTTGAGCTTGGGCTTGCCTGCTCGGCGTACTGAGCCGAAGCGCTTTTGAAATTTGTCGATGCGTCCCGCGGTGTCCACAAACTGTTTCTGGCCTGTGAAGAAGGGGTGTGAATCGGACGTGACGCCCATTGAGATGATAAAGTGGTCAACACCGTCAATTTGCTCAACCTTGGCGGACTTAGCAGTGGAACGCGTTACAAAACGCGTGCCCGTTGTCATGTCTTGGAAGGCGACGGGGTGATATTCAGGATGCAAATCTTGTTTCATAATTAATTTAAGTTACTGCCACCACGTTTCCGGCGCGGCGGGATGGGGAAAATGCATTATTTACGAGCTGTGTCAAGTCGTTACCTGAATTTTTGATGCTCTCATGGAGCATTGATATGCCCGTTTCATGCTCTTTGTGCCTGCAATGACTCTCAGAAATATCCTCGCTTATCGTGGCTTGAGCTTAGCGCTTTACGCTCAATACTTCCACAACTCATAATTATCCCATGATTCGCTGGCACGCTTGTTGCCGTTCACATAGGACTTGTTGATCCACTTTTTTGCCATCGCAGGGTTTTTTTCAACTCCTCGACCATGATAAAAAGATTCACCCAGTTCATGTTGGGCTTTTGCTTGGTTTTGAATAGCTGCTTTTTCAAACCACTTGAAGGCATTCTCAGAGTTCTGCTCTGTGCCTATACCCTGCTGGTGATAAACACCGACGCTGTATTGCGCCTCGGCGTGGCCTCCCTCTGCAGCCTGACCAAACCATTTAAAAGCACTGAAAGGGTCTTTCAGAGTACCCTCGCCATAATGGTAACATAGCCCCAAGCTGTATTGCGCTTGAGCGTCACCTTGCTGAGCTGCTATTTCGTAAAGCTCTAAAGCGACATTGGGAACAAAGGTCTTAGACCCAAGCCTATCGTCATGTATCGCTGGCAAAGCATCATTATCCACCCCAGGCAAACCGTCTAAACCTGACTGGGTAGACTTTTTTTGTTGTCCTGCAGGCATTCCCATCGTGTCGAGATTACGTAAGCGCTCTGAGCGCTCAACCCGCCCTTCCTCTGTTTTTGGTGGGAGCTCCGCATTACGCTCTTGGGATTTCGCCTTCTGATTCTTAGACTTCATAATTTAAGGTATTTTGGAGTCTAGAATAAATGGCCTATCAGCGCAACACTCAAAGCTTAGCATGATAAGATCACTGTATCTAAGCAGCCTTACTGCGCAGCTACTACAGAAACCACCTTGCCCTTCACCCTAATGGTCTCACTAGGATATTCACCGACAACAACGTCCTCGAAATTGATCTCAGCTGATGCCTCGATGACATCATCAAAAGTGATCTTTTGAGCGCCTTTCAAATCAACACCTGATATATCGAAAAATGAAAATCTGACGGTAATGCCAGTGACAGGATAGGCGTTGTGGTTGGTCATTTTAAATTTCACCACCATGTCCTCCACCTCGACCATATTAATGTCTTCAGGAGGATTAAGCCACAAAGGATCGGTCATTACAATTGAGCCAGCAACGGGTTTCAAAACAATCTTCTCCTCTGGCTTCTCAACCTTAGGGGCCACCACCTCTGGCTCAGCAGGCTCATAGAGCACATAAGCCATGGTCACTGCCAGCAAGACAAAGCTCACAATAATAGCAATAGTATTGTTTTTTTGCTTAGGCATTGAAGGCGGACCACCTGCAACCTGTGCATTGTATCTATGCATTTCCGAAGAATTGCCCGAACCCTGATGTTTTTGCATGGTGATTGGTTAGCATAACTTGATCTATTCTCACAACAAAAACCTCCATTGATTAGGCTGAGTTTTAGGAAGGACTATCCATGGCTTACAATCGTCACGCGCTAATAATACGCTAACTTTGCGCCCTCCGGACACCGTAGCCAAACAGTAAACGCTTAGCTCTCTGAGTCCTCAGCCCCCTCGGCCTTGGCTTTCTCTGCTGCTTCTGCAGCGAGCTCGGCTTCAAAATCTGCCTCCAACTTCGCTTGGATTTCGGCTTCTGTCATCTCGGCGGCTTCCTTTTCGGCCTCCTCGAAAGCCGCGTCCTCTGCGGCCTGCTGAATCGCTAGCTTTTCGGCCCTTGCTTCCTCTTTAGCCAAACGCTTATCCAGCTTCTTCTGCTCTCGCTCGCGGCGTTTCTGATCTTTGCTTGGTGTGAAGGCCATGGGTCTATCTTGTTGTAGTTTAAATGACAGGTGAATCGGCGACAGGGTGATTCCTGCTCAATACAGCGGCGACATCCGCTGTTACGCAACCCTCATACATACAGGAGGCCTTCTCAACCAAGAAAAAAGGGAAAATAAGCCAAAAAAGTAAAAGAAAGGACTCTGGCATTGTAACAACGCACATCCTACCCGCCGTCTTTGCCCCGCCCCACCACCTTTGATTCTTGTTCCTTGTGCAGAAACCATCGTTGAACTAAGCATGTGTCCCCATGAATTCCTATTTTGAAAAGCTTGGACACACCGTCCTCGAACGCTGGCGGCAGCAAAACTTCTCACTCGAAGTATTTCCGGAGCTTGCCCAGATCGCTATCGATGAAGCCCCGCCGTCTGAGAACGTCGACCTCGAGGAGATGATTCACGAGTTCCTCGCCAACGACGACCAACCTTTCCAGAGTCAATCAGGATTCGGCCAACCCGAGTTGCTGGCCTTCAATGACCCACGCTTTTACATTCAGATCCTCTTCTGGATGGAGGGAACCACGGAAATTCATCAGCACGAGTTCTCCGGTGCCTTCCATGTCATGCACGGATCCAGTGTTCATTCTGAATTCGAATTCGCGGCAGCCCAGTCCGTCACGCCACATATCCGCATCGGCGAGCTCCACACCAAGAAGATCGAGCTCTTAGAAGCCGGGCGCACCGTGCCCATCAGCTCCGGTCGGGAATGTATCCACTCCCTGTTCCACCTCGATACACCCTCGGTCACCGTGGTGGTCCGCACTCATCACGACCCAGGCACCGGACCGCAGTATAATTACCTGCCACCCCACATCGCGCTTGATCCGATCCATGCCGATGCTCTGACCATGCGCCGCAAGCAACTGCTCGACGTGCTCGAAAACCTCGACCATCCCGAATACGTCACACTGGTAAACGAAATGATCGGACGCCTAGATTTCGAGCGCGGTTTCAGCACACTGCTGCACACCATGCCGCGGCTGCAGGATATCGACGAGTGGCAACCCGTCCTCGAGGCGTTCCAACAAAAACACGGCGAACTCGCCAAGGGAGTTGCCGATACCCTCGCCGAATGTCTTCGCCGAGAGACCATCTCCCAGATGCGCCACCACATCGACAATCCGGACCATCGCTTTTTCTTAGCACTGCTGATGAACGTCCAGAACCGCGCCGATATCCTCTCCCTCATCAGCGAACGATTTCCAGACCAGTCACCGACCGAGATGATTCTTGGCTGGGCAGAAGAACTGCTTGAGCTCACCGACTTTGGTCTCGCCCTACTCGACGCCACCTTTCCTGAAACGCTCGACGTAGACATCGAGGATCAGGCCGATTTACTGATGGGCGCACTGCAACACGCTCTCGAGCAAAACCCGGAAAACCAGACCGCTGCTGCTAGTGCAGAGCAAGCCGAGATCCACAGCGCCCTCTCTAGCTCCTGCCTACGACCTCTGTTTGCGTGAAAGCGTAATTAAGGGGCTGACCATTTGCGGCGTTCACACTCCGCTTTATGAGCGCGATCTGTGATCAACCCTCAATCATATTGGCATTGACTTCCCTCTGCCCTGCCAGCTTATGGGCCTATGAAAATGATCATTAGAAATCTTTCTCGCGACACCACAGAATCTGAAATCAAAGATCTGTTTGCCAAGTTTGGCGAGGTGACGGCTTGTGATCTCGTCATGGATAAACAAACAGGAGGTTCTAAGGGTTTTGGTTTTGTCGAGATGCCCAATCCCAAGCATGCAAAGTATGCGATCAAAAACCTGAATGATAAGACCATCGCCAATAGCCGCATCCGTGTGAAGGTGGCTGAAGAGAAGTAAGAAGTAGGTAGCGGCTCTCAGAAGTCTCGCTCTAGCCGTGCACCTCATCGACGGTCGCTTGATCATCGTAGCAGGATTTCAAGGTTGCAGGCCCTCCGGAAAAATCGCACAAGGGGATATGAAGTATTTCCTCTTACTCGTTCTGATCGCGCAGCCGCTTATGGCTCAATTTTCAAGTGATGTTGTCAGTGAAGACAGTGTGACCAAAATTGCCTTTGGCTCCTGCAATCAACCTCGTGCTAAGGACCAATCCATTTACCAGGCGATTCTAGACCAGAATTCCGATCTATTCATCTTCTTAGGTGACAACATTTATGGGGACACCACTGACATGGAAGTCTTCAAGAAGAGGTATCAGGCCCTCGCTGATGCGGAGGGATACCAGAAACTGCAGGCGCAGACCAAGGTGCTCGCCACCTGGGATGATCACGACTACGGCGTCAATGACGGTGGCAAGTCCTACCCCAAACGCGTAGAATCCCAAAAACTCCTGCTTGATTTCTTCAATGAGCCAAAGGACTCCGTGCGCCGCACACGCCCCGGAATTTACACCTCCTACTCGTTTGGCAAAAAAGGCCAAGTCGTACAAATCATCCTATTCGATACCCGTTATTTTCGAGACGAGCTCCCTCGTTTACCCAAAAAAGCGCCTAAGAAAAAAGGCACCGTCGGCTGGTATGAGCCAAGCAAGGATAGCAGTAAAACGCTGCTCGGAGACGCTCAGTGGAAGTGGCTCGAGCAACAGCTCCAGGTAAAGGCAGACGTGCGCATTCTTGCCAGTAGCATCCAGATGCTCTCCTATGAAAAAGGCATGGAAAACTGGGGCAATGTGCCTCACGAGCAAAAGCGCCTCTTTGATCTGCTCAAAAAACATCGTGCCAATCACACCGTGGCCATTTCAGGAGACGTGCACTTTACCGAGCTCTCCAAGGTCATGATCGACGATTACCCGTTTTACGATCTCACCAGTAGCGGCATGAC
>JAFMDE010000064.1 GCA_017857425.1 Akkermansiaceae bacterium
AAAAACACATCGGTGCAAAAGCCTTTGGTTTTCACCACGGTGTCATTGTGTAGAAACACATTGTCAAAGTACTTGTTGTCCGCATTCGCTTCAAAGTCCCCAAAGCTGTATTGACCAATCCCTCCGGCGCCGTGCATCAGCACTTCATCAAAGCCCCGGTTCTGCGGCAGGTATTCACCATCATCGCCCAGATGCCATTTGCCAAACAAAGCGGTTTTGTAGCCGGCCTTCTGCAAGGCTTGGGGGAAAGTCACCACCTTGGGTGCCAGACGCTCCCGTTGCATCAGGGTGTGGCTGACACCGACCTCGAAGGGGAAGCGCCCGCTCATGATGGCAGCACGTGTGGGCGCGCAGGTCGGGCTCACCTGAAAATCCGTGAAGCGTGTTGCCTTATCATAGAGTGAATCGATGTGCGGTGTTTTCAAGATGGTATTGCCCATGCAAGAGAGATCTCCCATGCCCTGATCATCGGTTAAGACAAAGATGATGTTGGGGCGACTTCCCTGAAGTGGTTCCCGGCCTTCCAAGGTCTTCGCTAAACTAAGACTCACTAACACAAGCCCTATAGATGCAATCATTGATGATTTATTCATATATTATGGTGACCTCATTGAGATGGAGAGACTAACTCTTGGTCTTCCAAAGATTAATTTTCTCCACGTCATTTTTTGACTTTTTTCCTGCTACGCTTGCCCCGGCTTCCACGTACTTGGTGAGTTGCTTTAGGAGACGCTTGGCGATTTCTGGCTTTTCAGTATAGAGATTATGTTGCTCCCCGGGGTCAGCCTGTAGGTCATAGAGTTGAGCTTTAGGGAGCCCTTCTTTCTTAGCTCGTGCTTCTTTAGGGACAGTCCAGCCTCCGGATCCATAGGCGAGGAGGAGCTTCCATTTTCCTTCTCGGTAGGCGAAGTGCCCGCTCACGGAGTGCGTAATGACGCCCTTTCTGCTAAAGCTCACTTCCTCCCCCTGCAGAGCGGGGAGAATGCTCTCTGTGTCTTCTCCGTATTGATGGGGAATCTTTTTTCCGAGGATCTCCGCACAGGTTCCTAAGAGGTCGAGCTGTGAGGTCAGGACATGACTCTTGCTACCAGGCTTAACGACTGCAGGCCATTTTACGAGAAAGGGAACGCGATGCCCGCCTTCCCAGAGGTCTGACTTAGAGCCACGGTATTGGGCGGAGGCATAATGCCCGTGTGATTCCAGTTCCTTAAAACCGGCTGCCCGTGAGCAACCATTATCACTGGTAATAATGAGGAGCGTGTTCTCAGAAATTCCTTTTTCCTCTAGGGCCTTTACCACCTCCCCCACCAGGGCATCCGTCTGCATCATAAAGTCTCCATAACTCCCGATCCCGCTCTTTCCTTGCCACTTCTTAGTAGGAACGATCGGGGTGTGCGGAGAGGGCAGCGGCATATAGATGAAAAATGGTTTTTCCGCGTTATAGTCCGTGATGTATTTAACGGTCTCTGCGGAGAGCTTATCTAAGACCTCGATGGCCTCAAACTCATCGCTGGCGGCACCAGGACGATGGAAGGCTTTTACATAGGAGCCTTCTCCCATCCATTTTTTATCTCGAATCCAGACGTAGGGAGGCATGTCTAGAGAGGCACTAATACCGAACCATGAGTCAAACCCGAGATCACATGGCCCGCCCTCGATGAGACCAGTCCAATCAATGTTAGAAAGTGCGGCGGGTGGGTAGGATCCTTTTCCTAATTTCACCTCAAGTTCTTTTGCTGGTGCAGCGGGCTTTCCATCCGTAGTCGGTATGTTGAGCCCCAGATGCCACTTCCCGATCATGGCGGTATGATAGCCATTTGCCTTGAGGAAGGACGGGACGGTCAGGCGGTCCGGGGTAATAAGAGGCTTACTAAAACCATTTAAAACATATTTTTGCAGATGAGTCCTCCAGTTATATCTCCCCGTCAGAATACTGTATCTCGTAGGAGTGCATACGGAGGAAGTCGTGTGGGCATCCGTAAAGATCATTCCCTCTTTAGCGATCTGATCCATGTGAGGGGTGGGGATTTTACAACGCTCAGGATTTAAGCATTTCACGTCTCCATATCCCATGTCATCTGCCAGAATATAAATGATATTCGGACGACTTCCTTCAAGCGATTCCTCCTCCCCAAAAGCCGTCATGCCAAAAAGCAATACGGCCACTGCACAGAGCCCTATGGTCCGCACCATCTGTCTTCGTTTCAATGTCATCATTTTACAAGTCTCCTTCTCATGCTCATTTGTTTGTTTTTTAATTTAAAGTGATTCTGTATTCTCTTGGTCCACCCTTCAGAACGGCTTTCCCCTTATCCATTTTTAACACGGTGACATGATCCGCCTCGGAAAGTGCTTTCCCATTCACGGTCACGCCACTGGCTGCTTTGGCAGGCACGTAGACCGTCGCCGTTATCTGGTTCATGCCTTCGGCCAGTGGGCATCGACGGCAAGATGAAGACAAAGTGAGCTTACTCCGCATCCTTCGAGGCAAACACCTTGGTTGGTTTCCCTGCCTTCAGGCTCATGCCCATGGTGGTGCCGTCATAGCTGACTTTCAGCAGATCAATGTCATGATCCGAGCGAAGCTGGCAATCAATCAACTCACCATCCTGCCACTCGATGTCAACCTCGATGCCACCTCGTGCTCGCAAGCCGGTAACTTTTCCCGTTGGCCAGGCCTCGGGTAGTGCTGGCAAAATACGGATGATGGGTTTTGCATCGAGCGCTCCGCTATCGGGCTGGCTCTGTAACAACATCTCCGCAATACCGGCGGTGAGGCCAAAGTTCGCCTCGATCTGGAAGAGGTTTTTGCGACCTCCGTTGGAGACGGGGCGGAAGAGGCAGAGCATGTTGTCCAAGCAATTATCAATGAGCATCTGATCGACAAAGTCCCATGCCTTTTGCGCGTCCCCGAGGCGTGCCCAGAGGTTGACCTTCCACGCATTGGACCAGCCTGTGCTCTGAGCAACTCCACGGCGCTCGAGCAGCTTACGTGATGCTTTGGCAAGCTCCGGCGTGCCCTCGGGCGTAATCTCATAATAGGGATACAGACCGTAGAGGGGGGAGACATGGCGATGCCCAGGCTCGCGCTCCACATAGGGCTTGAGCCACTCCTGCAGGACACCATCCGGGGCAATCTGGTTCGGCGCAATGCGTGGCCGCGCTGCCGCAAGTTCTTTTTGCAGGTCTTCATCCACGCCGAGAATTTTAGCCGCGTTGATGGTGTTGCCGAAGATCTCGCGCAGTTGCTGCAAGTCAATGGTAGGTCCCAGACAAATACCAGATCCAGTCTTGCCATCGGGCAGTAGGAAGCCGTTCTCAGGTGAAGCAGAGGGGCCGGTGACCAGCCACTTGTTCTCGGGTTCCTCGTAGAGGTTGTCGAGGTAGAACTCGCAGCTCGATTTCATGACCGGATAGACCTTGGCGAGAAATTCCTTGTCGAGGGTAAAGGCGTATTGCTCCCAGAGGTGCTCGCAAAGCCAAGCGGCACCGCCAATGTCCATGCCCGCTGGCGCGGTGTAGCCCCAGACATTGGTCATGCGGTGGGCGATCCAACCGCGTGAGTTGTAGTATGCCTTGGCAGTTTTGGAGCCGGGCTCCACCAGTGAGGCGATGAAGGTGTTCATCGGCTCCTGCATCTCGAGCATATTGCAGGTGAGTGCCGGCCAGTAGTTCATCTGGGTGTTGATGTTGAAGTGGTAGTCACCATTCCACATGGTGTGCACCTCCTCTGCCCAGATGCCTTGTAGGTTGGCGGCCAAGCCTCCGGGGCGTGATGAGCCGATCAGCAAGTAACGCCCAGTGTTAAAATACAAGGCAGCGAGTGCGGGGTCTTTTTTGCCTTCTTTGTAGCCAGCGATGCGTTGATCGGTAGGCAGCTTGCTGTTCTCTGTCTCGGGCAGGCTCAGGCTAACGCGCTTGAAAAACTTCTCATGGTCTACCTTCTGGGCGGCATGCAAGTCTGCGAAGGACTTGCCCGCTACCTTGTCCAGGTCACCCGTTGTGGCTGCCAGCGGATCCGTCAGCTGACGTCCGGCGATACCACGGTAATCGGTAGCCGCAGCAACGAGGAGTAAGACTTCATCATCACTGCTCACCACCAGCTTGTTGCCCTCCGCTTTCACTTCACCACCGCCACCAAGAACCACACGCAAGCGCGCGACATACTGCAGGCCGTCTTTGTCAAAACCATCATTGAGGTGCCCACTGAGCAAGAGTTCACCATCCCCCACTGCCACGGTCTCAAACCGCTCCGCGCGATCCATCGATACCGTGAAGGATACAGGACCACTCAAGCGCGAGACAAAGACCTGGTCAGGCTCGGAAACAAAATGCTCACGGGTAAAGGACTGCTCACCACGCTGGTAGCGCACGGTGGCAAGGCCTGTGCTCAGATCCAATTCACGACGGTAATCAACCACGGGCTGCTCATTGCCTGAGAACTCAAGGTTCAAATTGCCCAGAGTCTGGAAGCGGCCAAAGGCAGATATCTTGTTAGAATATGCTGGCGTGTTCTTCACCGGGAATGCTTTTTTCTTCAGCGCATTCGCTTCATCAAATTTCTCCTCAGCGAGCAAGCGGCGCATCTCGGGCAGATACTGGTGTCCACCCGGCACATTGTTCTCCGCAGGGGAGCCTGACCATACCGATTCCTCGTTGAGCACGATGCGCTCTTGATTGGGGTCACCATAGACCATGGCACCGACCCGGCCGTTGCCGAGGACAAGTGACTGGTAAAAACCCTCTGCCGGCTGGGAGAACCAAATAGTGGTGGCGGGGTTGCCCTCGAAGGGGGCCTTCGATGCCATGACCGATGAAACCACTTTCTTGCCACTTTTCTTGCTGTCCTTCTTGGAAGCCTTGGCTGGACTCTTTGAGGAAGTCTTCTGCGCTGCTTCCTTGGAAGTCTTCTTCGCTTCCTTGTGGGCAGACTTTTCCTCCGAGCTCAGCAGGCCGTCCTTGTTGAGATCCTGCGCATCAAAATGATCGCTCCACTGCTGCGTATCAAAGGTGTTACCGCGGGACTCGATATGTTTCTTTTTGCTGGCCAGATAGTCGGCCTTTTTCTCCGGCTCGCCTGCTCCCGCAATGACAGCCATCGAGCATGACATTAATGTTGTTAGTATTGTTTTTTTAATCATCAATATTTCTTATTTGGTAAAGTTGTTTTCTCTCAGCCATTGAGCTGCAACGGGAAACCAATCACAGCCGCCCATACCGTGGCCTCCCTTCTCAAAGAGCTTCAGCTGTATGCTTCCCCCGGCGGTTTTGAGGGCCTTTTCGTAGGCCACCCCGCCCTTGCAGAACTTGTCGTCCTTGGAATAGGTCAGGAAGGTGGGTGCGACTTTGTTTTTCATGTGGAAGATTTCGGCATCGAAGTCCTTGTCCATTTTCCGGCCTTGAAAATAAGCCGCACATTGCAAAATGGCATAATTAGGTTCGCAGCTTTCTTTGTCTGCCTCGTCAATCGGCTGATAGACTTTTTGATCGTAGTTCTGAGTCAAGCGCGCTGACAGATGCCCACCTGCTGAATTGCCAAATAGACCGATTTTGTTCGGGTCAATATTCCACTTACTCGCCTGATGGCGCAACAATCGCATGGCGCGTTGTACATCTTTAAACGCCGCATCCATTTTATCAGGAATACTGTATTTAAGAACAAAGACCGTGATCCCGAGATCGTGCCAGTTCTTGATATCCGCATCCGATGGCAAACCGAGAACCTTGTAAGCACCACCCGGGCAATAGACAACCGCAGGCGTGGCTGTGTCGCTCTTCACCTGATGGACGGTGAGGTTCGGATCGAGAACACCGCAAAGTTGCTTTCTGCCGCGCCGGTCACGGTATTCTTCTTTCAGCCGGTTGGCTTCACCGCCGACCATCTCAATGGGCCACAGCCGGATCACCGGAGCCTCCTCCGCGCCAGCCAGGCTAAGCGTGGTAAACAGGGCGAGCAAGATGCCAGTCGGGATGAAGCGGGTCGATGTTTTCATTGGCCTAGGTAGAGGATTCGGCGGTTGAGCGATGTCTACTTCTTCTTGGCAGGCTTGCGCTTTTTCTGCGCTGCACGTCCATCGGGACCAAGCTCAGGCACCTTGCCTCCTGGCTGGGTGAGTAGATCCGGGGTGGGTAGCTCGACCGACTCTGGCCACTCTGGCCGGTTCAGGTTCTGGTTGAGGATTTCCTGAGTAACAGCCTCTGATGTTATGCCGTCCTTGGGAACCTCCACCTTGCTCACCCAGGCAATCGTATTGAGGATGAGTTTTCGGTAGTCATCAATCGCCCAGTTGCGGTGGAAGTGGCCACCGACAAATCCTGCACCGCGAGGTGCGTCTGCAGGATCACGGCACCAGAGCAGTGACTGGGGTGTTCCCAGCTTGTCCGCCGCGTCCTTATTCCAGAACTTGGAGCTACCATAGGTCACCATGTTTTCCGGAGTGGGCGTTCCCGTGGCGAGTGGGTAGCAGTCCTTACAATCCTTGGCAAAATTTAGGTTCCAGTAGAACTCATCAAAGGCCTTGATCGAGCCACTCAGTCCCCGGGCAACAGGATGACCGTCCTTGGGCACCATGTCGGCAATCCAGCTCGGGTTCACCGAGAAGGCATCTGCGAAGTATCCGCCCATCCACTTGTTATAATATTTCTCCCCAACTTCCACGGTGGGGTGCACGCCGTAGTGCATGAACATCAGTGCCGTGCCCTGCTTGTATTTCTCATCGAGCACCGCGTATTTCTGGCCGTAGTCGCCACCTGCGTCCGCGTAAACGATGATGGTGTCCACACCCTCCAGGCAGGACTCATCCTCTGGCCAGTTGAACCAGTGCACTTTGGCGACAACGGGCAGGCCACTTTCATTGAGGGCCTTGGCAAGCAACAGTGAGCCCGCCTTGTATTCGTGAATGCCGTGGCGGTGCGTGGTACTTCCCGCGATAAAAAGGATGCGCTTTTTACCAGTGGTGTCACCCCAGACGATCTTGGGCGCGTTCTCGTAGGTGAGACCTGCCTTGCGGTCATTGAGGTCAAATTTAACGGGTTTTTTAGTAGCTGGTTTCACGACTGTTGTGCTTATAGGTTTCACGTCTCCGCTTATTGATTTGGTGGCAGAGGGGGTGGCAGGCAAGGCTGCTGCAATCACCTCAGCCACTTGCTTGGCCTGCAGTTCTTTGCCATCATTGTGGTAGTGAACGTTGTCCGGCCCCTGCAGATACTGAACGCGTTTTTTATCAATCAGACCATAGAGATCATTGATGGCAACCCCGTGCTTTTTCATCACGGCAAGAGCAGCGTCTCTGAACTGTTTGGCGCGTTCATCACTGACGATGATTTGTACTTTTTTCTCAAGGCCTGAGCAAGGGGGGGTGGTGGTGGCAAAAATAAGCTTGGCTCCCTTGCCTCCGTTCGCCTTGGACGTCTTGGCCTTCATTTTAGTAACGATGCTCTCTAGGCTCTTGGCATAGGACTCCGGTGTGGATTTTGTATCCTGAGACCAGCCATACCAATCCCATAGGCCGAAGTTGAAGTGGATCACATCCCAGTGACCCTCACCCAGCCATTGTTCGATATTCTCATCGCCGTAGGCGGACCAACGGCAGTTGCCATCAACACGGTGGACATTGGCTTTGCCGACCAGGTTTTTGCGCAGCATGGTGGTGTAGCCAATGGAAATGGAGTCCCCAATGATCATTACGCGTGGCAGGGCCGGGTCATCGCTCGGGTTGGCAAAGGGGTTGATCAGAGGGTCGTCACTGTTAGCACGGCCTTGTTTCTTTTTTGCCTGATTTGGTTTGTTTGTTTTGTTAGGCTGGACAGCAGGCTGGGCTTGAGGTTTTGCCTTGGGTTTGACTTCCTTGGCAGCAGGCGGCGCTGTGGTGCTGACAGGAACAGCCTTAGGATCGACCGGCGCCCCCGCTTTCAGATAGGCGGCGATGTCTGCGACGTCCTGATTGGTGAGGCCGAGCTGGCCGGCGGACATCATCAGTGATTTCTCCAGTGGCTCGCTACTTTTAACAAGGTTGCGGCTGAAGGAAACCTCCCCACCCCCCATTACCTTGAGAATGACCGAACCACCGGCAAAGAGCGTGAAGCCCTGGAGGGTGTGGCCATCCTTGGTGACATATTCCGTGCCCTCAAAGCCGTGGGCAATGCCCTCGTTGGGATGAATAATCGCGGTAGCTATGGCCTCCACTGAGCGGCCCAGTCCCCACTGGTCGAGCGCAGGGCCAAAGTCCACCCCGGTGCCATTGACCTGGTGGCACATGTAGCAGCGCGCAATATTCATCTGGCCACGTGCCACATCTCCCTTGAGTGCGACCACTTCTTGGACATCGAGCTTGGTGATCTCCGGGCCGTCCACCGGCACCTTGTAGTCCTGGTCCGCCTTTAAGGCGTTGGGCTTTTTATTCAAACCCTTCATCTTGCTGGCATAGCTCTTCCAGACGTGACCGCTGCGGTTCTGCAGCCACCACTGTGCGAGGGACTTGGTGTCATCGGGGCCGGATTCCGCCACGGCAACCATGGCCATGGCGGCTGCCTCATCTGGGATGAAGCCGAGAGCAGTCAGCGCGTCCTTGCGATCCGCCAGCGGAATTTTCACCGAAAGCGCGCGCGCCTTGAAGCCATCGACACTGGCAGCCGAGTGCAGGCGCCAGGCGAGCTTGGCAAAGGCCTGGCTCCACTTCAGCGGATCATTGTTACCGAGCTCCTTCTCAAGGATGGTGTAGATAGCTGCCTCTTTGTTGGAACAAGCCGTTCCGATCGCTTCGAGATACCAGCGGTCCTCTCCTTGGTACTGGGAGGCCAGAGTCAGGATGATGTCCTGAGTGTCCTCCAGCGAAAGATTTCGCAGCGCAAGAGCGACCTCACGGCGCACGGCGATGGACGGGTCCTTGGCAAGGGCTGTGGCATGATCAAGCAGCTTGTGATTCACAAAGCGCAGTGCCCGAAATGCGGCGATACGCATCTGCGGGTCATTACTGGCGAGGACTTTTTCCACCTCAGTAATGCCCTGCTCACCGAGCTGGGCGAGTAACCAGACCGCGCGCGCCTGGATGTAGGGATTGGGGTCATTAAGCAGAGCTTTCACTGCAGTTAGTGACTTCTCCCCCGCGGCCTTCAGGCGGGTGAAGCCGGCATCGCGGACGTTGTTGGCCGGGCTTTTTAGTGAAGCGATCTGACCCTCGACGGTGTTGATATCATATTTCGCTGGGCGCGGATTGTCTCCCTTGCGGGTGATGCGGTAGATCGCCGCGGCGTGGTCCAGGTCCCTCATGCTGTGGCCACCCACACCCGGGTCAAACCAGTCCGCTACATAAATAGCACCATCCGGGCCGACACAGACATCCGACGGGCGGAACTGAGTGGCGAGGCTTGCCTTCTTTTCCGCACCCTTGGGAAATTCATTGGCCCGCTTGGAGCGGAAAAAGTCAAAGCGCTCCATGGTAAAACCGGCCCCATCCGGCTTGGGCAAATAGCCAAAAATCACATTGCGCGCCGCCTCGCCAGAGAGCAACAAACCGCGCCAATCATCCCCGAGGGCACCATTCTCATAAAAACAAATACCGGTGGGTGAGCCATTGCCGTAGACATCTCCCGCGGGGATCGTGCCCGGATCCTCCTGGCGCCACTCCGCGATCGGGGCGGCCTGTCCGGGGCGGCGCTCGGTCTGCCACTTGCGTGCGCCGTCATCCGAAGCAAAGCCGAGGTTACCATACTCCATCAGCCAGGTCGTGCGGCAGGCAGGCGGGTCATCGTTATCGTTCTGATAGACATCCCCAAAGGAGTTCACCGTTTCCTCGTAGCTGTTGCGCATGTTGTGGCCAATCGGGCGTAGGCCGGTGCCATCTGGATTCATGCGCAGGGCGACTGCTCCCACGTAGATATGACCGTCATCACTTTTCAGTCCGGGTTTGCCACCTTGGTTAGGACCCTCATCCGTCACCGAGGGAGCTCCTCCCTTGTAAACGCTGCCCACGCGCAAGGTCCAGCCGTCTTTATCGGTGACAATATGGCTGCCAGCATTACCGGCGTTGAAGTACCACTGACCACTCGGGCCGGTAGTGACTGCGTGCAGGCTGTGGTCATGATCCTGACCACCAAAGCCAGTGAGCAAGGCCTCTTTTTTATCCACCTTGGGATCAAACACCGCATCTCGGTTAACATCCGTGTAAACAAGTAAGTTGGGCGGCTGGGAAACGACCACCTGATTATCAATCACCGCCACTCCCAAAGGGGCGATCAGCTCCGGGTCCTGGACAAAAACATGGCTCTTGTCCGCCTTGCCGTCTCCATTGCTGTCGGTGAGCACCATGATGCGGTCGCCCTTGGTCTCAGCGCTAAAGCCCTTGCTCTCGTTGCGGTACATTCGGTAATTCCTGCCCTCAGCCACCCAGATCCTGCCCTCGGCATCCACATCCATGTTAGTCGGG
The DNA here is from genome assembly GCA_017857425.1 of Akkermansiaceae bacterium. GTDB lineage: Bacteria > Verrucomicrobiota > Verrucomicrobiia > Verrucomicrobiales > Akkermansiaceae > Oceaniferula. Next base: position 10,425 of record JAFMDE010000064.1, read on the forward strand.
TTGTAGAACAGTGGAGAGCTCGCCCAAAGGGTCACCTCAAAGCCCTCGGGAACCACAAAGTGATCCGCGGGAACATGGGGCATCGGCTTTGCCAGGCCGAGACCTGCCAGCGAGGTCAGTAA
>JAFMDE010000065.1 GCA_017857425.1 Akkermansiaceae bacterium
CTGACCGGTCTCTTCACCGACATCGACCATGCTGATCACCATTCCTGGAAAAATACCACATGCCGCGAGAGGGGTGACCATAGCTTCCCCTTCCTTGACGCCATCATGCACACCTTCAATAGCTTTTGCCACCACGACGTTCCCAGCCGTGTCTCTGGTAATGGTTAGTGCTTGAAGGATAGGCACACCCGATGTGACCAATGTTCCCATGGTCCTTGTGAAACGCGAGATCGCACTCTTACTCTGCAAGTCACCCAAAATAGGTAGTTTCAACATCATCGTATCGACAATGAAACGACCCTTTTTGGTTGATGCCCACGCCTTGAAAATCATAAAGAAAATTCCAAGTATGATAAACAACCAGACAGCATTCGGCAATACAAAGGGCCTTGCCAACATATTCTCAGAAGCACCAAAAACGATTTCGGAGATGAGGGGCAACTCTCCAACTTCCGCCATCATCTCCTTAAATTTAGGCACGACCACCAGCAACAAGAAAATTAAGATGCCGACAGCAATGAAAAGAACAATACAAGGGTAAACCATGGCGGTGGTGAGCTTACTCTTCAGCTTGGCAGCTTTCTCTGCGTATTCAGCAAGACGAACGAGAACGACTTCCAAAACACCACCAAGCTCACCGGCCTTGACCATGTTAACAAACAGCTTGTTAAAAATCTTTGGGTGTTGGGCGAGGCTTTCTGAAAATGTAGCACCAGATTGCACCGACTCAGATAGCGAGTTAATCGTGGCACGCATCACAGGATCCGGCTCTTGCTTTTCGAGTGTGTTAAGACCACGCAGTAGCGGCAGACCGGCCTCGATGAGGGTGGCGAGCTGACGAGTAAAAATCGACAGCACTTCGGCCTTAACCTTGCCGCCTGCTTTCGCTTTGACCTTCTTCTTGCCCCGGGTTTTACCTTTAGCCCCCTCTCCTAGCGTTCCTTTGCCTTCTTGAACAACCTGAGTTGGGTAGAGCCCCTGCGATCGAAGCTGCTGAATAGCATCTGATTCACTTGATGCCTGAACACTACCGGTTGTTTGTTCGCCTTTAGCATCGAGCGCTAGATATAGAAAGTTGGCCATAATTTGTTATTCTTAAATAAATACTTCGACTACTGTGCTAAATACGAGGGCATTTGGAAATACAAAATTTCAATCAGTTTCTGATCATGGCCGAGGCTCCCTGTAACATAGCATTTATAGCCCTCACGGCTGCTCTGCTCCAAGGGTGCTTTGCCACACACTTGGGTATGTTTAGGTATACTTAAGCACTTCCTCGATGGTTGTCTTGCCGTCATAAATATTACGTAACCCATCCTCACGCAGAGTATTCATTCCCAGCTCGATCGCTTTTTGCTTAATGACAACGGTAGGAGCACGGTCAGTGACAAGTTCCCGAATCGGATCTGTCATATCCAGTAGCTCAAAAAGGCCACGACGACCCTTGTAACCGGTTTGATCACATACGTCACATCCACGCCCAGTGTAGAATTCTTTATCCCCTAACTCGTGAGAGGATACGCCAAGCTGATTCAGTAGGGCTTCATTCGGCTCATAGGATGCACGGCAATCCTTACAAATAGTGCGCAAAAGCCGCTGGGCGAGAATCCCCTCCAATGATGCTGCCACCAAGAATGGCTCTGTTCCCATGTCAATGAGTCGAGTCACCGCACCCGGCGCATCATTGGTGTGCAAAGTACTCAATACGAGGTGGCCCGTTAAGGAGGCTTGTATCGCAATTTGAGCAGTGTCTAAATCACGAATCTCTCCGACCAAAATACGATCCGGATCTTGTCGTAGGAAGGCTCGCAGGATCCTCGAAAAGGTCAGCCCTATCGACTCGGAAACAGGAACTTGAACAATGCCGTCTACATCGTATTCCACAGGATCCTCAGCCGTAAGAAGCTTGGAATCTACTGTGTTAATTTCTTTAAGAGCTGCATAAAGGGTTGTCGTTTTACCAGCTCCCGTTGGGCCGGTGCATACAAAAATCCCATTGGGCTTACGCACAGTCTTATTGATATAGTCAAAAATGGCCGGTGGCATCCCAAGCTTATCTAGGCTCAAGTTGATGTTACTCCGATCAAGCACTCGGAGCACGATGCTTTCACCGTGCTGCGTAGGCAGTGATGAAACTCGCATATCGACCTGTTTCTCGCCAATGTGCTTAACGATACGGCCATCTTGCGGGATGCGCTTTTCGGCAATGTTCATGTTCGACATCACCTTCAGGCGAGAAATAATCGGCAGCGCAAGATGCGGTGGCGGCGGTGCCATCTCATAAAGCGCGCCATCTACACGATAGCGTATTTTAAAATCCTGTTCAAAGGGTTCAAAATGAATGTCGGATGAGCCCTCGTTGATCGCCTGATAAAGTACTAAATCGACGTAACGGATAATGGGTGCTGAGTTTGCCTCGACTTCCGCATTCTGGCCGGTGTTATCGCCTGCTGCGTCCGCCCCAGCCTTTAGCTGGCTGAGAATTTCGTCCAGAGCTTGTCCCTCTCCACCGTATGCCTCATTGATTTTTTTCTCAACAATGTGACTGGGGGCAATCGCAAGAATGATCTCTTTGCCCAAAGCAAAGCGCAAATCCTCAAGCACTTGTGGATTAAGTGGATCTACCAGACAAACCGTAAGCCCCTCACTATCATAGTTCACCGGTAACGCCCCGTGCAAACGGGCCATGCCTCCCGGAACAATTGCCAGTAATTCAGGTGGTGGGTTAAAGTGAAGCAGGTCTTTAATGATACCCACACCAAGTTCATTGGCGACGATCGGCCAGACGTCCTCCTGGTTCTGGATCACCTCATAGTCGGTTAAAATCTCTGCGACTTCCTTGCCGCTATTTTCGACCTCCATGAGGATATCATCAGCAAGATACTGATCCACCAAGCCGCGGCTCATAAAGATATCGATAAGTTGTGAGTTGTCCATGGAAGCTGGTTAATGTTGCGTGGCTTATCCTGAGGGTAGGCGGTGCTTTAGTCGTGGCGGATATGCTTGGCGGAGTGTTCTTAGCGGGATGTGCGAGGCTAATTTTTATGGTTAATCATCATCTGACATTGTTACGCGGAGAATTTCATCTGGAGAGGTGATGCCTGCAAGCACCTTGCGAATGCCATCTTCTCGGAGCGTACGCATGCCCAGTTCGCGAGCTCTGCGGCGTAGTTGAGGTGATGTAAGGTCGTCATTAATGAGGTGGCGAACCTCGTCGTCTATTTTAAACGTTTCGAAGATTCCCAGCCGGCCTCGATAGCCTATGTTACGGCACATTTCGCAACCTTTGGGTCCCATAATGTTACTCTCAGCAACCTGACGAAGATCCAGATTTAAGGTCCGCATCTCACGCTCGTTGAGTGTCGCTGGCAGTTTACAATTCGGACACAGCTTACGTACTAGACGTTGAGCAATAATGGCTCTCACTGCTGACGCAATGAGAAATCGTTTGATGCCAATATCGACAAGTCGAGCCACAGCGCCTGGTGCATCATTGGTGTGCAAAGTAGAAAACACCAGGTGTCCGGTCAGCGCTGCCTGAATGGCAATGCCCGCCGTTTCCTTATCACGAATCTCTCCCAGCATGATAACATTGGGGGCCTGGCGCATCATGGCACGAAGTGCTGCGGCAAAGGTCATGCCTATATCTGTTTTCACCATCACCTGATTAATACCAGGGAGCTCGTATTCTACAGGGTCCTCAACCGTGATGATTTTACGGTCGGGTTTATTGATGGTATTCAAGCATCCATAGAGCGTAGTGGTCTTGCCCGAACCGGTCGGTCCAGTTACCAGAATAATTCCGTCCGGCATGCGGATAAGCTCGTTGATTTCTTCCTGATCGTCGGAGAAAAAGCCAAGTTCTGGCAGGCCCAGCATAAGTGCGCTCTTATCTAAAATACGCATGACGATGCTTTCGCCATGATTGCTCGGCACAGAAGATACTCGAAGATCCACTTCCTTGCCGGCAACTCGTATCTGAATACGCCCATCTTGAGGCAAGCGCTTTTCCGCGATGCTCATCGTGCCGCTCATCACCTTGATCCGCGCCACAATGGCGGGATGAAGCTTTTTGGGGTGGTTATCCACTTCAATAAGCTTACCATCAACACGATAACGTATCCGCAATGTTGTCTCCATCGGCTCAAGGTGAATATCACTTGCGGTGAGTTTAAACGCCTCAAGCAACATGGTAGACACCATTCTAATAATAGGAGCGTCATCATCGGTGGCGTCCTCTGCTCCCTCTTCGGTGACTACGGTAAATTCAGCCTCGGTCTCTTCCTCCAAGACTTCCCCTCCATAGTTCTGCCTGATGGTGAGATCAATCGCTGAAGCTGTTGCACAAACGGGGTTGATTTCACGTTTGATGATATGAGGCAAGCCGTCGAGCACCTCGAAATCGAGGGGGTCTGCAACCGCCACTGTCAAAGTAGCTCCATCATCAAATACGGGAACAGCCCGGAATCGTTTGGCGATATCATCGGGGATCTGTTCAAATACATCTGGAGCAATGGGCGTATGCTCAAGATCAATAAAAGGCATACTAGCACTTTGGGCTGAAACTCGAGCTACCTGCTCCTCGGTGAGACGTTGACTAGTGATCAATCGCTCAACCACACTCTCCCTCTCGTCTAATTTGCTTCGGACGCCCTCGATTTCTTCAGCGGTTACCAAACCCGCTTCCGTAATTAGTTCGAGGAGATAGTCTTCGTTGGCGTACACAATACAGTCTGGGTGTTTATAATCAGTAAGGGGTAGCAGCAGTAAGGGAGGTCACGACAAACTACGCGAAATGGTAATTTTAGACACTGGCCAAATTGCCCCCACCCGTCAAGCCGCCATCCACTATTTTTCGGTGATGAGTCGCTTCTAAAATTCACGCTGATTACATTGGTCATTAATCGTTTTTCGCTATTCAATAACTGAACATCAAATGACACCTCTTACCTACTTCACTCTGGTACTTGCGCTCGGCATTGCGGCACAATGGCTTGCTTGGAAGTGCAAGCTACCGTCCATCTTGGTGTTATTGGCTTTTGGCTTCGGCTTAGGCCAATTTGCTGGTGCGACCATTGATGACTACTTGGTGGGCGATAGTGTATTACTCTCAGCTGTGGGGCTCTGTGTTGCCATCATCCTCTTTGAAGGTGGCCTGACGCTGAAATTTTCAGATCTTAAGGAAAGTGGCACCCCGGTCATCAGGCTGTGTGTTCTAGGGGTCGCCATTAGTTTTTTCCTTAGTTATGCTGCGATGAAGTATGTACTGGGTTTCGACTGGCGAGTCGCGGCTCTCCTAGGCGCTATACTTGTGGTCACAGGGCCTACCGTGATTGCACCACTACTCCGCCATATCAAGCCGTCGCGAAAAATAGGTAATGTGGTCAAATGGGAGGGCATTGTCATCGATCCTATAGGCGCCATGCTCGCCGTGCTTGTGTATCAAGTGGCCATCGCTGGTAATGTTGATGCGGCTCGAGAGGAAATCCTGCGTGCGATTGGCCTGACCTTACTCGTTGGCGTTGTGCTCGCGCTTGTATTGGCAAAAATAATCGAGCTGCTGCTCAAGTTCCACCTTATCCCAGACTACCTGCATTCCGTTTTTCTGCTGGCAGTCACGGCAACAGCCTTTGCTGTGTCCAATGCCATTCAAGCGGAATCTGGTTTACTCACTTGCACTGTTCTTGGAATCGCGCTGGCAAATCAGAAATCAGTATCTGTAAAACACATCTTGGAATTTAAGGAGAACCTGCGGGTACTTATCATCTCGGTTCTGTTTATTGTGTTATCCGGACGTGTCGCTCTTGACGCACTCAAAGAGGCATTATTCCCAGGCATCTGCCTGCTCATCATGCTGATTGTTGTTGTTCGGCCGCTTGCCGTTTTTGGTGCTAATTTATTCTCCCGACAAGTGACCTTCAAGGAGCAGGTTTTTTTATCCTTCATGGCTCCTCGCGGAATCGTGGCTGCTGCCGTCACCGCTATTTTCTCTTTGGAGTTTGCCCACGCAGTCGACGAAGGCCGAATCGGCAAAGAAATCGAGCAGCTTTCTCATCAGATGGTGCCGCTCGTGTTCATTGTCATTGTTGGCACAGTGGCCTTCTACGGACTCCTCTCTGCTCCTTTAGCACGGCGCCTTGGCCTTGCTACTAAAAACCCCCGCGGAGTTCTTTTTGCGGGTGCTGGACATTGGGTGCGGCTTGCTGCCAAAGCACTCAAGAATGATGGCTATGATGTGCTGCTCCTTGACACCAATTACAACAACGTTGCGCGTGCCAAACTTGATGGCCTCTCTGCCGTTCGGGCTAATATTCTTTCCGAGTATGTCGAGGACGAGCTCGAGCTTACAGGGCTTGGGCAGCTTATTACAACGACACCCAATGACGAGGTGAACTCACTTGCCGCCCATCACTTCATCCATGTATTCGGCAGTGAAAATGTCTGGCAGGTAGCGCCTATCGACGACGATGATCACCACCAGACAGCTGTCGCCTCACACATGCGTGGACGCATTTGTTTTCCCTCAAGACCCCAATTCAATAAGTTAGAACGCTTTGCTGCTGAGGGCGCTGTCATTAAAAAAACCACCATCACCGAGCAATTCACCTTTGAGCATTTCCAGAAGATTTATGGAGAAGAGCATGTCCTTCTCTTCCGTGTCACCGAGGATAAAGGGCTGGAAGTAGCCTATGATAAGATGCGGACGCCATCACCTGGAACGACATTGTATGCGATGATCAGACCTCAAGATGCCTAACAAAAAACCCAACGGGTCTGCCTGCCTAGCGTATACTTTAACAGCACCACTCAACCCTTATGTATGATCAACTAGAAGCCAAACTCCATGACTTATTCTGGGCGGCTGAGGGTCAAAGTGAAGAGCTCGCGCTGATCGAAGAGTTTCTTCAGCGGTATCCCGGAACAGCACTAGAGCTAGGTTGTGGCTCGGGGAGGCTATTAACGCCTTTATTAGAAAAAGGCTATCTCCTCGAAGGCTTAGATAACTCACACGATATGTTGCAACTGTGCCGAGAAAAGACCGAGGCTTTCGAGCCTGTTTTACATCAAGCTGGCATTGAAAATTTTCAAACGGGTTCAACCTACGGTGCCATCACCATCCCTGCCTTTACGCTTCAACTCATTGAACCGGAGAAAATATCAAGCGTGCTCAACAACATCTACCAGCACCTACACCCAGGAGGCGGTCTCTACCTGAGTATCTTTATTCCCTGGGCAGAAATCACCGGAGAACTCGAAGAGGGGGCTTGGTATTTAGATCAAGAAGCGATAACCCCAGAGGGTAATAACGCGCGCTGCTATACAAGCTTTGAGGTTAGGCGTATTTCACAGATCCTCTCTAGAGAGCACCGCTACGAAATAGTAGATGAAAAAAATAAAGTGTTAGAGAAAAGCACAAGCGCACAAAAACTGACATGGTATTGGCAACGCGAAATGGCGCTTCTTCTTAAGCATGCCGGCTTCACCACCCAGCAAGTCATCGGTGACTTTACGCCCGATCTGCCTTGTGATGATAACTGTCAAGTGCTGACTATCATCGCCAGTTGTGACCCAGACGATTCGGACGCCACGGACGATCCACGTTAGCATCGATCATTATTGAGAATGAATCTCATGGGGTTTTCTATTTCTTGTTGGATCAAAATTGGCTAGGTTGATTCTCTGCTATTATGAGTAATCACAGTGAAAATTCATGGCCCCTTCTGCTTGGTAGTGCCATTCTTTGCGGAATTGCTACTGTAGCAGGGATCGTTGCCCAACGCTTTCCAGGCAGCGAAAACATAGCCCTTGGTATCTATCTCATCGCCTATATGACAGGCGGCTGGGACGCGGCTCTGGACACCCTAGAAAAGCTCCGAAAACTGCGTCTCGATATTCATTTCTTGATGGTTGCCGTCGCTCTTGGCGCTGCTTTCATCGGCGCATGGTGGGAGGGCGCTGCCTTGCTGTTTTTATTCTCCCTCAGCGGAGCTCTTGAGGCGATGGCAATGGCTAGAACCGAGCGGGAGATCCGCTCACTTTTCAACGATGCCCCCAAACAAGCTCTACTCATCGAGCCTGATGATACAACTCGAGAGGTAGCGGTCACCAACTTGCGAGTCGGTGACAACATTCGCATTCTCCCAGGCGAGCAATTTCCGACTGACAGCACGGTAATTGCCGGCGAGAGTTCCGCAGATGAGTCCTCACTAACAGGAGAAGCCAACCCCGTTAAAAAAGTCATTGGTGATCAAGTATTCGGCGGCACGATCAACACCTGGGGCAAGCTTGATGCCGAAGTTCAGAAAGTTGCCGGAGACAGCGCTCATGCTCGCATCATCTCCCTAATTAAAGAGGCTCAACAATCAAAAGCTCCGTCCCAGCGCTTCACAGACCGTTTTGGCACAGCCTACACCATCGGTATCCTACTGCTCTCTCTCGCGATGTTTCTCGTCTGGCATTACGGCATGAACCTGCCTGCTTTTATTTCCGAAGGGGGTCAAAAATCCGCCTTCTATCGAGCTATGACACTCTTAGTCGTCTGCTCCCCATGTGCACTGGTCATTTCTATTCCCAGTGCGATTCTCGCCGGTATTGCTAGCGGTGCCCGCCGCGGCATTCTGTTCCGTGGTGGTATCGCCGTAGAAGGTCTCGCAAAAATCACGCGCCTTGCCATGGATAAAACCGGCACACTGACCAAAGGCGAACTTGAGCTCGTCGACATCGAAACAGACCTGCCAGACTCCGATCAAAGCCTGCTCGATCTGGCTGCATCCCTGTCATTGAATTCAACCCATCCCCTTTCGCGAGCCATTCAAACCGAGCACCAGAAGCGCGGTGGCAAAAAGCTGAAGGTCTCAGACTTTCTATCTATTGCCGGTAAGGGTTTGCAGGGAACCGTCGCTGGTAAAAAAGTCACCCTCGGCCGACGCGAATTGGTCTTGGAAGTTGCGCCAGCCCACACCTGGCTCAGCAAGCTACCACTTCCTGAAGCCGGACTAACCGAAGTCATCGTGCACAGCGAAGCGGTCTCTGGCCGCCTACTACTGCGTGATACACCACGTGCTGAAGCCAACGCCCTCATTCACCAACTCAACGCTCATGGGGTAAAGACGTCGATGCTCACTGGAGATCGGGCCGCATCCGCACAAATCATCGCCAATGAAGTAGGACTCACAGACTACAAACACAGCCTGCACCCCGAAGACAAGGTTGCGATCATTCAGGAGTGGCGTAAACAAGGTGACATCGTGGCCATGGCCGGAGATGGCGTCAACGATGCCCCTAGCCTAGCCGCAGCAGACGTGTCCATTGGCATGGGTCTGCGCGGTAGCGATGCGGTATTAGAGCAAGCCGACGTGGTCCTGACCTACGATAAACTCGAAAGCCTACTCGACGCCTACCACCTAAGCCGCCGCTGCCATTCAATCATCCACCAAAACCTCGCCATCTCCCTCGGTGTGGTGCTGCTACTCGGCCTCGCAGCCATCGGCAGCTGGATCCCCCTTACCATGGGGGTTCTTGGCCATGAAGGATCCACCATTATCGTGGTGATAAACAGCATGCGTATTCTTTTTTTAGATACCCGAGCTACTACCTGAACGATATACTGCCCGAACCCTTTTCAAAGGGCCGTTCTTATTTCTGGGCTTAGCTTACTCAACAAGCCTTTCTAACACCTGTTCCGGTGATTGGCCACTCTCACGCAGGGCCCGAATCGTGTGCGCTTTATCACGCTTGGCAAGACGTTTGCCACACTCATCCATGATCAGCCGGTGATGATGATAAACGGGAACCGGCAAGCCTAACAGACTTTGCAAAATACGATGTACATGGGTGGCCTCGTGTAGGTCTTCGCCACGGGTTACATGGGTGATTTGCTGAAAGGCATCATCGATAACAACCGCGAGGTGATAGGAGGTGGCGATATCCTTACGCGCCAGGACAACATCTCCTAACAGATGCGCATCCACGATCGTTATTCCTTTCACTTCGTCCTCAAAGACAAGGGAGCCAGTCTGGCTTGCGGCTCGGCTGATATCAAGGCGCCAGCAATGCGCCTCCCCTGCTGCCACTCGCGACTCTCGTTCAAATGAGGTAAGCTCGCGGCAGGTGCCGGGATAGAGAGCGCCTTCCGGGCCGTGGGGCGCATGGCTCATTGCTGCGACTTCCTTTGCAATCTCTCGCCGCGTACAAAAACAGGGGTAAACTACACCCAGTGCCTTGAGGCTTTCCAGGGCCTCCATGTAAACCGGCAAGCGGTCGGACTGCCGCAGCGGTGTCGCGTTCCACTTAATGCCCAACCACGAAAGGTCCTGCTCAATCGCCAGGTAAAATTCATCCCGGACGCGTGTGCTATCAATATCCTCAAACCGGAGATAGAACCGGCCGCCGTTTTCCTGCGCTAAGTCATAGGCATAGATCGCCGCATA
>JAFMDE010000066.1 GCA_017857425.1 Akkermansiaceae bacterium
CAAAATCCCCCCGTTTTTACCATGGCGCATTGCCATTCTCGGGCTATTTTGGCTTCATGGAAACGCTCTCCCTACTCGGTGTCGCGCTCGGTTTTGCCACACTCTCCGGCATCAACCTCTACCTGACGACTTTCCTAGCCGGAATGGCGATCCGCTTTAACTGGCTCGATCTGGCGGAAAAATACGAAAGCCTGGCGATTCTGGCCAATCCCTGGATCATCGGTGTTGCTGGTGTCCTGTTCTTACTTGAGTTCTTTGCGGACAAGATCCCCTGGCTGGACAGCAGCTGGGATGCGGTGCACACCTTCATCCGCCCGGTTGGCGGCACTTTGCTCGCCCTCGCCGCGCTCGGTGAAATGGATCCAGCCATCGCGGTGATCGCCGCCCTGCTCAGTGGTGGCACCACCCTGCTCACCCACGCTACGAAGGCCAGCAGCCGCTTGCTCATCAACATGTCTCCGGAACCTGTCTCCAATGTGGTTGCTAGCCTGGGTGAGGATGGTGTGGTGATCGCTGGCCTTGGCCTGATGGTCTTCGCCCCGGTGGCCGCTTTTTTTGTTTTTCTGGCAGTCGTCCTTATCGCCATCTGGTTATCGCGCAAAACCTTTGGCACCATCCGCCGTGGATACTCAGCCCTGCGCAATAAAAACAAAGCCGTGCCTCCCTCGGTAGGTTCACCATAAGCTCGGGGCATTAGGCGGGCACTCAAACTTGGTGAATTCAGAAGATATGCATTCAACACTCAAAATTCACCATTCAACATTCTGCCCGATGCAGGCTAGAAGCCCGCGTTCCCCTTAAGACTTCAGAGGATGTGCATTCCCCCAAATTCCAAATTCCAAATTCCTCATTCCAAATTCACTCTTCCTTCTTCCCAACTCGCCTCCGGTAGTCTAAACACAAGCCAGCCGCGACTTTCGAGCCGGTTTCCTAGGCATGTTTCTGCTAAAAAAACTATTTCAGCTGCGTGACAAAACGCACCAGGATGAGGAGAAGCCCTTTCTTGAGCATCTCGAGGACCTGCGTACCGTCATCACACGCGTGGTGCTGACCCTACTCATCGCTATGGGTTTCTGCTTTGCCTTTCGCAATGAGCTGATGGAGCTCATTCGCCGGCCAGTGGAGCAGGTCTGGCAAGTCAGCCAGGAAGAGAAAATGCCTAGTGATCTGGCACTCGATACCTGGGAGGCCGCCAAAAAAGCCGAGCGCGATACCGCCAACTTCAGCTCCGGTCAGCGTGACTACTACTTCGAGCACCTTGACCCCGGCGGTAAGCTAAAGCTCAAGTTCCACACTGATGCCGTGCGCTACTACCGTGCCGCCATGGACATGGAAAACACCGACGAGTCAGGTGAGCGCTTCATCAAGGAATTCCCAGGTGTCTCTGACGACATGCGCAGCCAGCTACTCGCCCTGCTCGATGTAGAAAAACGCCCGGACGTCGCGGTCGATTCACGTGGCAAGTTAGTCTTGATGCAGGCCCTGAATCCCACCGAGGGTTTTATGCTTTCGATCAAGCTTTCCCTCTTTGCCGGCATCGTGATTTCCTTCCCTCTGCTGCTGCTTTTTACTCTGCAGTTCATTTTGCCGGGTCTGAAGAAAAAAGAGAAGCGCGCGCTCTGGCCTGCGATGATCATCGGCTTTGGACTGTTCCTTGCCGGTGTGCTGTTCTCCTATTTCTTTGTATTGCCTAAGGTTCTGGATTTCTTCTATAACTACAGTCAGGAAATGGGTGTCACCAATGAGTGGCGGATCGGTTATTATATCTCCTTTGCCACCCAGTTCACTCTGATCTTCGGCCTCGCCTTCGAGCTTCCCGTAGTGGTCATGACCTTGGTCAAGCTAGGGGTGCTCAACTACGAGATCATGCGCAACACACGCTCGTATGCCATCCTCGCTATTGTGGTCATTGCGGCACTCATCACCCCCACCCCAGATGTTGCCACGCTCGCCTTCTTGGCTGTGCCCATGATTCTACTCTATGAGATGTGCATCTGGCTCTCCTTCTTCCACAAACGCAAACAACGGGAGCAGGAAATACGCGAACGCGAAGAACTGCGCCAACAAATACTCGCTGCTCCACCAGCCTTCGCCACCAGCCGCGAGGAGGAGGAAGAATGGAATGACGACTATCATAATGACGATCACCATGGTCACCACCATGATGACGAACACAACGGTCACGCTGATCCGTATCGTCATCACGATCATGCCTATGACGATCATCATGACCATGACGCCCATGAGGAGTTAGGCGATCATGACGAACCGCACCTCGGCGACGAGGGCGAGGAAGATGACACCGGCACTTACGACTTCCCCGAGGATGAGCTAGCTCTCGACTTCACCGATGAACAAGCATCCGGTGATTCCAGCCCCGACTCTGACTCTGACTCCGACTCGAACAAAGAATCTAAAGACTGATCTTCTATCTTAAACTGCCGCAGGCGGACCCCATTCACTATTCACTATTCTAAATTCACTATTCTACCCATGCATTCCATGACAGGATTCGGCAGTGCCGAGCACGCCACCAGTACGTTCGTCGCCCGAGTAGAGGCGGCATCCGTCAACCGCAAACAAGGCGAGGTAGTCGTCAAGCTACCCCGCCCTTACGCCGAACTGGAAGCAGGTATCCGCAAAGCTGCCATGCAGAAACTCTCACGTGGCCGAGTGTCCATCAGCATTCATCTGGAAAAAGCCCAGGGAGCGACTAGCGCCATTCGCATTAACAGCTCACGCGCCCGTGCCTTGGAGGACGCCTTCACCGAGCTCTCCAAAGCCATTGACCGGCAGGTGCAAGCCACGGCAAGCGACTTTCTAGGCACCCCAGAAATCCTTGAGTTTGATGACGACCCTACAGATGCGGAAGATGCGCTCAAAGCCATTACGCCGGCACTCGAAACCGCCTTGGAACAGATGATCTCCATGCGTGCTGATGAAGGCCAGCATCTCCATGACGATGTTGAACCCCGCATCACCTCTCTGGAAACCATCACCAAACAAGTAGAAACCGAGGCTCCCGCTGTACTCACCCATTACAAGGAAAGCCTGCACCGCAGACTTACGGAATCTGGGCTTGATATCGATCTCGATGACGAGCGCATCCTCAAGGAGCTCTGCATTTATGCTGACCGCTCTGATATCACTGAAGAGCTCACTCGCTTGGCTTCTCACTTTGAAAAGTTCCGTCAGTACTTAGGTCTCGATGAGCCTGTTGGCCGACCATTGGACTTTCTCTGCCAAGAGCTCAACCGTGAGTTCAACACCATCGGGTCCAAGGCCAATAATGCCAATCTTGCGCAACTCATCGTCGATGCCAAAATCGAGCTCGAGAAAATCCGCGAACAAATCCAGAACGTGGAATAATTACCATTCACCGTCCACCAACGACCACTCTCTTCCTTTGTCTTTTCTCGATCCAAACCAGACTTCGCTCAAGATCTGTGGTGTTACCCTTGCTGAGGATGCACAGAGGCTCATCTCTCTTGGGGTCGATGCCATGGGTATTAATTTCTGGCCTCATTCGAAACGCTATCTAAGCCCTGAAGCTGCCAGATCTCTCCTCATGGAGGCGAGCGGCCGGATCACACGTGTAGGTGTCTTTGTCAACGCAGAGGCGTCTGTGCCGCGGCAGCTTCTCGAAGACGGGCTCATCGACATCGCCCAATTCCACGGTGACGAATCACCAGAATACTGCGCGCCCTTTGCCGATGACTCACTGCCCTTCATCAAAGCGATCGGAGTAAGTAACAAGGCCTCGCTGGAAAACATCACGGACTATCGAGCCAGCGCCATCCTGCTCGACACTCCCGCACCCGGCGTTTACGGCGGCACCGGAGAAGTTTTTGACTGGTCACACGCCGTCGAGTTCATCGGCGCCTACCCTGAAATCCCCGTATTACTTGCCGGAGGCATCACTCCGGAAAATGCTTCACAGGCGATCGAGGAAGTTCACCCCGCAGCACTCGATGTTGCCTCTGGAGCCGAGCTCTCACCAGGAATCAAGGACTTCAAGAAAGTGGCCGCACTCATAGAATCGATAACCCGTTCCCGCACCCCGTGAACTTCGTCTACATATTTATAGGTGGTGGCCTAGGCGCGGTGTCACGCTTCGCTCTCTCATCAGCCGTGCAGACACTCGCAGAACAGACTCGCCTGCACCGCATTCCTGTCGGCATCCTCGCCTGCAACTTACTTGGCAGCTTCTTGATCGGCGCTCTTTTTGGCTATATCGCCTCGCGCTATGAGGGCCACCCAGCATGGCTCCACCCTTTTGCCGTCACTGGCTTCCTCGGGGCTTTCACCACCTTTTCGACCTTTGCACTTGATACGCAGAAACTCTTTTCATCTAGCCCTTTGCTAGCTATCATCAATATCGCAGCATCGGTCATTGGCTGTTTGGCTGCAGTATGGCTGGGGTTCAAGCTGGCCAGCTAAATCATTCACTTGCCCTCGACTTATTCAATTACCAGAGACCCATGAGAAATCTAAAAGACGGTATTCGTTCACTGGTCAAAATCGACTTTTACGGCAACGTGCATAAATACTTCCGCGGCACCGACAAGGAGAAGCGTTTCGCCAACGAAATCCGCATCCTCAAGGCCCTCGAACAACGTGGCTGTGAACATGTGCCCCGCTATATCGATTCCGATGAGAGCGAGCTCCATCTTGTTACCAGTAACTGTGGTTCTCCAGCACCGGATATCTCGCAGAAAAAAACCGACAAAATCTTCCAAGATCTCGAGGAAAAATATGGAGTCCGCCACGATGATCCGTTTTCTCGCAATATCACCTATGACCCCAACGAGGGCCGCTTCTGCGTGATCGACTTTGAACTCGCTACCCTGCTCGACGACCCAGGTAAAAGCGACGAGACCGCATCAGACCCCGAGCCGTGAGCGAGACGCCAAACCCATTTCTACCCGGAGCTGGCCGCATGGAGGCGGAGGACTGCCCTAGGGCCATTACTTGGTCCGCAAATTCAGTTTCGGGCACCAAGAAACCTATCAATGACGATGCCTGGCTGGCATTCGCCTCGGACATCAACGGCGCCTCATTATTGGGGCAAGACGGACGTCACTCACTGGAGTCTCATGACCTTGTGTTTGCTGTATCCGATGGCATGGGTGGCGGCAACGCTGGCGATGTAGCCTCCCGTTTGTTACTTGAATATCTTAGCGAGATGATTCCGCGCACCTTTAAAACGGCAGCCTCGGGCATGCACCCAGATTACCTGCACCACATGCAGCAAGCCATCAATGCCGTGCACCTCGCCATCAATGCGGATGCGGCCCATGATGACAACAAACAAGGCATGGCCGCAACCCTCGCTCTGGCATGGTTCACCCCGGAAAACCTCTACTTTTGCAATGTAGGTGATAGCCGGCTTTACGTTCACCGCGCCCAAGGAGAGGAAAACAAAACCACTCTGCTCACCGAGGATCATACTTTCGTTTGGAAAAAGCTTAACCGAGGTGAAATCAATGAGAGGCAGTTCCGGACTCACCCGAGGAGATCTGCCCTTTACGAAGTGGTCGGCGGAGGGCACCGCACGGTGAACCCTTATCTGGCGACATTCCCTTACCAATCAGGCGATCGTTTCCTGCTTTGCAGTGATGGTCTCATCGACGGGCTATGGGAAAAGAATATACATGCCACATTTTTAAAAAACTCGGGCTCGACAAGCGAGCTTACTGAGGCTCTGATGTCCCGCGCTGTCAGCAATGACGGCACAGACGACACAACACTGATATCACTTGAAGTGCATGACCTTGAAGAAAACAGCTAATAATAGCCTTGTTCTTCGGAAGTTGGCACATCATTTGCTCGAAATTGAATCGTTCAATGCTTACCACGGCTTATCAGACAGTGGCACTTCAGACAAAAATCCATCATAAACAAAGAATATGGCTAAATACAGACTCGATTACATCTGGCTAGACGGTTACACGCCTGTCCAGAATCTCCGCACCAAGTGCATGCTCAGGGACTTTGACGAGTTCCCTACCCTCGACCAGCTTCCTGACTGGGGCTTCGATGGTTCATCCACCCAACAGGCCGAAGGCGGTGACTCCGACTGCGTGCTTAAGCCCGTAGCGCTTTACCCTGACGGCACCCGTGAAGACGGCATCCTCGTCATGTGCGAGGTCATGCATCCAGACGGCAGTGCTCACCCATCCAACGGTCGTGCCACCATCCCTGACGACGAAGGAACTTGGTTCGGTTTTGAACAAGAATACTTCCTCATGCAAGAAGGTGTGCCTCTCGGCTTCCCCAAAGGTGGATACCCAGGACCTCAGGGTGAATACTACTGTGGTGTTGGTTTTGCCAATGTTGGTGGAATCGCCCGCGAAATCACTGATACCCACCTCGATCTCTGCCAATACGCAGGCATCAACCACGAAGGCATTAACGCCGAGGTTGCCAAAGGCCAATGGGAATTTCAGGTGTTTGCCAAGGGCTCCAAGAAAGCTGCTGACGATATCTGGGTAGCTCGTTTCCTCCTGCTGCGTCTCTGCGAAGAGTTCGAAGTAGACGTTGAGTGGCACTGTAAGCCAATCACTGGCGACTGGAACGGCTCAGGCATGCACGCCAACTTCTCCACCGAGCACCTCCGTGAAGTCGGCGGCAAGGAATACTTCCTCAAGCTCATGGACGCATTTGAAGAATTCACCGAAGAGCACATTGCTGTTTACGGTCCTGACAACGACAAGCGCCTCACCGGCCTTCACGAGACTCAGTCAATCGACAAGTTCTCTTGGGGTGTTGCTGACCGTGGTGCATCTGTCCGCGTGCCACACAGCTTCGTCAAAGACGATGCTTACAGAGGTTACCTCGAGGACCGCCGTCCGAACTCACAGGGTGACCCCTACAAGATCGCTGGCCGCATCATCCAGACCATCAACTCGGTCGAGATCTAGGTTGTAGTATTTCAACTCTATTATTAAGGGCATCCTGCACTGCGGGATGCCTTTTTTTTAGGCCTCAATTTCTGAGCCTAAAACAATCAATAGCACCACTGATGAGATACTAAATCATAGCTCAAAACCAGAGCTTAACACGATAAACGCTGCCGGCTTAGCCGTCGGCTAACCCTACCAATCAACATTAATGCCGCGGGTATCGACATGGACAAAGGCCGAATAACGCCCCACCCCGCCTCTGTATAAACCCTGATTGCGCAGTTCTTTAGCTGCGGCGGCTACATGGTAGGTAGAAACGCCATGAAACTTGATGTCGCATGCCATATTTTGCATGTGATAAGACTTTGTTCGCCCTCCCACTGCACGATTATAGCTTGGGCTCCGGTAGGCAGATATGATCTCTCTAAGCGGGGAGCCAATACGGCTAACAATGGCGTCAATCATCTTAAGAGTAGGGCCCATCTTCTGCCAATAGGCCTTAGGCGGCAGGCAGTTTGGCACACCTCCTGACGACTTGAAATGCGGCGTCAACACCATACGAGGTGTAATATTGCGTAGATTGAGACTCTGAATGTAACGAGCATAACGAGTAACATCCGAACCCTTTGCTTGTATCCAAGCATGCGGGATGCCAGGAACGGGCTTGTCCCCCATGAGACCAAAGAATGCAGCCTCACTTTTTGGGGCGCCAATCATAACCCCCGCAGCAGTCAGGCCGGCTGCGCCAAGAAACTTGCGACGATTGACATAGCCTGGCTTCAGACACTCAGGCACACCACCACCAACGAGAAATTGGTCTGGTTTTTCTAAAGGTGAACTCATTGCCATGGACGGGCATAGCTTGTATCAAAACAAGGGTTTTGACCAGCGGTTTTTCACCACAACTAGCCCCCCAGCAGAGCAAAAGAGCTCGAAAGTATTATTCCGCAATGGTTTAAGGCTAAGTAAACTAATCGAAAAAAACGAGCCAAGTCATGCCCTTGCATCCTCAGAGCTGCACAGGCCTACTTCCCTTCTGTATCAGCTACGTGCTTACGGAAAATGGCGAGCTCTTTTTTAATCACAGGCAGAAGGAAATAGACTCCAATCAAATTGGGAAGAACCATCGCAAAGACCATAGCGTCAGAAAGATTAAGCACGCTTTCCAGCGATGCTGCACCCCCGAGAACGGCGACGAGACAGAAAACCACCTTGTAAATACCAATCGCTACTTTGTGTTCCGCCCCAAATAGATAAACAACTGCCTGCTGCCCGTAATAGGACCAGGAAATCATCGTTGAGAACGCAAACAGGAATACTGCTGCCGCCAAGACAATGGGGAACCAGCTGATTACCGATTTGAAAGCCATTGATGTCAGCCAGATACCGCCACCCCAGCCTTCTCTCAGTGTAATTGAGTCTGCTGAAACCCAGCCTTTTTGCTCGGAATCCTTCACGGTAACCTCATACCACTCTGGAGAATCGGCCGGCTGGCGTGAGACGATGTGAATCATTGAACCTGGTTCGAGCGTACTCACAACCAGTGCTTCGGCATTGGGTTGAGCTACGAGTGACGCGGCGTTGTTTTCAACATCCCCATTCACATTCCACACTCCTGTGATGATGATTACCAGAGCAGTCATGGTGCATACCACCACTGTGTCAACGAACGGTTCGAGCAGCGCAACCATGCCTTCGCTCGCTGGGTGGTCTGTCTTGACGGCCGCGTGTGCAATCGGCGCCGAGCCCAGACCAGCTTCGTTGGAGAATGCGGCCCGTTTCACACCCTGGATCATCACCACGATGATACCTCCTACTGTACCTCCTCCGACAGCCTCTGGTGAGAACGCACCCTTGATGATGATGGCAAAGGCACCGGGTAGCGCTTCGATATTGCCAATGATGATCACCAGAGCTGCGATAATGTAACTAACGCACATGAAGGGTACAAGAAACGAGGTCACCCGGGCGATCCAAACGATACCCCCGATAATGACCAAGCCCACCATGATGCCAAGCACGAGACCGAATTGCCACCCTTCATGAAGAATGTCAAAAGTGCGCGCAAACTGATCATGCGCCTGGTTTACCTGAAACATATTGCCCGCCCCGAAGGCGCCGCCAATACACATCAAGGCGAAAAATACAGCCAAGATCTTGCCGATGGTGGGAAACCCTCTATCACTAAAACCCTGCCGAAGATAATACATTGCTCCCCCGTGCACCTTGCCCTCCCTGTCTATCTTACGGTATTTTACACCTAAAGTACACTCGCAGAACTTGGTCGTCATCCCGAAGAGACCCATCAAGATCATCCAGAACGTCGCTCCCGGGCCACCGAGACCAATGGCAACTGCGACACCCGCGATGTTACCAAGACCAACCGTTGCTGAAAGCGCTGCACTCAGTGCCTGAAAGTGCGTAATCTGCCCTGGGGCGTCTGCACTCGTGTAGCGGCCTTTGACCGTTTTTAATGCGGTGCCAAACGACCTGACGTTGATGAATTTAAAATAAAGCGTCAGGAAAATAGCCGTGCCTGCAAGCAGGATCAGAACAATGGGCACGTTCTGACCAGCAATCGGAACCGCATAAAAAACAATCTTTCCTGCCCAGTCAGAGATGGGGGTTAAAAACGAGTTGATGTTTTTATCAATTCCCTCCGCAGTCCCCTCAGAGCCCGACTCCGCATAAGCGGTGATCGTCATCAGCGAAACAATAGGAAAAAGACAAAGCAGGCGAAGTAGCTTGCCTAAACGTGAGGTTCTTAGTAGGTTGGATAATTTCATCATAGCAGGAATATCGTGGACACTGACAGCAAGCCATATGGGTGCACAAGAAAAATATCACCTATTGGGAGACCGATATCTCAGCCCTTTAAAGGGAGGAAGACAAACAACATCACTTGGTCATTCGCTTAATAAGCTCGCTCAATTCGCGTGCGGGGATGGCAAAGGTAGCCACCCTACTTGCACGGGCGATATTCATGCCTATGCAAACCCCGTCTAGATTGAGCAAAGGCCCTCCCACCGATACCTTCGTCAGTGGAGTGTCATGATCAATGACCCTGGGGAATTCTGAGCGTCGCGCTGAGAGTTGATTCTCACCACCACTCATCTGGTCATTTCGAGTCATCACGTCTTGCCTTGCAGAGAGCTCAACATCCAAGCGAAGCTTCTTTTTGTCTCGCGTAAGCTCGATAACAACCTTGTCTCCTGGCTGCTTCTTTTTCAACACTTCGATGAGATCTTCTCTCTCGGTCAGCTTGACCCCATCAGCCGAGATGATGATGTCGCCTA
This sequence comes from Akkermansiaceae bacterium, assembly GCA_017857425.1. Taxonomy (GTDB): domain Bacteria; phylum Verrucomicrobiota; class Verrucomicrobiia; order Verrucomicrobiales; family Akkermansiaceae; genus Oceaniferula. The sequence continues at coordinate 10,202 of JAFMDE010000066.1, forward strand.
CTTTTATGCCCGCTTTCTGAGCTCCCTTGTCTTTACTGACGCTGGCAACTTTCCATTGAGTCTCTTTATCTTTATCGAATTCAACGCCCAAAACCACATGACTTTTAGTGGCTGATATTTTGCGTGTTTCAGCGCTGACAACCCCAAGACGCACTCGTCTCTGAGCGCGCGTGGTCGATCCATTCGAGACCACCCAAT
>JAFMDE010000067.1 GCA_017857425.1 Akkermansiaceae bacterium
ACACCGTCAGCGCCTTGGTCGCCATATAGATTGGGGAAGTAGCTAGCGTCAATTGCGATGGCGTTGTATGCTACACCTTCTTCTACTATGGAAAACATTCCCATGTCCCATGGGTTTAAATTGGATCCCTGGAATATATACCCGAAGTCTGTAACTTGATCGCCGCAGAAGATGACAGTAATTTGCTCACCAATTTCTAGCTGAAGAGAGTTAACAGAACTTTCATCATTGGAATAAGCGTCGCCTATTTCCACAATGTTGTTTGTGGTAGTGGTAGCTGAAGTATTAATGAACTTTACAGTGCCATAGTCTTGGACGTGTATCTCCAAGGTGTCGTTTTGATTAAGGCTTTCTCCGATAAGGCTTTCGTAAGAGATCGCATTGAAGTCGATGGTAAAGGCCTGAGAAGTAGCCATTGCTGCTGCAGAAAAAGCGGCGATAAGGGTTGATCTTAGTTTCATATATTGAGGGGATGGGTTGGGGTGGGGTGTTTTGGAGCTTGGAGTTTGTTTTGGAGGTATGCCAACTGGGGCGGGTTAACTGTTTTGTTGCTGTTTTGCTGTTTATTTGCCGAACTTGTGGTGGGAGACTCCATTAGAAGTTTTTTGACCTCTGAATTTAGCTTGTGCTCGGAAGCAACACTGGAATTAGATTACGGAAAATAAATCGCATCAAGAAATTTGAGCTCTATATTATCAATATCCCCTTACTTTTATATAAATTAACATCTAACTGGGGTTAAATAAATAATGCGGATCCCCCTTAAAATATGAGAAAATGAGTGGTGCTTGTGGCGTATCTGGAGCCATTGATCGGCATCGATCGGCATTGAGGTATTGAAAAAAGATGTTAGGCGCTGCAATCGATTATTTAATATAGCTTATCTAAATGGCATTTTCGGCCGTCTAGGGGCATAAGTGACTTGTATAAATGATGGGCTGGGGCACCGTCTTACTATGCGGTTTAACATGTGTGTTGCGGCTCTCGCTTGCTTTGTCATAGTCATCTGCATGCAGGAAAAGGGACATGGAGCGGAGGGCCCGGGAAAAGAGCTTGGGCAGAATCATCTGGCGGGTGAAAAATCACCTTATTTGATTCAGCATGCAGCTAATCCGGTGGACTGGTATCCGTGGGGTGAGGTGGCCTTTGCCAAGGCACGTAAGGAAAACAAACCCATTTTACTTAGTATCGGCTATTCGACCTGCCACTGGTGCCATGTGATGGAACGCGAGAGTTTTGAAAACAAGGAGATCGCGCAATATCTCAACGAGCATTTTGTCTCGATCAAGGTCGATCGTGAGGAGCGTCCTGACGTCGATAAGATCTACATGACCGCCTACCAGGCCATGTATCAGGGGGGCGGTGGCTGGCCTTTGAATATGTTTCTTACTCCAGAGCTGAAACCGTTTTCCGGCGGCACGTATTTTCCCCCAACCGATCAGCAGGGACGTGCGGGATTTTTAACCGTTTTAAAAACCATGCACTCTGCATGGGAAGAGCAGGGTGATGAGGTGATGAGCAGTGCCGATAGGAGCTACGCGAGTCGTCTCCATTCAGTATCACTAGTCATTCTCACCAGTCGGTCTGCTCACTGAGGACGCTCTCATGGAGCTTGATCGCCTCGCCACCTAAGATGGCAGCGGTTCCCAGTAAGGTTTCCTCTGTCACGGTGCGTGGCACTTGTGCTGCGGGGCGGGCTAGGCCCATGATGAGTTGCCCGTAGTTCTGAGCTCCGCCGACATGCTGGAGGAGTTTGAGGGCGATATGTCCAGCATCGAGGTTGGGGAACACTAAGACATCGGAAGATTGGTGGGCCTTGACGTCGGGGGTTTTTATTTCCGCTGCAGAGGCATCGAGGGCCACGTCGATCTGAACCTCACCTGAGATTTCGATATCAAGGCGCTCATCGCGGATCATTTTTTTGGCAAGCACCGTCGCTGCCGCCATTTTCTTGGCGGACGGGGACTGGGCGCTGCCTTTGGTCGAGTGGCTGAGCATGGCAACCCGTGGCGTTCGCCCGAGAAAGTGAAGGGCCAGTTTCCCGGTCTCAACGGCTATCGAGGCGAGTTGTTTGACATCGGGCTCGGGGATGACACCGCAGTCAGCCATGAATAAGATACCGTCTCGGCCGAAATGCTTGAGGTGTGGGGCCACCATGATCATGGCGCCGAATACCCGAGGCACATTTTTTAACGGCTTGATCATGGTGATGACAGAGCGAAACACGGTGGCAGGCATCGACTGATTGCCGGCAATCATGCCGTCTGCATGGCCATACTGCACCATCATGGCGCCAAAATTGTGAGGGCGGGTCATGATTTCCTCTGGGTTAAGGATGTCTCGACCTTGAAAGCGGTTTGTTTTTTTAAGCCGATGGCAAAAGAGCTCAAGGTCCGATGCCTGCGAGGGATCAATGACACTGACAAAGGTCATGGAAATGGATTCATCGGCCGCCATTTGGTAGATTTTCTCTTTGTTGCCCAGTAGAATGGGGACTCCAATCTCCATAGCAACCATGCGCTGCGCCACGCGTAGGACCTTGATGTCCTCGCCGTCGGTGAAGACGATACGCTTTGGGTGACGCTTCAGCGTCCGGTAGAGCATATCGGTTAGTGCGTTGGGTTGATCCAAGTTTGAGTCAGCTGACATATAATGCTGGTAGGGGGTAGGGTGCGTTGAAGGAGCTTTGAAAGTGGGCTGAGGGCTGGCTGAGGACGGGCTGCGGGTGTGGCTTATCCATGATTAATCTCAGGCTTGGTCGCGCTCAAATGTTGTACGAGGCATGGAGCAAGAACTGGGCCGATGCAAGGCATAAGTAGCCGCGCTGAGTCGCCATTGATCGATGTGTTCGGCATGATGTTCATTCCGGGCGCTTGTTTTACTGAGGGTATATCGTTAAGCTATTTTTTTAATTTGGTTTTCTTAATGAAATGAGTAATATGTTGTCTAGTGATATATCGTCAATGACCGACAGTAAAAGTGAGCAGAAAGAAAAATAGTAGATCAAAAGCTTCCCGGCAAGTTGGCTACAACAAGGTCAGGGTCCGCACAGAGCGCATGAACGCAAGTGTGCGTCTGGCTTTTTGTATTCTTGTGCTTATGGGTTGTTTGGCGTTTTTGGTAACGGCCTTACAGCCTTTCCGTGAACTTAAAAAAAAGGAGGCGGCTTTGTCCGAAGTCATGGCAAAAGAAGAGAAGGTCATTCTGGAAAAAGACGCCAAGCAGCTTGAGTTGAAGGCGATTGTGTATGATCCTAAGTATTTGGAAATTATCGCACGTGACAGCTTGGATTATTCTAAACCTGGCGAGCAGATTTTCCGTATACAGCGCTCTCAGGACATTCAGCCTTAGCGGTATATTCGTTGGCATCTGGATGCTGGCTCAGGCAAATAAGATTGGCGCTTGCACTTGAGGGGTGGGTGGGTAGCTTTCTTGTCGATTGTCAGCCTAATCACTAGACTATGAGATTCCCCAAAGTGCCCGCGTTTTGCTATCCCCGTTTCCCAGCGACCTGTTTGGGTGCTGTATGGACTGTCGTTCTGATGACACTATCGCTTTCAGCGGCTACCTCTAGCGCCGAGGTTCCTGAGGTGTTGGCGGCTCATTTTGCCGAGGATGAGACGGTATCGGGCGAAGTGGGGGCAATCATGCCGCCGGAGGAAATCAACAAATACATCGCCAAGGTGCAGGCCGCGTCCAAGGCTAATCCTGAGTGGTATGCGGAATACGCAAAAGAAGCCAAGCCAGGGATTCCGTTGCCGTGGCACGAAAATTTGGGACTCAGCAAAGAAGACTATGAGGACTATATCAAGCTGTGGGATCAACGGCAGTTTAAGGCGATGCAGCAGGTGGTCATCCGTCTTGAGGAGCCCAAGCCTGGTGAGTGGATGATCCGCGTCAGTGGAGTAGGCATGACCATCTCGCTTCTGCGCTACAATCCGGAGACAGGTAATTTCAAATCTCCCAACGGTGAGCTCAAGCGCATCGAAGATATTGATGCCGAGGAGCGCAGTATTTTAGGAGCTTGGACCGGCAAGGAATGGCGTTACGAAAACAATAGCGAATTCATTTCTACCAAGGAGAATCTAGCACTTGGAAGTTACAAGGATGGCAAATATTGCCTGTTAATCTATCGACTCCAAGAGAGCACCTCTGGTCGCCGACTTGCGGATAAGAGTTTGCTGATTCGCTTCGCGGCTCCTAAAAAATAAGCGATGGCGGAGGGTTCAGGTGCTAGCAAGTCAAGCGGTGATCGGCGAAAAATATTTTGCCGTCTCCTATCGAGAGCCGCACTTGGCATTGTGCTCATTTTCTTATTGGGATGGATCGGTTCAAACCTGTGGCTGCTTTCCCCATGGGGAGCAGGCATGGTTGAGAGGAAGCTCGAAGAGCGTTTTAACCGAGGCCCTAACTCTGGTCCTGGCCTAGAATGGGAAATTGGACCGATGACATGGTCTCCGTGGAATGGGCTCACGGTCAATAGACCTCGAGTTTTTTTGCCAGGTGAAGCTGAGCAGTCCATTGTATCTGTTACTGACATCAACATAAGGCCTTACTGGAAGCCTCTGCTTAAGGGCAAGCTGCGTCTGCGTGATGTCACCGTCAATGAGCCCCGTGTTGAGTTATCACTAGAGATGCTTGCTGCACTACCCGGTGATGGCGAAGTGATTGAGACGCCGCCGCCCGTTGCTCCAGCCCCACCTACCCTCGCTGCAGGACAAGCGCAGGTGATTCCGGCGAAGCCATTAGCTCAGGCCAGCCTAGCTGATTACGCTCAGGTATTGAGGCCGCCGGGTGTTGGTTCGCAGGTGCTGGCTCAGCAAAAACCGAAAGTGGAACCGCCGGTGCTTCCAGCAGTAAAGCGTGCTGCAGCTGGCTTGCCGATGCGCTTGCGGGTGAACGGTGCTAGCATGCGTTTGTTTTCTGAGTCCAAGGGTGTGGATTTATTGAGTGTGGATGAGCTCTCTCTAGATCTGCCGCTCTCAGGTGAGGATGCTGAGGGCCATGTTAAAATTTCTGGTTTGAAGATGCCCGGCATCGGTATTAGCAATTTGCCAGATGTTAATCAAACCGTGGTGTGGAAAAGACCACGTCTGGAGATCGAGGAAACAGAGGTGGATTTGGGCGGTGTTAAGCTTAATATGCGTGTTCAGCTCGGGCTGAATAATACAAAAAGCAGCTTGCCCTTTCTGGTCGATATGGCGATCAGGCCACAACAAGTTGAACCTGTTGCCTGGCTGGAGCAAAGGTCAATGCATGCCAGTGCAAGGCTTCTTGCGGGACGTTTCAGGCTGCTAGGATTGCTTGCTGATCCGCTGAATTGGAAGGCTGAGGCGGTTGTCGTCGGTGAGGGCGTTACCGTACAAGCTGGCCAAGGGCGACCGCGCGTTACCTTTGATACGATCTATTTGCCCGCTATCCTCCACCAGGGGAGATTGCATTGGGTGGGTTTTAAGATGTTAGGCGAGGATTTTTCAGTGCTTGGCAATGGCCGTCTGTCCATGCGGGGAGGCCTCATTTGTGTCACGCGCTTGGTGGCCTCTCCTGAGGTGGCTGAGGTCATGGAGAAAAGTTTTAGGCGTGCGGGCATGGTGGAGAAAAGTTGGTGGTATGATATGCACACGCCGGACCGGAAGGTGAGAGACTTGCTGGTCAGTGGCAGTATTCTCAATCCTAAGATTGATGCTGGACCGCGTCATGCCAGCATGCAGCTGAGTCAGTTGATGCGCTTGGCCATGCATCCGGGCATCAATAAAAACCTGCAAGAAGGGGGTGGGGTGATTGAGCCAAAACAAAAACCAATCTTAGAATCAACCCCCGCGGAAACGCCAAGCCCTGCGGAAAATAAAAACGATAACGGTAACGATAGCGGTAACGGTAACGACAACGACAACGATAACGATGAGAATTATTAGCGGTATCGCTGGCAGGCGCCACATTCGTGTTCCCGGATCGGTGGCCCGTCCAAGCACGGATCGACTTCGTGAGGCATTGTTTTCCATCCTTGCTGATCGCGTCCAGGATGCTCGAGTCATGGATCTTTTTGCCGGCTCTGGGGCACTGGGTCTGGAATGTCTGAGCCGTGGAGCCAGCAGCTGTGTTTTTGTTGATCATAGCCGCGAGTCCCAGCAGGTGATTAAGAGGAACCTGAAGGATTTGCAGCTCACGGGTGGGCGGGTTAATGCAGTAGATGTGTTCCGCGCGCTCAAGGGTGGCCATGGTGATTACGACCTTATTTTTGCAGACCCGCCTTATTGTAAGAGTTCGGCAGATGTTGATTATGTGGAGCAGCTGCTGCTGGATGATCAGCTCGGGCAATGCTTGTCTGCGGATGGTTTGTTAGTGGTGGAAGACTCAAGTGCGAACAAGCGTGGTGCTTATGATGGCTGGGAACTACTCGATCAAAGGCGCTACGGCGGCTGTGGAATTCTATTTTACCAACGGCAATCAAGCCGTTAATATATTCAGATGCCGCGCTCCTTGGTCCTCATCATTTACAACCTGCTACTGCCGGTTTTTTTCATCGTGGCTTTCCCTGCGTGGTTGCTGAAGATGTGGCGACGAGGCGGTTATGGCACAGGCTTGTGGCAACGTTTTGGTAAGTTCAAGCTGGAGGCATCAGAGGAACCACAGGATGTTGTTTATATTCATGCGGTCTCAGTGGGGGAGGTGCTCATTGCCCTTAAGCTCATCAAAAAATGGTTAGAAGTGGAACCGTCCTTGAAGGTCGTGCTTGCTGCGACGACTTCCACAGGACATGAAGTGGCTCAGCAAAAAGCTCCCGATGGGGTGCGCGTGATCTATAGCCCGCTTGATTTTGCTTGGATTGTGCGCGCGGTGATGCGCCGTTTTCAGCCTCGGCAAATCGTGCTCATCGAGGCAGAGGTATGGCCTAATCTAGTCAATACGGCGCGGCGTATGGAGATTTCCGTGGCGATGGTTAATGCGCGTTTATCGAAGCGTTCAGAGAGGCGATTCAAGAAATACGCGGCCTTGATCGAACCCTTGTTCGCGATGGTGGACCTCGTCTGTGTGCAGTATGAGGGTGATGCTGAGCGCTTTGCTGAATTGGGAATCAACCCAAGCAACATTCATGTCACGGGCAGTATAAAGCTTGATCCCTCAGGCGGCACAGCACCTCAAAAGCGTGAGGCTTTTCAGACCATGCTTGATGATTTTAATACTGATGGAGAGATAGGCAGGAAGATGATTCTACTCGCCAGTAGCCACGCCGGGGAGGAAAGTCTAGTGGCGGATACGCTGCAAACATCGGCTAGTGATGCTTTGCTGGTGGTGGTGCCGCGGCATGCAGAAAGGCGAGCGGAAGTCCTTGCCGATCTTGAATCATCTGGATTTGAGGTGGTGCTGAGTAGTCAGTATCAGGCTCCTGGAAATGCGGCTAAAGCATGCTTACTCGTCGACACCACGGGCGAGCTTTGTGACTGGACCGCGCATGCTGATGTTGTGGTGATTGGCAAAAGCTGGCTGGCTCAGGGTGGCCAGAATCCAGCTGAGGCGATCGTAGCAGGGGTTCCCGTGATCACGGGTCCGCACATGGGTAATTTCGAACCTTTGGTGAGCATGTTGTGTGATGCCGGCGGAATTACCATGTTGTCCTCGGCCAGCGAACTTGGAAAGGCACTGCAAGATGTGTTAGCTGATCATGAACATGCCGGCCAAGTCTGTCAGCGAGCAAAAAACGTCTTGGCAAACCATCAAAATGCGGTTCAAAAAACCATCGAACTTCTTAATATGAATGCTTCCGTTTCAAGGGGGAACATGCAAGAGTATGAACAAGATCATGAGTGAAAAAGGATCGAATTCAAATAAAGAGGAGCAAGCGCCAGACCTGAGCGCCTTGGATTTTGGTCCGTCTTGGGCTCGCGCCGACAAGGGCAGGAAAAGTCATGGTTCGGATAGCAAGAGTCATGGTTCGGATCGTAGCTCCACTAAGGGTAACTCTCGATCAGGCTCCGCGTCGGAATCGACCAAGTCACCCCAATCTCGCAAAGGGGGTCAGCGGGGTGATTCGAGAGGCCGGGAAGTGAAGGGGCATAGTCGCGATGGTGCGCGTCATTTCGATAAAGGTCATGCTGGTAAAGATAAGCGTCATGGAGGAGCAGGGCGTGATCATCGTGGAGGAGCTCCCAAAGGCCGCGGCCGAGGTGATTTTACCAAAGGAGACCGTGAGCAGATGCATGTTGTTGCGGCACCCGAGGGGGTGAAAGCTCGCATCATGCCTATCGAGGAAGGACTCGATGCCATGGCCAAGCAGATATCAGCTACCGGAAGAACACATTCTGTTTTTGATCTTGCGTGGCTGGTGTTAGGCGCGTTGGATAGATTTCATGTCGTTTTCGAAAGTGACGATCAACCGCTGTATAGGAGCGAGACGGATCACTCAGTATGGCAAACGAAAAAAGAATGCATGGCACACTTCTTGTCATCAGGCCTCATCGCTAAATACTACGATGAAGAGATGATGGAAGTGGATCCACCAAGTGGTAATTTCCAATCGGTGGCACGGTGTGGCATCAGTAAAAAACTTATCGGTCCACCTAACCATCATGGCTACCAACAGGCACTGCTCGATCTGCATCGTGAGCGGTTTTCGTCGATGCCCATTGAACGCTACAAAAGCAAAGTCATCATGGAGCATGGCGAGGAGGCGGTGCAGGAATGGCTAGATGCCATGTCTAAGCACAAGCGCTGGCGCCCTAAGGCGGTGCAGTCAGAGGAGGTGCAGTCAGAGGAGGTGCAGTCAGAGGAGGTGCAGTCTGATGAAGAGAAGAATTTAGAGGGGGAACCCTCGGAGGAGAAAGCCGTTGAGGCAATAGCTCAAGAGGATGAGGTGTCAGCTCCCGCCGAGGCAGTAGCACCAGTGGAAGCACCAGCCGCAGAGGAAGCAACAGCCGCAGAGGGTGAGACGGATCAAGATAAGGCTGAACTCCCCGCAAGTGATGAGCCCCAGGCAGCGGAGGCCCAAGAAGTTGAAGCTTCGGAGGCTGAGGTAGGGGCAGAGGCGGAAGTAGAGCCAGTGGCGGAACTAGAAGTAAAAGCCGAGGAATCAGTGGGAACTGAGGAAGTCGAGGAAACGGTGGCGATACTTGAAAATCATCGGGAGGTTGAGCAGCATTTCCTTGCGCACGGATTTGAGAAGGAATTTTACCAAGGTAAAGCCGTTTCAGCGCTTGCTAATATACCGCCCAAGATGATCAGCGCCGGTCTGATGACTCTGCTGAAGAATACGGTAGCTGAGGAAAAACGTTACCCGGGTAATCTAGCCTCTATTTTATGTCGTCAGATGAGTGGTCGTCATCTTGCTGTTTATAAGTGGAAAAAGCGCCTTCACTGTGGCCCTGCCAGACCGCGTCACGTCTCCAAGGATATAGTGATGGCGGATCGTCCTAGCAAGATGTTCCAATGGGTCACCGATCATCCTGGAGGTAATATCGATGAGCTGTGGAAAGAATGCCTGCCCGCAGACATTGATGAGGCAACGCGTCACACATGGTATCACGATCTTCACTGGCTGATTAACGAAGGCCTTGTTCTTTTGCTCTCTGATGGAACATTGCACGCCGCCAAAGAGCAGGGTGATAACGAAGCTCAGTCAAAGCAAGCTGGCGGCAAAAAGAAGGCGGCTAAAAAGAAGGTAGCCAAGAAAGCCGCTAACAAGGATGCCACTAACAAAGCCACTCAAAAAGCTGAGGTGAAAACTGAGTCAAATGATGATGGCGTTGCGGCTGAAGAAGAGACCAAGGCTGTAGCCGAGACAACTCCAGATCAATCTGATCAGTCAGATGGTGCAGATGTGGCGGACAAGACGTAAATGAATTTTTATTGTGACAGATCAGGATAATACATCAGCTCGCGAAAAAAAGAGGGTCTACCCAGCAAGGATGTTTAAGCGTGCCTCGGTGGTGTGTCCATCCTGCCTAATACGTTTCAAGGAAAGAGCGGATCAGTGTCCCAATTGTCAATTTGATGCCCAGCGCGCAGTCGAGCAGTTTCCGTTCCAGCCTCCCGTCATGCAGCGTTGGATGGACAATGCAAAGGTGTTTGATCAAGCGGCAAGGCAAGAGGTTGATCAAATAATTGACCGCATCATTAAGCAATTTCCGCAAGTCAGCCTGTCTATTTGCACCGTTGAGCTCGATGACCCGATCAGCTTATCGGAATTTGGTTTTTGGATGATGAATGCCTGTCGTCTTGAGGAAGGGCAGAGTGAAGAGCAGCGTGCATGGAGTATTCTTTTACTCATTGATGTGAAACGTAAATT
>JAFMDE010000068.1 GCA_017857425.1 Akkermansiaceae bacterium
CCGATGACAGGGTGCCGGCGAGCATCATGAGCGTAAGCCGTGGAGTAGAGAAGGCGGCCGTTTCGATCATCCGGATCATCTAGGCCCATGTCGATTTCACGGCGAATGACACCTTTTTCCTTTTCAAATTCATCGATGGGGAAGCTTGGTTTAAAGACCATTTCAGTGAGTACCTTGAGAAAGGTTTGGGCACTCTCAGATGGGCCATCAATGTAATATACGGTGCGATCAAAGGTGGTGTAAGCATTCCATTCGCCGCCAGCTGCCTGTACGGTGTCTGAGATCTCTTTGCCGTCATAGTTCTCCGTGCCCTTGAACACCATGTGCTCAAGAAGGTGTGATATTCCAGCTCCTAGATGACGACCTTCGTGAATGCTGCCTGTTTCCACCCAAGCTTGTGTGCTGATGACGGGAGCTGATGAATCAGCATCCAGAATAACAGTGAGGCCATTGCTTAAGACATGGCTGGTAGCTGTGGTAGCAGGAAATTCCATGGCGAAAACTTGGGTGGATCGCTTGTTATATGCAAGGATGGAATAAGGCCTCACGCAGGCTCATGTTATAGAATTTAGTTGCAAGGTGATGGATTGAATATAATGTATTACTTGTCTGCTGTGTGCGACCACTAATGGTAGTACGCCCGAACCGATAGACTATACCTGGGGGCGGCCCCTACGAGCTAATGTCATGCCTTTTCAGGAAGACAGAGGCGCGGAGGATGTCCCCAACCTATTGAGTGCACGGAATCGTGGCTCATACACCATGGACGGCACAGCGGACTTTTTTTTCTCAGTGGGTTGAATCAGCTTGGGGCAAGCTTTAGCCGAAATCATATGGCTGGCTCTGATTAGCCCTGATAGGCTCTGATTGAATCTAGCGAGAGGGGCAGGCGAGTGATGTATTTTTTATCGTAAAAAACGGTGTTATTCACTCCCGATCTGTGGACAATGTGCCCGTGTCCGATGATGCAAATAGTAAGTGCTCAAAAGCAGCCACGGTAAAGACCGAGATTTTGAAGCTGAATGATGAACCATTCCGCCTCAAGTCGGGTGATGTATTGCCGGAGCTTGAAGTTGCCTATCAAACATGGGGAACGCTCAATGAGGATGCATCCAATGCTATTCTTGTATCCCATGCGCTTTCTGGGTCTCACCATGCGAGTGGTTACAATCCAGACCTTCCCGAAGCAGGGGAGCTGTGGAAAGAGGAACTGCATGCTGGCTGGTGGGATGAGTTCATGGGGCCGGGAAAGGCTCTGGATACCGATCGTTTTTTTATTATCTGTGCGAATTATCTGGGTGGTTGTTACGGCACTACTGGGCCACGCTCGGTAAACCCTGCAACGGGGAACCCCTACGGCTCAAAATTCCCCCAGGTTTCCGTTTCTGACCAAGTCAACATGCAGGCTGCGTTGCTTGATGCTCTCGGCATTGATGTATTGCGTGCCGGCGTTGGGCCCTCTGTTGGCGGCTTAGTGACCTTGGCGTTCGCGGCCCTTTATCCTGAGCGCGTTAAAACAGTGATACCCATTGCCAGTGGTTTGAAGACAACGGTTTTAAACCGGCTTATTCTTTTTGAACAGATCCTAGCGATTGAAAACGACCCCTATTTTAACGGTGGGGACTATTATGATGGGCCTCATCCTGATTATGGTTTGGCACTAGCAAGAATGATTTCTCACAAGACCTTTGTGCACCTTGATGCCATTGAGCAACGAGCCAGGAAAGAGGTGCGACAAGACAAGGAGACCTTGGCTTGGTATCGAGTGCAAGATACGTTTCAAAGTTACATGCTGCATCAAGGTAAGAAATTCGTGAAGCGTTTTGATGCCAATACCTATTTGCGTATTATCGACATGTGGTCGCGTTTTGATGCCTGTAAAGAGGTCGGCGTTAAATCTGTTCAGGAGCTGTTCAAGAAATGTGCCGAGAACAATCAGCAATTCTTGGTCTTTAGTATCGACTCTGATTTTTGTTTTTACCCTGAAGAGCAGGCCGATATTGTCGCTGGTCTTGAGGCTGCAGGTGTTGATGCAATGCATATTACAGTGCACTCTGACAAAGGGCATGATTCCTTTTTGTTGGAGCCTGCGCTCTACACACCGCATATCACCTACGCTTTATCAGATTAAAGCGGGCACTCTGTGTTTGTTGTGTTGTGTGCTCTATAACTTTAGAGCCTTTAGTCTTTGCTTTTCGTGATGCTTGATGTGTAATGGTACTGTTTAAAAGCCGTTTTTGTTTAAAAGCCATTTTTGTTTAAAAGCCATTTTTATTATGCAAGTTACACTTCACGAGCCAGATGTATCACAGGACTGCGCACCATTAACGGACGGAAGGGGTCTGAGTGACTGTCTGGTAGCTAATCATAAGCTCAAAGAGCTGATGACCACGGAGCTCCGGCAGGCTGGATTTGAGGTGGTTCCAAACTCGAAAGCAAATGCGCAGACGGTGCACCTTCCTGTTGATCATTGGATTGAGGTGGGTGCCTTATGCATGCTGGCTCAGTCTGATACCGCTGTTTGCTTAATGGATAAACGCGGTGACCTCGTCGCATGGAAAGGTGCAGAAAAGCCACAGCATTGTGGTGATGATATTGTGACAGAAGCCGAGTGCTTTAGAATCAAGTATCCGTGGGATCTGCTGCAGCTCAATGAAGAGGTGTTATCGATGATGGATAGTTCTGAAATATCAGGTGATATCCATCCTTTGGCTTATGTTGATGGCCATATTCATCTTGGCAAGGGCTCTAGAATCCTTCCCGGTGTATACATTGAGGGAAACGTCATCATAGGCGAAGGCTGTCAAATAGGACCCAATGCCTATATCCACGGCAATACATCAATCGGTGATAACTGCAGCATTGGCAATGCTGTCGAAATAGCAAATTCGGTGATCTATCCACACACGCACGTGAAGCACCTTAGTTATGTGGGGGATTCCATTCTGGGCTCTCACGTGCAGCTAGGTGCTGGAACGGTTGTCGCTAATTACCGGCATGATGGAACCAATCACCGATCTCTCGTTCAGGGTAGGCTGGTGGATACACAGCGCAAAAAGTTTGGCGCGGTGTTAGGTGATGGTGTTCGGACCGGAATTAATACCTGCGTCTATCCTGGTCGCAAAATTGGCCCTGGCCGCATGACCAGCCCTAATGCGATCGTCGACAAGGATTTGATGTCTTCGAGGATGACGAGTAGAAACTCGGTGAGTTATCAGATTTAGTCTGATGTGTCTGGCTTGTTGTTACCCTCCAGTAGTTCTGGGGGCAGTTCTCCACCATGGCGGATGTCCGCAGAGGTCGTTTCAAAGATAACGTCCTCGGCGATATTGGTGGCAAGGTTACCCACTCGATCCAGCCAGCGGCAGATTAATACTAGATCCAGATAATCACGGTAATGTCCTGTTTGGGTCTCGAGTTTTTCTGAGAAAAACCTGGAAGTTGTCTTGTGTGTTTTCTTGAGGGTTTTTTCATTCTCAACGACCGTTAGTGCCAGGTCGATGTCGCTGTCGGAATACGCGGTAATGGCATCGGCAAGCATGCCTGCCGCGACTTGGTAGAGCCCTTCGATCCTTGATACTTCGGGGACTTCGTCGTTTTTGAGCATCTTGCGGCTGCGTTTGGCAATGCTGACTGCCTGATCGGAGATGCGCTCAAGATTGGTAGCCGTTTTCATAGCGCCAATGACCATGCGCAAATCTGTAGCTACCGGTTGGAAACGAACGATGATTTGCAGGCCAAGGCTGTCGATTTGGATTTCCAACTGATCCTCGTCTTCGTCATCGGCGATGGCCTGATTGCAGAGTTGTTTGTCTCGCTGAAGGAGACCGTTGATGGTGTTTTGCAGGTTGCGCTGGGCTCCTGCTGCCATGATGAGAGTGGTCTCCCTAAGTTCTTGGAGGGCGGTGTTGAAATTACTGAGGATGTGATCGCCTGATTGCATGTCGATTGTTGGTTAATATTGAAATGAATTGGTATGGTTTTATCCGAAGCGGCCGGAGATGTAGTCTTCGGTTTGTTTAGCCGTGGGATTGGTAAAGATGTGAGTGGTAGATCCGTATTCGATGAGCTCACCCAGATAGAAAAAAGCTGTACGGTCTGAGATGCGGCTGGCTTGCTGCATGGAGTGGGTGACGATGACGATGGTAAAGTCCTTGCGAAGCTCAAGCATAAGCTCCTCCACTTTCGCCGTGGCGATGGGGTCAAGGGCGGAGCAGGGTTCGTCCATGAGGATGACCTTAGGACGGACCGCGATGGTGCGCGCGATGCAGAGGCGCTGCTGCTGGCCTCCGGAAAGACCGAGGGCACTATCCTTGAGGCGGTCCTTGACCTCGTCCCAGAGGGCGGCATTTTTCAGGCTACGTTCGACGGCTTCATCAAGCACACTTTTCTTTTTGATTCCCTGGATGCGGAGGCCATAGGCAACATTGTCGTAGATGCTTTTCGGGAACGGGTTGTATTTCTGAAAGACCATGCCGACCTGCTTGCGAAGCTCGATGGCTGATACTTCTTTGGCGTGGATGTCTTGGCCCATGATCTTGATATTGCCACTTGTGATGCAGGAGGTTTCCACCAGATCATTCATGCGGTTGAGGCAGCGGATCAGGGTGGACTTACCGCACCCGGATGGCCCGATAAAGGCCGTGACTTGCTTTTCAGGAATATCCAGGGAGATATTGCGCAAGGTATTGGTTTTACCCTTATCGTAGGAAAAGGAGAGGTCCTCGATTTTGATCATCGTTTTACCCTCAAGAGCATTCTCGGTGATGCTCTTGGCGTGAAGGTGTTCGGTATGGGCCGGATCCTGACGCAGCGGGGCATCGGGGGCCTCCGTGGGTGCTGCAGTGACGGCTTGGCCAGAGAGTGTGGCGGTAGGATCAATATTAGCTGAGTCTTGCTGGTTCATAGAAAGTTATTAACAGGTCGTTAGGATTTTATGTGATTGTCCGTGCTGGGCACAATTACCATTTGATTTTGTTTCGCACACGTGCACGCAGCCAGATGGAGATGGCGGCGAAGGACATCACAATGAGCATAAATACAAGTACGGATCCATACTGCATGGGTTGGGTGTATTCAGATTGCGGGATGCGGCCGGCAACGGTGTAGATATGATAGGGGAGGGCTTGAGCGGAGCTCTGGAGGAAGTCGAGGAACTTGTCGAAGCCGGTTGAGTTGAGCCCCTCCCAGGGGAGTTCTGATTTTTCTGCCACGGCAGCAGTAAACATAATGGGTGCGGTTTCGCCGGCAACCCTGGTAATCCCCAGTACGGAGGCCGTTAGAATGCCGGGAAACGCATAGGGTAGGACGGCAGTGCGTATGGACTGCCATTTGCTAGCACCAAGGGCAAGCGAGGCTTCACGGAAGCCCATGGGCACAGCACTTAGTGATTCCTCACAGGATGTGATGATGACTGGGAGTACCATCATGGCGAGAGTGAATCCTCCTGCGAGAATGGAGGTGCCCCATCCTTGCAGTGAAAGCCAGATCCAGCCGTCGTAGACGAGCTTAGATCCATTGGCGGTGGCTATCGTAGTAAGCTCGCTACTGCTCAAATTTGATTTTTCACAGATGTAAATGTGTTGTTGCTCACAGACGCGTAATTCAGGTTTTGAGCCTAGTTTTACTAGCGGGACCATCATGGCACTCGAGGTTTTTGGTGTGGATGTTACGCAAGGGGCAAGGATGACGAAGAGCCCGAGGCCAAAGAGGCCGAACACGATCGAGGGCACGCCGGCAAGGTTGAGCATGGCGAGACGAATCGTTTTTACAAAACCTCCAGCTCGTGCGTACTCATTGAGGAAAATGGAAGCGGCAATACCGGTAAATAGTGCTACGAGCATGCAGATAATGACCAGAAGGCCGGTGCCAATAATGGGGCCTATAACACCTCCACCGGAGTAAGAGTGGGTTTGCTCACTGGTGGTGACAAATTTCCCGGTCGCCTCGTTGGCGGATGCAATGCTTTCACGGTCCTCGGTATCGAGCAGAATTTCAGTGTCCTTGCTAATATCGAAGCGAATGTAGGCTGTGTCCGCAGTAACCGTGCTTTGGTTGGCCGTTTTGAGGCTTGGGTTCGCTTGTGTAAGGATTCCCCAAAAATCCTTAGGCACGGTAAGGCCGGTAATGTTTTTGTTCAGGACAATGGAGCCCTTGAGCGGGTCGTGCTGGTGTTGGATGCCATATTTTCCGAGGATTGAGAGTGCTTCGGGCTTTGTGATGTAACTACCGGCAGCCAAGGTGAAATCACGGAATGTCCGGCTTACGGGGACTTCCTGCTCTGATTTTACGGGGAGGGTTCCTCTCTCCTCCTCATCAAAGGCGGCGTAGTAAATGTCTGCTGAAACAGTGATGGTTTGCTCGTGCGGGATGAGTGTCAGGTTGATTTTGTCTGGTTCGTCATCGGCGAAGGTCTGGCGCATTTGGAATACTAATTCGGTAGGAACGAGGGCGTCATGCGCGTCCTTGCCAATCGGGTATTCGCCGGCCGCAATGGTGAGCTCAAAGTCACTGAGATTAACAGTTCGCTCCGGCGTTTCCGCTGGCAGTAGCTTGTGGTCGGCCTTGGTAAGTGCCACGTAATCGCTTTGTTGCATGCTGATCTTCTTCTCAGCCTGCAGCTGAAAACCAACCGCGGCATCGGTATCGCGCTCGGTGTAGAGGACGTAAACATCTGCATTGAGGCTTTCGAGTTCTCCGAGGTAGCCACTGCCAATACGTGAGCCGCTGAGAAGGTCAAACTTGATGAACTCGGTGGTCTTCTCGAACTCGGTGACGTTAGTAAGCCACTTGTCAGCATCTGGGTTGTTTGCCAGCAGACCATCAAAATTCTGTGCCGGAATCTCGATGCCCTCGCCTTTTTCCACCTGATTAACAAACAGGGTCTGTGGCTTTTTGGTAAAAAAGGACCAGCCTTTTTGCCACAGGACTGGAGCACCTTCATAGATGATCTTGCCGAAGATGCCTAAGGCGGCAAAGATGATCAGGTAGGTAAAGACAATGAATGTCAGCTTGACGAGCGTCTCTTTGATGTGCTCGGAGTTGCGCTGTTTGGAGAATGGATTATTGCTTGATCCCATGGTTATAATAGAAAGGTTTGGAGGGGGAATCAGGAGTGTTTACTCAAGCGTCTCAGTGTTGTTTGAGCTATGTAGTTGAGCGTGAGTGCGATGACAAAGAGGAGCAAACCGACCATGAACAAAGCACTCCAGTGAAGTGAACCCTGTTCTACTTCCCCGATTTCCTGGGCCATGATTCCTGTCATCGAGTGGGCGGGGTCGGAAATGGATTCAGGAATGGCGATACGCCCACCCATGACGAGCAGGACCACCATGGTCTCGCCGATGATGCGGCCAAATCCCAGCAAAACCGCGGCGATGATTCCAGAGGCGCAGCTCGGGATGATGACTTTGATGACCGTCTGAAGATCGGTTGAACCCAGTGCTAGGGCAGCTTCCTT
This sequence comes from Akkermansiaceae bacterium, assembly GCA_017857425.1. Lineage (GTDB taxonomy): Bacteria > Verrucomicrobiota > Verrucomicrobiia > Verrucomicrobiales > Akkermansiaceae > Oceaniferula. Next base: position 7,460 of record JAFMDE010000068.1, read on the forward strand.
ATAGGCCTTTGGCACGTTGTTCAGGGCATCCTCAGCCAGAGTGAATACGGTGGGGATAGACATAAGGGCGAGTAAAATACCAGCGGTGAGAATGGTTTTATCCTGCTCGACTGGGAAGCTCGGGATCCAGCTCAGAAGAGGGTTCTGGGAATGCTCCTGAATGAGGGCACCCACCACAACGACACCGAGGAAGGCCATCACAATAGATGGGATGGCTCCGATAAATTCGATGATGGGCTTGATCCAGCGCTGCTCAAATGATGTGGATAAACGGTTCACGTAAATGGCTCCTCCGACGGCAAAAGGGACAGCAAGCAGGATGGCAACCAAGGCGACTAGGAATGAGCCAGCTAGCAGGGGCAATACTCCATAAAAATCCTGCCATGACGAGTTGGATACCCATTGGGTTCCCATAAAAAAACCACTCACTGACTGGCCTATGCTCACGGGCTGCGTGTGTGACCAAGTTTCCATCCTCTGACGCTTGGCTTCAACGAGGGGAAAAAGCGCTTCGCCCAGATCCTTAATTTTAGTGACCCGTGCACGCGCTTTCACACCTTGGAAATCAGAGGCCATAGGCATGGAGGCCAAGGCTTCCCCAGTTTGATCTGTGAGCTGATTTTGAACTTCAAGATGTTCGTCGAGGGAGTTGTAGAGTGGCTCGTTGAGCTTCTGGTAATTTGGAGTAGCGGTAAGAATACGCTCGGCTTTGATCCGATCCATTTTACGATCTTGCTCGGACCGGGCTAGCTTGGCTTTGATCAGTTGGGCTTCTTTGCGCCCTGCCGCGGTGGAGTGTGTCTCTGCTTGGCCTTTACTATCAGACGCAATCAGCCGGTATTTCTTAAGGTAGTTGTTAAATGGTTTTTGAGGAGCAATGAGCATGTCCCGCGCTTTGGCGAGCTCTTGCATGTGTGGCAGGGCCATGATTTCAGCCGTTTTCTCTGCCTCGGTTTTACGGGTGGTCTTGATGAAATTGCTTGTTTTTGCAGTGATGATATTGGCAACAACGGATGAGCGAATGTCTTCAAGGTATTTTGAGTCGGTGATCAGGCTCTTGTTGTTGAGGTCGGAGTAGCTGATCTCACTGAGGATTTCTTGCGCACGTATTTTCAGTTTTTGTGTGGCTTCTTGCAAACGCTTGTTGGCGGCAAGCATTTCAGTTTGCTCGGCTGGTTGCTTGGAGCTCACCTTGTCCAGATTGCTTTTTGCCCGCTGCAGGTCCTTGCGCTCGGCGATGAGTTTTTTTTGAGCCTTGTTTTTGAAGTCGCTGTGAACAGCCTCAAGGTCGTAAAGAGCGCCGAGTCGATGCTTAAGTTCGTATGCTGGAACTTGACTTGCCAGCGAGGAGAGCTCTTTCTGTGCCGTGAGCTGGTCGGAAGCGTAATCGGTAAACTCCTGGCCGGAGAGGCGGTAGAGTGTCAGGCTTTTTTGATACTGGGGGAGGAAGTTCCACGCATGATAGGAGAGAAATGCAACGATGAGCACAATGAGGACAACAGCTAAAGTTGCGTTTCCCCCGAAGAAATACTTTATGGCTTCCTGCTTGCCTATGCCGAGTACATTGAATCCGGAAGACTTGCCGAAGGGGCTATTGTTAGTGTTATGTTTTGGCTCGCTCATGCCGTGCAGTTTAGCTCAGGAAGGCAAAAATCTTGGGAAGGAGGTTGGGTGATGATGCAAAGCACCGCACATGATTTCACGTGCGATGCTTTATGATAGAAGTGCCTTGGAGACACAAGTTTATATGAAGTGGATTACTTCGCAGCGATGAAACCGACCTTGTTGATCACCTTGGCAGCTTCGTCAGAAGATGTGGCCCATGTGATGAACTTGGCAGCCTCACCAGCTGGTTGCCCTACAGTGTAGTAGTAAAGGTTACGGGAGAGGGCGTATTCACTGGCTTTATCCGGAGTAGGGAGCACGCCGTTGACGGATGCCGGGGCGATGCCTTCAGCCTTGAGATAGGCAAGGCCGACGTAGCCAATACCATTGACGTCGTTGGCGACAGCATCTGCAATCTGGGTGTTACCAGCCATTTTCTGGGTGTTCTCACCGTAGTCCTTCTTGTTCATGCCGAGCTTCTGGAAGGTCTTGTAGGTCCCGGATGCGGTGTTTCGTGTGTAGGCATTGATTTTACCTGCCTTGCCTCCGATCTCGGACCAGTCGGTGATAGCACCTGTGAAGACACCCTCAATTTGCTCCTTAGTCAGTGACTTGACGCCGTTGGCCTCGTTGACAATGACGGCAATCATGTCAACACCAGCAACGTGTTCAACAAGCTCTTGGCCCTTGGTGGCAAAATTGTTCTTTTCCTTAGATTTCACAGCGCGTGATGACATGCCGAAGTCAGCGGTGCCGTCAAGCAGCGCGGTGAAGCATGAGGAGGAGCCTTCAGCAGCGATTTCAAAATTCACATTATTACCAGCTGCCTTGTAGGCCTCGGCAAGTTGAGGAACCATTTTGGCCCCAAGAGTGTCAGAACCTTTGATGACTAGCTTGGACTGTGCCTGAGCAGTGGCGCATAGGGCAAGTCCTGCGATGATGGCGGTAGTAGACTGAATGAGTTTCATTTCTATTTTGTTTTGTTTAGTTTGAATGCGCTGACTTCGAATTTTTTGCAGCGACGGTGATTGTTTCTCACGGGAAGGGCTCTGAGGCAAAAAATACAACGTTACAATAATGACACATCCACTAAAATGGTGACTATATCGTCACATATGAGATTGTGTGTTTGTGATTCAAGCCATATATAGGTTCTAAGCGTGCAAACAATTCTAGTCATTGAAGACGAAGTGGATATCGCCGAGCTGGTGGCCTT
>JAFMDE010000069.1 GCA_017857425.1 Akkermansiaceae bacterium
CCAGTGCGTGCATCACGCATTTTACCAGATCAGAAATCCGGAGGAGGATTTCTGCCAGCCCGCATAGCCTTCATAGAATGAAGGCAATCCCACTCCTTCTGCCAGACTGCATAATTGCCTATCAGCTATCAAATAGCCTCTGGACTTCCTTGCGTGGCAGCCATGTGTAATCGCCCTCTTTGAGTTGAGTCAGTTTTTTCTGAACTTCTATCGGTAGTTTGTTGATGACTTGATCGGCTTGGTTGGCGGGGATGGCTAGATTCCATACATCGCAGTCCTCTTGGTTGACAAGATCGCTGATGGCCTTGGCTAGGTCACTGAGTTGGCGTTTTTTTTGCTCAGTTTTTCTACCGTGTGCTTCACCGTGTTTCATAGCCGGTGAATACCCGATTGACGAGCCTCCCGGAAACCGACCATCTTCATCTGTGCATATGGTTGGATCCGGCCGGCTTGGCTCCAAATTCACATTTATTTTTTCAATTGATTGGCATTCCGGTATTAGCCAATCTTTTGATTGGGAGTAAGCGCAGAGGGATTCTCTATTTACTAAGATGATGAGTTTCTTTTTCATGATGTGTTGAGCGAGGAAATTCTATGCCGTCATACGATGGGTAGATTTACGTGCAGTGGTTAAATTAGGATCTTCCTGTTAGTTGATCGGTATGCTTTTCTGGTTTTTATTTTCAATTTTTGGAAGGTGAACGCGTAGCACTCCGTCTTTGAATTCTGCTTTCACTCTATTCTCTCTGACATTCTCCGGTAGATGAAATGATCGCTGGTAGCTTCCATAACTGCGTTCGATACGATGATATTTTTTCTTCTTATCTTTCTTTTCTGATTTGGTTTTACGCTCTCCGGATATTGAGATGACTCCATTATCAATGTTGACCTGCACCTCGTCTTTTTTGACCTCGGGTAAATCAGCGGTCACTAAATACTCACTTTCATCTTCCGTGATGTCACAAGCAGGCTTCCAATCGGAGCTGTCGGTGTCGAAAAGTTCTCCCGTTAAGCTAGATTGGTCATTTCTTCCTGCAAAAAGAGAGGATAGTCGATTTCCGAGTTGGTTGAATTCTTTCATGGGGTCCCATTTTTCTATTTGTTGGTTCATGGTTTTTTGTGGTTTGTGTTTGCTTTTACGTTGGGAGGGTTCTGGGCCCAGAGTTATACTATCGGTAAGGCTGATAACATAGGTAACCCTCTCCTCATCACCCGCAAACTAGACACTATGCAGGAAGCAAACCTCGCAATTCTTGGTGATGATTATGCAAATATTGTAATAGCTGTCACACAGCCAAGCTCGGGTAAGGCGAGCTAACCAAAATTTAACAAGCGATCTTTGTCTGATAACCTTGAGCTATTCCTGAATTCTCGAGGTGCTTGTCCAGTAAATTTACAAAATGACCGGTTAAACTGGGACAGGGATTGGAAACCAACTTCGTAGGCAATCTCGGTGATGGGTTTTGTGGATTGCTTAAGTTCGTTTTTTGCCAGCTCGATGCGATGCCGATTGGTGAACTCAGTGAGGGTCATGCCGGTGGATTGCTTGAATAGCTTGCAGAAGTAAAAGCTGCTGACATTGACTTCACAAGCAATCTCAGCGAGAGAGACTTTTTCGTCGATCCGCTCGGTGATGTATTTTTTGGCCTTGCGGATGAGCTCGGGCTCCTGTGGCTGGCTTTCCAAGATCAGGCGGTTGAGTAATTCGGCAAGCTGTAGGGAGACAATGTTGAGCAGTGTGATCATGCTTCGGTATTGTATCTCATCGAATACTGGGGTGTTTTGATGAGCGTTGATGGCCTCCGTTTGTTCGGTTTTTGAATAACCGATGGCCGCTAATACTTTACGGAGATCATGGGCGTGGGTAGCGCTCGGCTTTTCGGTGAAGACCTGGCCGGTTTTAAGAAAGGCAATGGTTTCTTTGCCAAGTCTGAGTGGCACTGAGGTTTCTTTGAGCCCCGCAAAGCAGGTGTGAGTGTAGGTCTTTATATTAGAGCGGGAAAGGATGAGTTTCTGCTCCTGTTTGCATTCCTCACATGTGCCATGCTTAAGATTGAGTCCGCGGCAGAATGGGTTCTGGTTTGGGCTGGTGTGGCAGGGGTTGAATTGGGCATCATGCGCGTTGATGATGACCAGAGGAAGTCCCGTCGCTTTGCGGAACGAGTCCTGACATATCTGATAAAAAGGTGAGCTTTTTAAGCGCTCTATGAGGTGACTTGCAGGTGCTGTGGAATGGGCCATGTTGCTTTGGTGCCTAGCGGCGTTGGAGGGTGGAGAGACAGCAAGGGCGATCTATTAAAATAATAGACTAATGACTAATCTATCAGTTAGTTATTGGTGATCAAGAAAAAATGACGCTGCCCTCAAGAGCAATGGATGGGGTATCTTGGTGGCTTATCTCGGTGGCTTATCTCGGTGGGTTATAAGGGTCGCTTCTATCGATAGAGCAAGATACGGGAGGTGGATGACAATTGACGGCGAGTTAGCGATGAGTTTTTGGTCTAGTTTGTATCTGGGATTAGAACAAGCCCCACTGAAATGATGGAAAAAATAATGAAAACAAAAAGACAAAAAATAAGCTCTATGAGCGGCATTGCGCGCATTGGTGCCCGCACTGGAATAGCATGCTTGCTGCTGATGCTGGTCGCCTGCGGAGGCAAGGAGAAGAAAATGGCAAAGGGTTTTGTTTTGCCAGCGGGTGATGTCGAAAAAGGCAAGCAGGCATTTATCGAGTTAAAGTGTCACCAATGTCACAGCGTGGCTGGCGAGCTGCTGCCTGAGAATGTTGAGCCATCCATGGTTAAGCTACATCTTGGTGGTGAGGTCTACCGTGTGAAGACATATGGTCAGCTAGTGACATCGGTTATCAACCCCAACCATAACCTATCGAAGGATTATTTGTTAGGTATCGACAAGGAGCAACGCGAGGGTGCTCAATCACCGATGCCATCCATGGTCGATCAAATGACCGTTGATCAAATGATCAATATCGTGGCGTTTCTTAATGCCCATTATGTCAAGCTGGAGCCCGAGTATGAGGTGCCTTATTACGGCCCATAAAATACTGAGCATGAAAGCTTAATCAGGTTTTAATCAAGGCTTGGCGATCTGCTTTGCGACTTGCTAAACGAGGAGCTTGACCGCTGTTGCTTTGTATTGGGGGCATTTGGACATCGGATCCACAGCGGGTCCGGTGATTTGATTGGTGTGTGTCTCGGGAAAATGGAAAGAAAGGAAAAGTGTATTGGGGGCGGTGCGTGCAGAGTGCTTGACGGGGACGGCAATTTCACCCCAGCGGCTTTGTACGGTGATGATGTCACCATCCTCGATGTTTTCTCGTTGGGCATCCTCAGGATTGATTTCAAGAAGATCGCGTGACACCAGAGAGGATTGTCCAGAACGGCGGGTCATGGTGCCGACGTTGTAGTGGTGTAGGATTCTACCGGTGATGAGCAGGTAGGGGTAACCAGTGACGTGATGTTCTGAGCTCGGGGCATAGTCAATGGTGGTGAGAGCTCCTTTACCGCGTAAAAACCCTTTTTCATGAACGGTTGATGTTCCCTCACTTTCAGACGACGGGCATGGCCATTGCAGCCCATCTTTTTCTAGTCGGGGGTAGGATACTCCGCCAAAGAGGTGCGGGGCGACCTGGGCGATTTCATCCATGACTTCGGATGGGCTTTGGTAATCCCAGTCCGCTCCTGCCAGTATCGCGGTGTTACGAACGGCGAGCCAATCAGGCAGGGCCTCACCCGGGGGAGAGACGGCGGGTTTGACATGTTGGATGCGGCGCTCGCCATTGGTGAAGGTTCCCTCCTGCTCGAGGTAGCTGGCTGCGGGAAGAATCACATCGGCAAAATGGCATGTCTCAGAAAAGAAAATTTCTTGCACGACGAGGAACTCGAGTTTTTCGAGTGCTGCCCGGACGTGGGATTCGTTGGGGTCGCTTTGCACGATATCCTCGCCTTGGATCCATAGTCCATGCATGGATCCGTCCGCTGCTGCGTCGATCATTTCCGGTATGGTTAGTCCCGGTTCTTCGGGGGGTAGGCTGCCCCATATCTTTTTCACTCGTTCACGAGCAGATGAGTCAGCAACGGACTGATAGCCGGTGAACTGATCTGGCATGCTGCCCATGTCAGCGCTGCCTTGGACGTTGTTTTGCCCGCGTAGTGGCAACATGCCGGAGCCGGGTTTGCCGATGCTTCCGGTGAGCATGCCAAGGTTGCACAGGGTCATGACGGATGCGGTGCCTTGCTCAAGTTCGGACAGGCCGAGGCCATGAACAAAGAGGGTGCCTGTAGATGCGCCCATCAAGGATGCCGCCTTTTGCATCGATGCGAGGTCGACCCCGGTAGCCTCGATGATGTCAGTTAAGGAGAGTGTCTCGAGGAAGTCCTTGAAGTGATCATAGTTCTCCACTCGCTCATGCAGGTATGGTTCATCGATGTCACCATTTTCATACAGAATCTTGGCGAGGCCATTGAACAGGGCGACATTAGTTCCCGGTGTCAGCTGTAGGTGGATATCGGCATAATGGGTAAGCTCGATTTTCCTAGGATCGATGACGATGAGTGGCGTGCCATTGAGCACATGTTGTTTGATTCTGGCCCCGACAATGGGGTGAGCTTCGGTGGGGTTTGCCCCAGCGACTAGGATGCAGCTACTGGTCTCAATATCTTGATAGGATGAAGAGGCGGCGCCTGTTCCCGTGACAAGCTGCAGCGCGAGGGCGGTGGAGGAGTGGCAGACTCGGGCGCAGCAGTCGACATTGTTACTGAGCAAGACACTACGGAAATATTTCTGCAGTAGGTAACTGGCTTCATTGGTTGATCGGGATGAGGTGAAAGCACCCACCGAGGAGGAGCCGTGTTTGCTGACTAGTCTGGAGAGGGTGTCGGTAATGCGTGCCAAGGCGTCTGCCCAAGTGGCTTGTTGAAAGCTTCCATCATCGGCTTTGATCAAGGGGTGAGTCAGGCGATCCCCGGACTTGAGGTAGCTGTGGGAGAAGCGCCCCTTGGCACAAAGGTGGCCTTTGTTGACGATGGCATCTCTGACACCGTGGATGCTGAGGACATCGTTGTGATCTTGGTCGACTTCGACGGCAATTTGGCAACCCACCCCGCAATAACCGCAGGTAGAAGTGACGGTTTTTTGGTGTGTGCTGGTTTTGAGTGCATCACGATTGGGCTGATCACGGTCAGTGATGGCATCGGTAGGGCAAATGTCCGCACATGCACCGCAGGCGACACATGGACTATCGGCAAAGGTATCAGAATCTCCAATGGAAATTTTCTTGTCCGCTCCTCTGCCCGATATGCTGAACACAAATTGCCCCTGAATCTGCTCACAGGCGTTGAGGCAAAGTCTGCAGTTGATGCAGGTTGAGAGGTCGAGTCTAAGGTAAGGATGGGTTTCTTGAACCGCTGAGGAGCTTAGCTCAGCTTCCTGCCGGCTCTGATCATAGAGCTCCTGAAGTTGGCTGCGTAATGTTTCAATCTCCGTGGTCTCTGTGCGGATATCCATGCCGGGCAGCAGTGCGCTATGGCATGCCGCCACTGGGCGGTCTTCTCCCGCGCATTCTACCAGACAGATTCGGCAGCCGCCCTCGGGTTTTAATGCATCAGAGTGGCATTTTGTCGGGATAGTAATGCCTAGCCTCGTCGCTGCCTCGAGGATGGTTTCGCCAAGCTGGGGAGTGATGGATTGGCCATTGATGAAGGTCTGCTTCATGATGACTTGGGGGTGAAAATTTCGTCACGGAAAATATCCAAATACTGGCTGAGCGCTCGTGGGATTTCTCTGCCAAATGCACACAGGCTGGTCTGGCCGATCAAGTGGAGTAAATCATTAAGCTGCTTTTGTGAGGTCGCCGTCAATGGTCCGCTGGCAATCTGGAAGGAGCGTTTTGATCCGAGGCTGCAGGGTTCACATTTACCACAAGATTCAGCTGCCATGAAGGATAGCCAGTGGCGAAGAAGTGCTGCTTTGTCGGCACTTTTGGGTAAAGCAATGATGCTGCCGTGGCCGAGGTCGAAGCCGCGTTGCTGCATGGCTTCATAGCACACTGGTGTGTCCCATTGATCGGGGGTGATCACGCAGCCCATTGGTCCTCCTAGGAGAATCGCGGCGAGTGGTGTCTTGCTGCCGCCAACAGCGTCGATGGCAGTTTGGAGCGGTGTGCCAAACTCGACTTCGACAATACCCGGGCGGACAAAACCATGATTGAAACAGAGGGTTTTTGTTCCCGAGCTGGTTGGGGTTCCCATGCGCTGATAATCCTCGGCGTCATGCTCCATGATGTAGGGGACGTTGCAGAGAGTTTCGATATTATCGACAGCAGTGGGTTTACCAAACAGGCCGGCCTCTGTGGGGTAGGGTGGGCGCAGGCGCACCTCGCCGCGTAGCCCTTCGATGGCATTGATTAGTGCCGTTTCTTCACCACAAACAAAACTGCCTGCACCTTGCATGACAGAGATCTCACATGAAAAATTTCCTGTCTGCAGGTGGCCTGCGTCGCGCGCTTCTGCAATGGCGCGCTTAATGATGTTAGCGGCAGCAGGATACTCAGAGCGGATGTAAATAATGCCCTTGCTAGCACCCATGGCGTATGCCCCGATGAGCATGCCCTCGATCACACTGTGTGGATCACGCTCTAGCAGTGTGCGGTCAACATAAGACCCTGCATCACCCTCGTTTCCATTGGCAATGATGTAGCGTTGATCCGCTGCAGTGCTGGCACACGCTTGCCATTTTTTGCCAGTGGGGAAAGCGGCTCCTCCACGGCCACGCAAGCCAGCGGTGGTGATGCGTTCAATGATGTCTTCTGGTTTGCATTCAAGTGCTCGGTAAAAGCCAGCATAGGATGATGATGCTGGTTCTGTGTTGTCACTGTTTAAGAAACGACGAGTGGTGACGGCATCTGATGCCAGGCACTGGATGGAAACTTCGCTAAGTTCGCTGGTGCTATGAATGCTGTCGTCGAGCAGGTAGTTGTTCTCCTGATGACAGTGGCCGAGGCAGGACGCGTAGCGGCTGGAAGCGGAGGCAGGAGGCGGGTTATCGTTCGATAAAAAGCATGAGGTGCCATTGCATATTTTGCTGCAAGGGCCTGAGCGATCAGTGTGACTGGAGTGGTCGGCAGAGTGGTCGGCAGAGTGGTCGGCACGGTAGTCGGCGTAGTAAGAGAGACTTGATCGCAAGGTCGACTCGGGCAGCTTGGTAAGCGAGGCGAGGGTCAATAATCCGGCCGCATCTGGTAAGCCGTGCTCTTCAATATATTGATGAATAATCGTGGCTGGGTATCCCTCTCCCTGATGCGTGCGCCGATATGCTGCGGCTGATGGCGATGGCGATGGTATGTGCTGATTGGGTTGTTCTGGCATCTCAGGAGGGGACATTAGATTGAGGGCGATTCTATGGAGTGTAGTGGCTTGCCTAACATTTCTTCGTAAAGGTTGATATACTGGGAAGCTGTCTTTTGGTGGGTGAATCGGGAATGGGCTTCATGCATCACGCGCTCTATTTCTCTTTGCTTAAGCTCAGGGGGCAATTGGTAAAAATCCATAGCACATTGAATGGCCCAGTTCAGCGCTTGGCAGTCATAGTCCTCAAAGACAAAGCCATTTCCCTGTGAGTTAACGGTGTTGAGGTGCTCGATGGTATCTTTAAGCCCGCCGGTTCGATGCACGATGGGTAGACTGCCGTATTTTAGGGCGATCATTTGGGTGAGTCCACAAGGTTCAAATTTTGAAGGCATCAGCATGAAGTCGGATGCGGCATAGCCAAGTCGTGATAAATTTTCATCAAACGAATGAATACTAACCAATCCCTCCAAGTTTGCCATAGAAATAATGTCTTTGATGTAGTGTCCATGGGAGCCATCCGCGACAAAGGCGATTTGCATGCCGTGCTTAGAGTATTTGGAGATGAGCTCTGCCAGAATGTCGGTGAGGATTTCTGGGCCTTTTTGGACGGGGTCGAGCCGTGATGGCCAGAAGAGCAGGGGAGCCTCATCATTAGGGCGCAGTCCCATTTTCTTTTGGAAAAGGCGCTTGTTGATTAATTTGCCTTCGGCACTTGTTTGAGCTGAGAATGGATGAGCGAGCGCTTCGTCAGTTGATGGGTTGTAGGAGGGGTCAGGCGCATTGGTAATGCCCGAGGCAAAGCCAGCGGCCTTCTTGTTGTGAAGCTCATTGCAAACCTGGCCTGGTATCCAGTTGTGTTGGCTTTGGGTGATTTCATCAAGGAAGCTCGGGCTTACGGTGTTGACCCAATGGGAGGCAAAAATACCACTGGTCAGCATGTCGATGGGATTCGATGATCGGCTTTGTTCGTAGCTGCTGGGTGGTGACTCGTAATAGAGGTGCTGCCAGAATTCAGAGGTGTCGATACCGGTTTCCTCGATTTGTTCGAGCAGGATCTTTACCGAGTGAATATTGTGCAGCGTGAACAGGGAGGGGATGCCAATACGCCGCGCCATGGCTGGAATGAGCGCCGTCATCCAGTCATTGCAGTGAACGATGTCCGGCCGCACGTGGGGTATGATGTTGTTGATGACTTCACGCTGAAAGACCAGGGAGCAGCGCACGTTATCGTCTGAGTGGGTGCTGTAGACATGATCACGATAATAGAACACGCGGTCCTCTGCTAGGTGGATGCGGTCACTGGGAAGCTTGCTGTGATAGTGACGTGATTCTTGACCCTCAAGCTGGCACGGCTCGATGTGAAAAAGGCGTCGGTAGTTAGGCAGAGCTACATGCACATCAGCTCCAGCTTCATGGAGTGATTTGACAAGTGAAGACGTTACATCAGCGAGGCCACCGGCCTTGGCATGCATGCGACTAGCCAGATTACCGAGTTCCCCAGGTAAGTAGCTTATTTCTGGTGTGACAATGAGTATGCGCGGGTCAGCCATTGGGGTGGGTGATTTCAAGAGTCATCAAAAAAAACGAGCTCGCTGAAGGGCAAGGCTGCTGAAAATCATGACCTTGAATGTGATGATGAAAAAGTAAGCTTGTCTTCATGGATTGAGGTTAAGCCTATCGAAAAGCGGGTGTAATACTATGACCATCTTGCAGAAAACACCGCAGATATTGCTCATGCCACGGCCTTAGAGCATAACAACAAAGAGTTACACTTGAGTTCAGCAAAGCCAGTGCCAAGATAGGGGCGCCACGGTGACTGGAAATCAGCTTAGGCGTGGCAAATTAAGCATTTAATACGGGAAAAGAATCAATGAACACAATTGGAATCATCGGCGGCAGCGGCCTCTATGAAATGGCCGGCTTTGAGCAGACCGAGCAACGTCATGTTGAAACGCCTTTTGGCGACCCCTCTGATGAATTCATTGGTGGTATTATCGATGGACGAAAGGTGTGGTTTTTACCCCGTCATGGAAGAGGGCACCGACTACTGCCTCATGAAATCAACCACCGTGCCAATATCTGGGCAATGCGTAGCCTAGGAGTGAGGTGGTTGTTGTGTGTGACCGCGGTGGGCAGCCTCAAGCAAGAATACGCGCCTCGCCATATTGTTTTACCAGACCAGTATTTTGACCGCACTAGCCGGCGTGAGCACCATACCTTTTTTGGCAATGGCATCGTCGCGCATGTTGGCTTTGGAGATCCGGTAAGTGCCGGACTTCGTGCTATTCTCTGCGATGCTGCTCAAGAGCAGGGCAGCACCGTGCATGACGGCGGCACCTATGTGAATATGGATGGCCCGGCGTTTTCAACGCGAGCTGAGAGTGAGGCGAACAGGCAGCTTGGTTTTGATGTCATTGGCATGACCAACTTGCCCGAGGCCAAGCTGGCACGTGAGGCTGAGATCGCCCTCGCCACACTTTGCATGGTGACGGATTACGATTGCTGGCACCAAGAGGAAGAAGATGTCAGCGCGCAGACCGTCATCGGTCACCTGAAAGCCAATTCAGCCAATGCCCAGGAGATCATCGCACGTGCCATTTCCTCGATCCCTGAAGAAGCCGACTGGCCCGAGCATCATGCCTTAGCTCCAGCGCTGATGACCCCTCAAGAGTTCTGGCCAGCAGAGACCGTCGAGCGGCTGCGGCCCATCATCGAGAAATACATTGAG